>DASYDR010000320.1:0-24618 GCA_036499545.1 Roseomonas sp. | reverse complement strand
GCACCACCCTCGGCAACGGGCTGATCGCCCTGCCGCTCGGGCCGCTGCTCGGCGGCATCTTCGCGCTGGTCCACATCTTCGCCAAAAGCGAGAAGGTGAAGAACATCGCGCTGGCCTGCATGGGCTTCGCGCTGATCTTCTACGGCCTGAACCTGATGACCGGCGGCCTGCGCCCGCTGCGCGCGATGCCGGAAGTGATGTCCGTCATCTCCGGCCTGCGCGCCGACACCTTCGTCGGCCTGCTGGTCTGCGTCGGCACCGCGGCGCTGGTGACCGCGCTGATCCACTCCTCCTCCGCCACCATCGGCATCGTCATGGGCCTGGGCTCGGCCGGCGTGCTCGACTGGCAGACCGCGGTCGCCTTCTCGCTCGGTGCCGACCTCGGCACCACCATCACCTCCTGGATGGCCTCGCTCAACCTGTCGCGCAACGCCAAGCGCGCGGCCTACGCGCATATCTCCTTCAACATCATCGGCGTGATGATCACCATCCCACTCTTCTTCCTCTCGATGGACGTGCTGCGCTGGGCGATGGGCTGGTTCGGCGGCGACCCGGGCGTGCCGGTGATGGTCAGCGGCCGCGAGACCTTCCCGCTGGTCCCGGTCGCGGTCGGCCTGTATTCGACCTTCTTCAACATCTTCAACACCGCCGTGCTGTTCCCCTTCACCGGCGTGTTCGAACGGGTGCTGTCCCGGGTCGGCCGCAGCGCCGCCGAGGATGATGAAGACTACTCGGTGCCGAAATACCTGCAGGCGGAAATGTTCGGCGACCTGCCGCGCGCGGTACCGGCGCTGCGGCAGGAAATCGACCGCTACCTGCAGGGCGCCACGCTCTACCTCGACAGTGCCCGCGGTGCCGCCACGGCGCCCAGGAACCTGGACGAGCACCACCTGGCGCTCGACACGCTCGGCCGCGACACCCGCAGCTTCGCCGCGCGGCTCTTCGTGCCTGGCATGCCGCATGCCCAGGCCGACCTGGTCGCCAGCCTGATCGAGGAAGCCGATTTCGCGGGCAGCGTCGGCGAAACGCTGCACCAGACCGCCCGCCGCGTGAAGCGGGAGGAATTCTCCCCGGAAGCGCGGGAACTGGTCGACGCCGCGCTCGACATCATCGGCAACGCGCTCCGCGCGGTGCTGCCGGGCGGCCCCGTCTCGGCCGGCCGTACCGACAGCCGCGACCAGGACCTGCTCGACCTGCGCGCCCGCTGCCTGCGCCTCGGCGATACGGTGAAGCCGGCCGAGCGGGGCGCCATCCTGGCCCTGCTGGGCAGCGCCGAGCGCGCTTCCCTCCTGATCGCCCGCCTCGACGCCGAGCGCCGCTCGGTGCCGCGGGTGGTCGGCGTGGCGGCCAGCGAAACCCGCGACCCGAGCTTCGGCAGCGTGGCCGCCGTGCCGGCGGAGTGATACCCGGCGGGGCGGCGGCCTGCCGCCGCCCCGCTGGACGCGACTTTGTTTGATCACGTGATCGGGTCCCGAAGCTGCACTAGCCTCCGCCCATCGCGCCCCACCGGGCTGCCCATGCCGGGCGGGGCACCTGAGATGCCCAGCCGGCGGAGGTCACCCGATCATGTCCCTGCACGATGCTCCCCAGCTCCGCGATCCCCATGTCCGGACGCCTTCGCTGACGGGGCGCACCTGGGACGAGATCGCCATCGGCGAAAGCGCGCGGCTGGTACGCGTCTGCACGCTGAACGACCTCATCGTCTTCGCGCATGCCTCGGGCAATGTGAACCCGCTGAACCTGCCGGACGAAGCGGAGCAGGAAGCGGGCGTCGCCCCGGCCGCGCCGTCCATGTGGGCAGGGTCGCTGTTCTCCGCGGTGCTGGGCAACCAGTTGCCCGGGCCGGGCACCGTCTATCTGAGCCAGTCGCTGCGCTTCCATGACCGCCTGCATCCGGGTGAGGAAGCGACCGTTACCGTCGTGGTGCGGGAGAAGCGCGCGGATCGCGTGGTGGTGCTGGATTGCCGGCTGACCGGGCCGGGTGAGACGCTGCTGGTCGAGGGCGAGGCGATCGTGCGGGCGCCCGCCACCCGCATGGTCACCGATGGCGTGCAGCTGCCGGCCCTCGCGCTGCGCAAGCGCGGCAAGTTCGGCCGGCTGCTCGAAGCCTGCCGCGGCGTGCCGCGCCTGCCGACCGCGGTGGTGGCCCCGACCGACGACAATTCCCTCGGCGGCGCCTGGGAGGCAGCCAAGGAAGAGCTGATCGAGCCGATCCTGGTGGGGCCGGAGGCCGAGATCCGCGCCGCCGCCGCGGCGATCGGCTGGTCGCTGGACGGCGTCCGCATCGAGCCGACCGCATCCGCCCATGCCGCCGCCGCCCGCGCCGTCGCCATGGTGCATGAGGGCATCGCCCAGGCGGTGATGAAGGGCAATATCCATTCGGACGAGGTGCTGGCAGAGGTCACCAAGGCCGATGGCGGCCTGCGCGCCGGCCGCCGGATCAGCCATGTCTTCGTGCTCGACGTGCCGGGGCGGGAGGGGCTGCTGTCGATCACCGATGCGGCGATCAACATCCTGCCGGACCTGCTGACCAAGGCGGACATCACCCAGAACGCCATCGACCTGGCGCGCGCCATCGGCCTGGCGGAGCCGCGGGTCGGCGTGCTGTCCGCGGTCGAGACGATCAACATCAAGATCCCCTCCACGCTCGACGCCGCCATCCTCTCGAAGATGGCGGAGCGTGGGCAGATCAAGGGCGGCATCGTCGACGGGCCGCTGGCCATGGACAATGCGGTCGATCTCGGCGCCGCGCGGACCAAGGGGCTGCAATCCTCCGTCGCCGGCCGCGCCGATGTGCTGGTGGCGCCGAACCTCGAAGCCGGCAACATGCTGGCCAAGCAGCTGGTCTTCCTGTCCGGCGCGGATACCAGCGGCCTGGTCTGCGGCGCCCGGGTGCCGGTGATGCTGACCAGCCGCGCCGATGACGAACATGCGCGGCTGATGTCGGCGGCACTCGCGGTGCTCTACCAGCACTGGCGCAGCACCGGCACCTCCCTCCTGGCGGAGGCCGCCGCATGAGCGGGCTGGTCCTGGTTCTCAATGCCGGCTCTTCCTCCATCAAGTTCTCGGTCTTCGCGACCGATGCGGCCGATCCGGCGCTGATCGCCAATGGCCAGATGGAAGGCATCGGCGCGGCACCGCATTTCCTCGCCCGCGACGCGGCGAAGCAGGTCCTGGCCGAACAGCGCTGGGGCGGCACGGATGCGCCGCGCGACCACGCCGCGGCGCTGGCGGTGCTGATCGGCTGGCTGGACGGACAGTTCGGCGAGCGGCCGATCCTGGCCGTCGGCCATCGTGTCGTGCATGGCGGGCCGGATCTCACCGCCCCGGTGCTGGTCGATGCCGCGGTGCTGGAACGGATCGCGGCGCTGGTGCCGCTGGCGCCGCTGCATCAGTCGCACAACCTGGCCGGCATCCGCGCCGCCGCCGAAGCGTTCCCGGGCGTCGCCCAGGTCGCCTGCTTCGATACCGCCTTTCATCGCGCCAAGCCCTGGGTCGCCGATACCTACGCGCTGCCGCAGCGCTTCTATGCCCAGGGCATCCGCCGCTATGGCTTCCATGGCCTGTCCTACGAATTCATCGCCGCCAGCCTCGCGGCCGAAGATCCGGCGCTCGGTGCCGGCCGGCTGGTGGTCGCGCATCTCGGCAATGGCGCCAGCCTCTGCGCCATCGCCGGCGGACGTGCCGTCGACACCAGCATGGGCTTCACCGCCCTCGATGGCGTGCCGATGGGCACCCGCAGCGGCCAGATCGACCCCGGCGTGCTGCTGCACCTGATGCAGGCGGAAGGGATGGATGCCGCGGCGCTGACCCGCCTGCTCTATAATGAGAGCGGCCTGAAAGGCATGTCCGGCGTCAGCCAGGACATGCGCGAGATCGAGGCCGCCGGCACCCCGGAGGCCGAAGGGGCGCTCGCGTATTTCGCCTATCGGGTGCGGCGCGAGATCGGCGCCCTGGCCGCCGCGATGGGCGGCATCGATGCGCTGGTCTTCACCGCCGGCATCGGGGAGAACGCGCGCGCGCTGCGCGGGCGGATCTGCGACGGCCTCGGCTTCCTCGGCATCGCGGTCGACCCCGAGCGCAACCTGGCCAATGCGCCGGGGATCTCGCCGCCCGGCGCCGCCACACGCGTGCTGGTCCGCCGCACGGACGAAGAAGGCATGATCGCGCGGCACGCCCTGGCGCTGCTGGCGGCCGCCCGCTGAAGCGCGGGCGTCGGTGACAGCCTGATGAAGCTTGTCCGAAACCACCGAATGCGCCGCTCCGCTGCCGTGACACCGGTGCAGGTGCGGGCTTGTATCAGAATGCCGTGGTTCCCATGACCCTTCCCGACACCGCTTCCCCGCCTGCCTCACTGGCTGAGGCGGAAGTGTATTTCATCGCCCGCCGCGCCGGGCCACCGGATGCCGTCGAGGCCGCCGGCACCGCCATGCGCGCGGCGCTGGGCGAGGCCTGGTCAGGCCAGCCGGCGCTGCTGGACGCGGCGCGGGCGATCGGGGCGGCGGTGGAGCGGCACGGCGCCGGCTACCCGCCGGGGACGGAGCCGATCTACCACGACCGCCATCATCAGGCCGAAGCGGCGCTGGCGATGGGCTGGCTCTGTGGCGCGGCCCGCGCCGCCGGGCTGCTGAGCCCGGAGGAAGCCGCGATCGGCGTGCTCGCCATGGCCGGGCATGACCTGCTGCATGACGGCATCGAGACCGGCCCCGCCGGCCGGCTGGAACGGCAATCCGCCGACGCGACCGCGGCGATCTTGGCGGAGAGTGGCATCGCGCCGGGCATCACCGCGTCGGTGCATGACCTGATCCTGACGACGGAATTCACCAGGCCGCTGGGGCCGGCACTGCTGCCGCATCTGGCCCGCGAAGCCGACCTGATGGGCAGTCTCTGCCCCAGCCTCGGCTGGCGGTTGAGCGATGCGCTGGCGGCCGAACGCCGCGCTTCCGGCCAGCCGGCGCCCGACCATGTCGCGCGCTTCGCCGGGCGGCTCGGCTTCCTGCGCATCCTGCCCGAGACCACGCCGACCGGGGTCGCCTTCGGATTGCAGGCATCCGGCCGGGCGCAGGTCGCCGCTTTCGGCCGTGCGGCGCGACACCTCGGCTTCGCTGCCGTCACGCCGGATGCGGCGGCGGCGGCGCTCGATCGGCTGCCGCGCGATCACGCCCGCGCCCTTCATGCCGCGGCCCTCGCCGAGGGCGGGGACAGCGCCTGATGCCGCGGCTGCGCCTCAGCTTCACGGTCACTTTGCTCACCGCCTTCGCCCTGATCTTCACCCTGGGCATGGCGGCGGTGGTGCTGGTGTTCCGCTCCACCGGCGGGGAGGTCGCGGTGTCGACCGCCGAGCGCAGCCTGGCGCAGGCGGCGCAGCTCGTCGCCGCGCGCAGCCGGGCGCTGCTGCGGCCGGTGCTGACCACCACGGACGTGCTGCCGGATTTCCGGCCGCTGGCGGAGACCAGCGTGCCGGGCCAGCGCGACGTCGCGGCGCTGCTCCGCATCCTCTCCGTCGAACCGGCGGTGCAGGGCATCTCGGTCGGCTTCCCGGACGGCACCTTGCGCCAGGTGCTGCGCTTCGCCGCGCTGGCGCCCGCCGTCGCCGCCCCCGCCGAACCACCCGCCGGCACCCGCTTCATCCTTCGCGAAAGCGCCGCGCCGGCCGATGGCGACGGGCGCCGCGAGCACTGGATCTTCCTCGGCGACGACCAGCGCGTGATCGCGGAGCGTGACCTGGCCGGTCCGGGTGGCGACCCGCGCGATGCGCCCTGGTACCGCCAGGCGCGTGCGCCGGGGCAGGTGCAGGTCTCCCCCCTCTATGACCTGCCGCTGCTCGGGCGCCCCGGGCTCAGCGTCAGCAATGCGCTGCCAGGCGGCGGCGTGCTGGCGCTCGACATCACGCTGGAGGGGCTGAGCGCCTTCCTCGCCACCCAGCGCGTCAGCCCGAATGCCACCCTGTTCCTGTTCGATGCCGATGGCATCCTGCTGGCGCATCAGGACCCGGCGCTGGCGGTGCAGCGGCTGGGCGACGGTGCGGCGGCCCGCACCACCTGGCTCGCGCTGCCCAACGCCACCGATCCGCTGCTGCGCAGCTTCTGGACCGCCTATGCCTCGGCTCAGCTCCGCCCCGGCACGGATGCGCGGCTCGTCCTCGATGGCCGGCCGATCCTGCTGCGCATCGAGCCGGTCGCCGATATCGCCGGGCCGCCACTGCTCGCGGTCGTGGCGGCGCCGCTCGATGATTTCACCGCGCCGGTGCTGGACGGTGTCAGGCGCGGCACCGCGCTGGCGCTCGGCGCGCTGGTGGCGGGCCTCGCCGGCATCACCCTGCTCGCCTGGCGCGTCGGCCGCCCGCTCGGCCGTCTCACGCGGGAGGCGGAGGCGATCCGGCGCCTCGAACTCGACAATCCGCTGCATCTCGACAGCCGCATCACGGAGGTGCAGCGGCTTGGCGGCGCGATGTCGGCGATGAAGGCCGCACTCGCCAATTTCGCCGCCTACGTGCCACGCGACCTGGTGCAGCAGCTGGTCGCCAATGGCGAAGCGGCGCGGCTGGGCGGCGACCGCCGGCAGCTCAGCGTGATGTTCACCGATGTCGAAGGCTTCACGACGCTCGCCGAGGCGATGGAGCCGGAGGAGGTGATGCACATCACCTCGATCTATTTCGAAGCCCTGACCACCCGGCTGCTGGCCGACCATGCGACGATCGACAAGTATATCGGCGATGCGGTGATGGCGCTGTGGAACGCGCCGCGCCGCGACCCGCGCCATGCCGCCCAGGCCTGCCTCGCCGCGCTGCGCGCGCGGCAAGTGAGCCTGGCGATGGAAGCCGATTTCACCGCGCGCGGCTGGCCGGCGCTGCGCACCCGCTTCGGCGTCCATAGCGGTGAAGCGGTGGTGGGCAATATCGGCTCCTCCGACCGGCTCAGCTACACCGCGATCGGCACGATGGTGAACCTCGCTTCCCGGCTCGAGGGGCTGAACAAATTCTACGGCACCGGCATCCTGATCTCGGACGCGACCCGCCGCGCCGCCGGTGACGCCTTCATCTGCCGCCCGGTCGACCTGGTCCTGCCGAAGGGCGCGCGCGTGCCGATGGAGATCTTCGAGCTGATCGGCCTTGCCGAGCCGGAGCCGGAGGATGCCGGGATCGCGGTGCCGGCCGTGATCCGCGCCGGGCTCGAAGCCTGGGGCGAAGCGATCGCTGATTACCGGGCCGGGCGCTTCGCCGAAGCGCTGGCGCGGATCGAAGACCTGCAGGATGGCGGCGCGGACGCGCTGCGCGCGGCCTACATCGCGCGACTGCAGGCGCTGCTGGCGGATCCGCCGCCGCAGGACTGGTCGCCGGTGATCGGCTTCAACAGCAAATGAAACAGGCGAGCACCACCATGCCCGATGCCAATACGGCCGCGCCGGCCCGCAAGCGGATCAAGCTCGCCCTGCAGGGCGGCGGCGCGCATGGCGCCTTCACCTGGGGCGTGCTCGACCGGCTGCTGCAGGATGACCGGATCGAGATCGAGGCGGTGGTCGGCACCAGCGCCGGCGCGATGAATGCGACGGTGGTGGCGGATGGGCTCGCCGCCGGCGGGCCCGAGCTGGCGCGGGAGATGCTGCGCCGCTTCTGGAACGGCGCCTCGGCGATCGCGGCGCGCTCGCCGATCCAGCCGACGCCGCTCGACCGCGCCACTGGCCGTGGCGGGTTGGAGTATTCGCCGATCTGGCACGCGGCCGACCTGCTGTCGCGCATGTTCTCGCCCTATGAGCTGAACCCGCAGAATTCCAACCCGCTGCGCGACCTGATCGCCAGCGTGGTGGATTTCCCGCGGCTGCGCGCCGCCACCGCGCCCCGGCTCTTTGTCTGCGCCACCAATGTGCTGAACGGCCGGCTGAAGGTCTTCGAGCATGCGGAGATGACGCCGGACGCGGTGATGGCCTCGGCCTGCCTGCCGACGCTGTTCCAGGCGGTCGAGATCGACGGCGAGCACTACTGGGATGGCGGCTATTGCGGCAATCCGCCGATCTTCCCGCTGATCTACATGGGCGGCACGCCGGACATCCTGATCGTGCAGCTCAATCCGATCAACATCCCAGAAGTTCCGCGCGACGCGCGCAGCATCCTGGACCGGGTGAACACGCTCTCCTTCAACTCGAGCCTGATGCGCGAGATGCGGATGATCAAGTTCATGACGGACCTGATCGACCGCGGCGAACTCGACGGCAGCCGCCATACCCGCGTCAACATCCACACCATCAGCGCGGAGGATGAGCTGGCGCGCAGCGGCGTCTCCTCCAAGCTCAATGCCGACGCGGCCTTCCTGAAGAGCCTGCACACGCGCGGCATGGCCTATGCCGACGCCTTCCTGGCCGAGCATTTCGACAATATCGGCGTCCGCTCGACCACCGACCTCTCCGCGAAGTTTTTCTAGCTGGAAGAGGGCCGCCTGGTCGTGGGCGCATAGGCGCGCGCCGCGTCGGACGCCATCCTGGCGAGGTTCGGCATCAGCGCGTCGCCGGATGCGGCCCGGCAGGTCGCGGTGAAACGGATCGGCGGCATCTCGAGCCCCGCGTCGACGAGCTGCAGTGCGCCGCTGGCCAGTTCCGCCCGCATCACCGCTTCGGGAATCACGCAGATGCCGATGCCGTCGACCGCCATGCGGATGATGGTGGCGATCGAGGCGCTGACATGGATGCGCGGGATCTTCCTGGTCCGTTCCCGCAGGACCTGCTGCAGCTGGTGGTAGTTCGGCGTGCTGCGGGGATAGGTGATGAAGGCCTGCTGCAGCAGTGCTTCCCGGCCGAGGCACCCGGATCCCAGGCCGAGTGTCGGACTGGCGGCAAAGGCATGCTCGAAGCTCGGCAGGTCCAGATCCATGAAGCCGGGCTCGGAAATCGGTCCGGCGAGAATCGCGAGGTCCAGCTCGTGCCGCAGCAGGTCGCGCCGCATGCGGATGGTCAGATCCACCGCGACGTCGAAGACGACCAGGGGATGTGTGCGGCTGACGCTGGCAATGAAATCCGGCAGCCAGGTCTGCGCGATGGTCTCCGAGACGCCGAGCCGGACCAGGCCCCCGAAGGCGACCGGCGCCGCCACCGCCTTCAGCATCTCGGCCCGGAGCTGGAGCAGCTGGTCGGCATGTTCCAGCAGCACCTTGCCCTTGGCGGTGACCACCGCGGCGCCGCGGGTCCGCTCGAACAGCGTGCCGCCCAGCTCGCGCTCCAGCGCCGCGATGCGCTGGGAGACGGCGGGCTGGGTGGTATGAAGCCGCTCCGCGGCGCGCCCGAAGTTGCGCAGCGTCGCCACCCAATAGAACACCTCGAGGCTGCGAAACTCGACCAAGCGACTCGCCCCTGCTGCCGCGCGCTTCGGAAGCGCGGCAGGATGCCCGGCCGGAAACCGTCACGGCAATGCCTTCAGAAACGTCCCGGCGCGTAAGGGGCGGGATCCAGGAGAGGCGCTTCGCCGGTCATCATCTCGGCCAGCAGCCGGCCGGTGGTGGGGCCCAGGGTCAGGCCCTGATGCGCATGGCCGAAAGCGGCCCATAGCCCGTCCTGACCACGGATCGGGCCGATGATCGGCAGCATGTCCGGCGTGCAGGGGCGCGTGCCCATCCAGGGCCGGTCCTCCAGCCGCTCCGCCAGCGGCAGCAAGCCGCGCGCGACGGGCTCGGCACGTTCGAGCTGGATCGGGCTCGGGGCCGCGTCGTCGCGGGCGAATTCGGCGCCGGTGGTCAATCGGATGCCGGCCCGCATCGGCGCCAGCAGGAAGCCGCTGGCGACATCGATGAAGGGGGTGTGCAGCACCGCATTGCCCTGCAGCCCGTAATGCATGTGGTAGCCGCGCTTGCCGAAGGTGGGCGGCGCATAGCCGAACGGCGCGGTGATGCGGGCGGATGCGGCGCCGAGTGCCACGACCACGCTTTCCGCCTCCACCGTGCCATCGGCGGTGCGCACCCGCCAGCCCGCCCCGGTGCGCGCCAGGGTCGCCGCATCGCCGGTCGAGAAACCGCCGCCCTCCGCGGTGAACAGGCCGGCATAGGCCAGGGTGAGCGCATGCGGGTCGCTGACCGAGAGCGGATCGGTCCAGTGGACGGCGCCGGCCCGCGTCACCAGCAGGTACGGCTCCGCGGCCGCGAGCGCGCGGCTGTCCAGCACCCGGTGGTTGATGCCGTAATCCCGCCGCGCGGCCTCTGCCTGCGCCACCGCGGCGTCCAGCGTCTGCGCGGTGCTGTAGAGGCGCATCCAGCCGATCGGCCGCAGCAGCGCCTCGGCGTCGGTGCCGCGCGCCAGCGCCAGGTGTTCGTCGAGGCAGGTGGCGATCAGCCGCGAATAGGCGAGCACGGCGCGCAGATAGCGCTCCGGCTCGGAATGCCACCAGTAGCGCAGCAGCGGCGAGACGAAGCCGGGCAGCGCGAGCGGATGGTAATGCACATCGATCGCCTGGTTCCGGACAATGCGCCGCAGCTCGGCCAGCGCCCGCGGGAAGGGATGCGGGTAGACCGCCTCCCGCTGGATCAGCCCGCCATTGCCGAAGGACGCACCTTCGCCCGGCCCCTGCCGGTCGATCAGCACCACGTCGCAGCCGCGCCGGCGCAGATGCAGCGCCACCGAGACGCCGACCATGCCGGCGCCCAGCACCATCACCGCTCGCGGCATCCGGCCCTCCCCCACAGACCGCCCGATCCTTCTATGCCGCCAGGCCGGTGTCGATGGTGATGTTGCCATGCGGATCGAGACGCGCGGTCATGCCCGGCGGCACCAGGCAGGTGCAGTCATACTCCTCGATCACCGCCGGCCCCTGCCGGTCGCGCCCGACCAGATGGGCGCGGCTCAGGACCGGCGTCGCCAGCCAGCCATGCTCCGGCCCGAAATAGGCCTGCCGCTCCCCGGGCGCCGAGGTCGCGGCCAGGAGGCCGCCGCCGGTGTCGCGCAGGGTATCGAGCTCGCCGGTCGCCGCGAGGTTGAGGCTGACCAGTTCCACCGGTTCGCCGGGGCCGGCGCGATGGCCATAGGTGCGTTCATGCTCGTCGCCGAAGGCCTGGTCGAGCCGCGCCGCCGTCGCTTCGGTGATCGGCCCCTCCGGCATCGCCACCGACAGCTCATAGGCCTGGCCCTTGTAGTGCAGCTTGGCGAAGCGCCGCAGCCGGATCTGGTCGGGGCGGAAGCCGTCCGCCGCCAGCTTCTCCCGCGCCTGGTCCTCCAGCGCCTGCCAGGCGGCGACCAGGCCCGGCAGGTCGAGCGCCGTGGTGCGCTGCCGGTAGGTGCGCGACAGGTGATACTCCACATCCGAATAGAGCAGCCCGACCGCTGAGAAGACGCCGGCCGAGGGCGGCACGATGACGCTGCGGATGCCGAGCGACCGCGCCATGCCGGCGGCGAAGAGCGGGCCGTTGCCGCCGAAGGCGACCAACGCGAAGCTCCGTGGATCGCGTCCGCGTTCGGAGGAAACCGCCTTGATGGCGCGGATCATGTTGGCCGCGGCGACGAGATGCGCGCCATGCGCCGCGCGCTCCACCGGGATGCCGAGCGGGGCCGCGATCTTCTCCGCCAGCGCCGCGCGCGACTTCTCGGCATGCAAGGTGACGGCGCCGCCGGCGAGCTGGCCCGGATTGATGTAGCCCAGCACGACATTGGCGTCGGTGACCGTGGGCTCGGTGCCGCCCAGGTCGTAGCAGACCGGCCCGGGGAAGGCGCCGGCGCTCTGCGGGCCGACCTGCGGCGCGCCGCCGGCATCGATCGCGATGATGGAACCGCCGCCGGCGCCGACCTCCGCCAGGTCGATCGCCGGCACCTTCAGCACATAGCCGGCGCCGGACATCAGGCGCGACCCGATCATGATGCCGCCGCCCACCGAATATTCCTCGGCCCGCGTCACCTCGCCATTCTCCACCAGCGCCGCCTTGGCCGTGGTGCCGCCCATGTCGAATGAGATGATCCGGTCGAAGCCGGCCCGCCGCGCCAGCGCCCGGGCACCGATCACCCCGGCGGCGGGGCCGGATTCGATGATGTGCACCGGCATCTCGGCCGCGACCTCGGCCGGCGTCAGCCCGCCATTGGACTGCATCAGCAGCAGCGGCGCGGTGATGCCGACGCCCTTCAGATCCGCGGTCAGCGACTTCAGGTAGCGGCCGACCACCGGTTTGACATAGGCATTGATCACGGTGGTCGAGCTGCGCTCGTATTCCTTGATCTCCGGCAGCACCTCGGAGCTGATCGACAGCACCATCTCCGGCGCGCGCCGGCGGATGATGTCGCGGATCATCCGTTCATGCGTGTCGTTGACATAAGCGTGCAGCAGGCAGACCGAGATCGCCTCCACCTTCTCCGCCAGCAGCCGGTCCAGCACCGCCTCCACCTCGGCGGCATCGAGCGGCCGGATGATGGCGCCCTTCGCGTCGACCCGCTCATCCACTTCGAGGCGCAGGCTGCGCTCGACCAGGGTCGGCGGCTTTTCCCACATCAGATCGTAGAGCCGCGGCATGCGCAGCAGCCGCAGCTCCAGCACGTCGCGGAAGCCCTTGGTGGTGATCAGCCCGGTGCGCGCGCCCTTCAGCTCCAGGATCGCGTTGGAGGCGACGGTGGTGCCGTGCAGCAGCTCCGCCACATCGGCACCGCCGAGCGCGTTCTCGCCGAAGGCCGCGGCCAGCCCCTCGCTGATCGCGCGGGCATAGTTGTCGACGGTCGAGGCGACCTTGCGGGTGATGATGCCACCCGCGGCATCCATGATGCTGATATCGGTGAAGGTGCCGCCGATATCGACGCCGATGCGGACCTTGCCCTTGCCCGTGCTCATGCCTGTTGCTCCAGCTCCGCCGCCGGCGTCTCGCGCAGCGCATAGGGCGTCTCCCGCCAGCCACGGGCGGCGCGGATGCGGCCGCGCAACGCCTCGGTCGCCGGCGGGTCGACCGATCGCCCATCCGCGGCCAGGACGACGCCGTAAAGCGCGCGCGCCTGGTCCGGGCTGACGAATGCGTTGCGCACGTCCTGCAGCACGCGTTCCGGCGCGCGCTCCAGCGGGTCGCCCCAGCCGCCGCCGGCCGCCGTCTCATGCACGAAAAGGTCGCCGCGGCGCAGCTGGCCGTAGAACTTGGCCGGATAGACCTCCGGCGCGCCGCCGGCGCGGGTCAGGACGTTCATCGAAGCGCCCCCGGGATAGCCGCCATAGAGGCCGTAAGGTCGAATGGCGCGACGGTCCGAGCGGATCGAGATCACCGCTTCGTCGCCCAGGAAGCGATAGGCGCGGCGATAGGGCGCGCCGCCGCGGAACTTGCCGGCGCCGCCGCGATCGCCCACCAGCTCGTAGCATTCGACGAAGAGCGGCTGCTCGGCCTCGATCACTTCGCTCGACTGGCCGGCCATGTTGGCGAACATGTGCGAATTGCCGTCGAGGCCATCGGCGAAGGCGCGCCCGCCCCAGGCGCAGCAGGTGAAGTCGCAGAAGATGTAGGGCTTGCGCTCCGCGTCATAGCCACCGATCGAGATATTGGTGTTGCCGCCATCGCCCGCGGCGGTGACCTTGCCCGGCACCATCTGCGCCAGCGCGCCGAAGACGGTATCGACCATGCGGAAGCCGGTCAGGCCGCGCGCCGCGACCGAAGCAGGGTGCACGCAGTTCACGACGGTGCCGGGCGGCGCGATCACCTCGATCGCACGGAAGGCGCCTTCGTTGTTGGGAACCCGGTTCTCCATCACCGACAGCACGCCGCAATAGGAAGCCGATTTGGTGAAGGACAATGTCGCGTTCAGCGCGCCCCGCACCTGCGGGGCGGAGCCGGTCCAGTCGAACAGGATGCGGTCGCCGGTCTTGTGCACCGTGACCTTCAGCAGGATCGGCTTGCCGACATCGATGCCGTCATCGTCGAGGAAATCCTCGAAGGTGAAGGTGCCGTCGGGCAGCTTGGCGATTTCCGCGCGGGCCATGCGCTCGGAATGGTCGAGCATGGCATCCGTCAGCTGCCGCACCTTGCCGATACCATAGGAGCGGCAGAGATCGGTGAACGCGACCTCCGCGACATGGCAGGCAGCGAGTTGGGCGCGGATATCGCCGGCCACCATCTCCGGCACGCGGACATTCATCTCCAGCAATTCGAAGAAGGTCTCGTTGCGCCGGCCGCCGTCATAGATGCGCATCGGCGGGATGCGCACGCCTTCCTGGTAGATCTCGATGGAATCCGGCGCATTGGACCCCGCGACACGCCCGCCGACATCCGTGTGGTGGGAGATGGTGCCGGCGAAGGCGACCAGCGTGGCGTCGACGAAGATCGGCTTGAAGATGAAGATGTCGGGCAGGTGCATGCCGCCATGGAAGGGATCGTTCAGGGCATAGACATCGCCCGGGCGGATCGCATCGCCGAACCGCGCCAGGATGGCGGCCAGCGCGGTCGGCATGGAGCCAAGATGCGCCGGCAGCGAGAAGCCCTGGGCGATCATCCGGCCCCTGGCGTCGAAGAAGGCGGTCGAATAGTCGAGATTGTCGCGCAGCACGGTCGAATAGGTCGTGCGGTGCACGGTCAGCGCCATCTCGTCGGCCACGCTCAGCAGGGCGTTCCGGAACAGTTCGAACTCGAAGGGATCGAAGGACGCGGCTTCCATCGGCAACGGTTTCCCCTGGCGCGATCCCCGATACCCGAACCGGGGTTGTCACACGCAGGACATCGAAGATCGCGGCCCCTGTCCAATCCGGAAGGGTGACCTTGGGCCATAAGCAGCCCTTATCGTCACCCGCCCGGACGGCACCCTGCCGCCTCAGGTGAGGTCGTGGCAGAATTCCTGGATGCGCTGGCAGGCCTGCTGCAGGCTGCTGGTGTCCGTGGCGTAGGACACGCGGAAATTCGGGCTCATGCCGTAGGCCGAGCCCTGGACCACCGCCACCTGCTTCTCGGCCAGCAGCGCGGTGACGAAGTCGATGTCGGATTCGATCAGGCGGCCGCCCTTGCTCCTGCGGCCGAGGCAGCCCGCGATGTTCGGGAAGACGTAGAAGGCGCCTTCCGGCCTGTGGCAGGTGACGCCGGGCGCATCGTTCAGCATCCCGACGACGAGGTCGCGGCGCTCCTTGTAGATCGCCGCACGCTCCCGCAGCAGGTCCTGCGGGCCGTCCAGCGCGGCGATCGTGGCCGCCTGGCCGAGCGTCGAGACGCCGCTGGTCGACTGGCCCTGGATATTCGCCATCGCCTTGATCAGCGCCTTCGGCCCGCCGCAATACCCGATGCGCCAGCCGGTCATCGCATAGGCCTTGGAGGCGCCGTTGACGGTCAGGACGCGGTCGCGCAGGCGGGGCTCCACCTGCGCGATCGTGCAGAACTCGAAGCCGTCATAGATCAGGTGCTCATACATGTCGTCGGTCAGGATCCGCACCCGCGGGTGCTTCAGCATGACCTCCGCGATCGCCTGCATCTCGGTGCGGGAACAGGCTGCCCCGGTCGGGTTGTTGGGGAAGTTCAGGATCACCCACTTCGTGCGGGGTGTGATCGCCGCGTCGAGATCCTCCGCGCGCAGCTTGAAGCCGTTGTTCTGCGGGCAGGAGACGCCGACCGGCACCCCGCCCGCGAGCTTCGCCATGTCGGCGTAGCTGATCCAGGCCGGGCGCGGGATGACGACCTCGTCGCCCGGATTCACCGTCGCCATCATCGCGTCGAAGATGATCTGCTTGCCGCCATTGGCGATCAGGATCTCATCCGGCGCATAATCGAGCGCGTTCTCACGCTTGAACTTGCGGGCGACCGCCGCCTTCAGCGCCGGTGTGCCCTCGGTCGGCGGGTACTTGGTGTCACCCGCCAGCGCCGCCGCATGGGCCGCTTCGATGACATGCGGGGGCGTCTGGAAATCGGGCTCGCCCTGGGAGAGGCTGATCACCGCGACGCCGCGGGCGCGCATGTCGCGCGCCAGCGCCGTCATGGCGGCGCTGGCCGATACCTCCACGGCGGAGAGACGCTCGGCGAAATCGGACATGAGGATGTGCTCCCTGCACGCAGCGGTGACGTTCGCGGCGGCGGGACGCATCGCGAACCCGCCATCATGTCGTACCGCATGATGGAAAGATTTTTCATATAGCGAAACATGACCGTCAAGTCCCTTCTCGCATCCGGGGCGCCCGTGTTACGCGGGCGCATGACCGAAAGCCGCAGACTGCCAGGGGTGCACGCCGGATGAACGGCGGGGTCATTGCCGTCGATCGCGCCATCGAGGTCCTGAACGCCTTCCGCTGGGGCGATGAGGGAGTGTCCCTCGCCGAGATGGCGAACCGGACCGGGCTGCACAAAACCACGATCCTGCGCCTCGCGGTGTCGCTGCAGGGCGCGGGCATGCTCACCCGTTCCGCGAATGGCGAGTTCCGGCTGGGCGCCAATATCCTGAAGCTCTCGGCCATCATGCGCGCATCGCTGCGGCTGGACCGGGACGCACTGCCCTATCTCACCGGCCTCGCGGAGGATTGCAGGGAGAGCGCATCGCTCTTCATCCGCGACGGCGCGGCGCGCATCTGCCTCGCCCGCGTCGAAGCGGAGCAGAGCGTGCGCGACAGCGCGCGCCGCGGCCTGCCGCTGGCCCTCGACGATACCTCCGCCGGGCTCGTGCTGCGCGGATTGGGCGGCACCTCGGTGGGTCCTTCGGAGGGTGCCTTCCGGCCCATCTTCACCTCGGGCGTCACCGATCCGCAGACCGCGTCGCTGAGTGCGCCGGTGCTGGATGCCGATGGCGAAATCGCCGCCGCCATGACGGTCTCCGGTCCCGCCTTCCGGCTGACGGACGCGGTGGCGCATCGCCTGGCGCCGAAGCTGATGCAAGCGGCGGAGGCCTTCTCCGCCAGCCTCGGCTATCGCAGCGACATGCCGCCCGCCAGGAGCGTCGCGCCGCGCCGGGAGAGGCGGCCGCCGCAGCCGGCCAAGGCCGGCTGACCGTCGGCCTGCTTCATGCCGGCCGGCCTATCGGCGGACCCGGTCTGAGAGGCTGGCGCGAGGCCGCCCCACCAACCCGGCAGTGTCAGTTGTTCTGCCCCTGGCGCGCGATCTCCTCGACGATCGGGCGCATCGAGGCTTCTTCCCGCGCCCAATAGGCCGACAAGTCCGCCGGCCCCATGAAGGTGACCTCGAGGCCGATGCGGCGCATCTGCTCGCGATGCGCCTCGCTGGTGATCGCGGCCTCCAGGGCCGCGGCGAGGCGGCGCACGACCGGCTCCGGCGTGCCCGCGGGCGCGACGAAGCCGCGGGCAGAACCGGCGTTCAGCGGCGTGCCGAGCGACGCCATTGTCGGCACGTCGGGCAGGAAGCTGCTGCGTTCCGGCGCCAGCACCGCCAGCGCGCGCGCCGTCCCGGAACGGGTCTGCGCCAGCGCGGTGGCGCTCGACACCATCGTCGCGTCGATCTGGCCGGCAATGAGCGCGGTGACCGACGGCCCCGCACCCTGGAAGTGGATCTGGTTCAGGGAGATGCCGAAGGCCTGCTGCAGCCGGATGGACGAGATATGCTCCCAGCCCAGGATGCCGGGATCGGCCATCGTCACGCTGTCGGGCCGCGCCCGCGCCGCGGCGACGAGATCGGCGACGCTCTGGAACGGGCTGTTGGTCGGCACCAGGATCGCCCCGGGATCGATCAGATGCAGCGCCAGCGGCACGAAGCTGTCGCGATTGAACGGCGCCCGCCGGGACGGATCGAGGTAGAGGGTGAAAATCGACGGCCACAGCGCGTAGGCGATGGTGTAGCCATCCGGCCGTGACTGCGCGAGGCGCGTCATGCCGATCTGCGATCCCGCGCCGGCGAGATTGACGATGACGACCGAGGTGCCGAGCGTGCGTTCCAGTTCCGGCTGCAGCGCGCGGGCGGTCACGTCGCTGCCGCCGCCTGGCGGATAGGGTACGATGATGCTGATGGGCCGGCCATGGTCGGGAAAGCTCGACTGGGCGGCGGCGGGAAGGGTCAGCAGCAGCGGCAGCAGCGCAACCGCAGTGCGTAGGAAGCTCTTCATGTCATCTCCTGAAATTTCTTGCCCTGTGCTGCGATGGGCCGCGTTCTGCGCGCTGCCTCACCCCACCCGCGTGACCGGCCGCGAACGGACCGGCCGCGCCAATCTTCGCCGCTGCGTCAGCCGAGCGTCTGCGGAAACGGCGCGACGGTACCGCCGGCATCTTCCACCGCCTTGCGGATGACACGCGCCAGTGCGACCGCGCCCGCGGTATCGCTGTGGATCAGGATGGAATGCACGGTCATGCGCAGCGTCTCGCCGGTCGCGGCGATCACGGTTCCTTCCGTCAGCAGGCGCATCACGCGTTCCCGCACCGCCGCCGGATCCTTGATCATGGCATTGGGCAGCTTGCGCGACACCAGCAGGCCCTGGGCATCATAGGCGCGATCGGCCAGGAACTTGGTCACGACGCGCAGGCCGGCGGCCTCCGCCGCCTGCGCGATGGCGGTCCCAGGTGCGGAGGAGACGAACAGCGCCGGGTCGAAGCTGCGCACCGCGCTGGCCATCGCCTCCGCCATCGGCCGGTCCACCGCCACCAGATTGCCGAGCGAGCCATGGAAGCTGGCATGGCTCATCGCGCAGCCGGCGGCGCGGGCGATCCCCTGCAGGGCGCCGAGCTGGTAGATGGCGTGCTTCTCCATCTCGGCCGGCTCCACCGCCATCGGACGGCGGCCGAAACCCATGAGATCGGGGTAGCCGATATGCGCGCCGATGGCGACGCCGCGGTCCCGCGCCATCCGCACGGTGCGGTCCATGATCACCGCGTCGCCGGCATGGAAGCCGCAGGCCAGGTTGGCGGAGGAGACGATGTCGAGCAGCGTCTCGTCATCCGCCATGCGATACGCGCCAAAGCCCTCCGCCATGTCGGAGTTGAGATCGATCTTCATCGGTTGCTCCCTGTCGCGTCGACGATGTCGGGGTGGAACGCCAGCAGCGGCCGGCCGAAATCGACCAGCGTGCCCGGCGGCTCCAGGCAGTGGCCGAGCACGCCCCGCGCCGGCGCGGTGACCGGCTGGTAGAGCCGGCCCGACTGCAGCAGCGCCACCACCTGGCCAGCCTCGACCCGGGCGCCGGGCTCCGCCAGCGGCGCCCCGTGCCAGGGATGCGTGGCCAGGAACACGCCGGTGCCGCGCGCGGTGATGCAGGCCCCGTCGCGTTGTGCCGCGGGCACCGGCGGCGCCGCCGCCGGCGGCAGCGCGCCGGGATCGAGTTCCAGGTGCAGGCTGCCCTGCGGTGTCTCGAGGCTGAAGGCCGCGATTCCTGCATCCTGCAGCCAGGCGGCGATCTGCCGCACATCCTCGGCCTTCATGCCCGGCCTCCCGCGGCCAGGCCATGATGCAGCCGCGCGAGACGCCGCAGGGATGCGGCCCAGGCCGCCGCTTCCCGCAGCGCCGCCAGGCCGCCCTTGTAGTCGACCGGCACGAAGCGCAGCCGGCTGCCGAGTGGCGCCTGCGCCAGCCGCCAGAGGTCGGCTTCGATCACCGTGCCGATCTTCGGATAGCCGCCAGCGGTATGCGCGTCGCTGAGCTGGATGATGGGCTCGCCGGAGGGCGGCACCTGCACCACGCCCGGCACGATCCCGTGCGAGCGCATCTCGACCCGCCGCGCGAAGGCCAGGGCCGGCCCGGCCAGGCGGAAGCCGGCGCGGTTGCTCTGCCCCGTCACCTTCCAGCCGGTGGCCCAGAAGCTGCGCACCGCCTCTTCGGTGAAAAGGTCGTATTCCCCGGCGGGCAGCACGCGCACCGCGGTGGTGCCCGCGGGCAGGTCGGGCGGCGCCCAATCCGCGGCCAGGGCCAGTTCCGGCGGCTCCGCGCCGAGACCCGCGCCCGCGATGCCGCCTTGGCGCGACGGACCGGCCGGCAGCCGGTCTCCCGCCTGCAGGTTGCGTCCCTCATGCCCGCCGAAGGCACCGCGGAACTGGGTGCTGCGGGAGCCGAGAACAACGGGTACGTCGACGCCGCCGGCCACCGCCAGATAGGCCCGCGCCCCGCGCCGTGGCGCCGTGAGCGTCAGCACCGCGCCGGCCGCGGCCGGCCGCGCCCACCAGGGCAATACCGGCGCACCATCGAGCGTCGCCGCGCAATCCGCGCCGGTCAGCGCGAAATCCAACGCCTCCGTGAAGCGCAGGCGGCAGGGGAAAGCCTGGATCTCGATCACCGCCATGTCCTCGGCATTGCCGAGCAGGGCATTGCCGCCCAGCAGCGCCAGCCGATCCATGGCGCCCGAATAGCTGACGCCGTAGCGCAGATAGGGGATGCGCCCGCCATCCTGCACCGAGGACAGCGGCGCGGTATCGAGGATCTCGATCACAGGATCACCCGTTCGGCATGGAAGCGGACGATGTCGCCCGGCGCCAGCAGCGCCGGCGGATCGCGCCCCGGATCGAATACCGGGATGCGCGCCCGCCCGAGGCAGTTCCAGCCACTCGGCCCGGTCGTGCCGCCGAGCCCGGCCTGCAGCCCGCCGATCGACACCGATCCGGCATCCAGGCGGAGCCGCGGCACCTTCCGGCGCGGCACCGCGATGCGTGGGTCAAGGCCGCCGAGATAGGCATTGCCGGGATGGCTGCCGATGGCGAAGACGATCAGGCGGCTGCCACTGTGCAGCCGCACCACCTCCTCCGGCGGCAGCCCGGCATGCTGCGCGATGTCGAGCAGGTCGGGTCCGTATTCGCCACCATAGATGACCGGGACGTCCACCGTCCTGCCTTCGGTCATGTCCGGCTCCGCCGCGTGCCAGGCCGCGACCAGCGCGTCTTCCAGCGCCTCGGGCTGCTCGGGCGGCTCCCGGAAGGTCAGCATGATGTTGGTCATGCAGGGCGCCGCTTCGCGCACGGCCGGCCAGGCGGCGACGGTGCGGGCCAGGGTCCAGATGCGGCGCTGGTTCGCGAGGTCGAATGCGCCCGGAGCCTCGAACAGCATCGCCGTCGTGCCCAGCAGGCTGATCTTCGGCCGCGACAGCCGGTTATCGACCAGCATCGGCCGCGCCCTCCCCCGCCTTGCGGGCCGCCAGCCAGGCTTCGAGATGATGGATGTCGGCGCCGCCACGACGAAAGCCTGGATCCTCCAGGATCGCGGCGCAGAGCGGCGCATTGGTGCGGATGCCCTCGATCCGGAGCTCGGCCAGCGCCGACGCCATGCGCGCCACCGCCTGCTGCCGCGTCGCGCCATGCGCGATGATCTTCGCGACCAGGGAATCATAGTGCGACGGCACGGCATAGCCGGCCGTCAGATGGGTATCGATGCGCAGGCCCGGTCCGCCGGGCAGCGCGAGGGACAGGATGCGCCCCGGTGACGGTGCGAAGGTGAAAGGGTCCTCCGCATTGATGCGGCATTCGATGGCATGGCCGCGCGCGACGACATCCGCCTGCGCGATACCGAGCGGCATGCCCTGCGCGATGCGGATCTGCTCGCACACGATGTCGATGCCGGTGACCATCTCGGTCACCGGATGCTCGACCTGCAGCCGGGTGTTCATCTCGATGAAGTAGAAGGCGCCGGCCTCGTAGAGGAATTCGAAGGTGCCGGCGCCGCGATAGCCGATCCGCAGGCAGGCCTCGATGCAGCGGGCCGCGACCGCGTGCAAGGCCGCGGCATCGATGCCGGGCGCCGGTGCCTCCTCCACCACCTTCTGGTGGCGCCGCTGCATCGAGCAGTCACGCTCCCCGAGCCAGATCGCATGGCCATGCGTGTCGCAGAGCACCTGGATCTCCACATGGCGCGGCGTCTGCAGGAATTTCTCCATGTAGAGATCGCGGCGCCCGAAGGCGCGGCCGGCTTCGCTGCGGGTCACGGCAACGGCCTCGGCGAGGCCATCGGGATGCGCGACGACGCGCATGCCGCGCCCGCCGCCGCCGCCGACGGCCTTGATGATCACGGGGTAGCCGATATCGGCGGCGATCCGCGCGATCGCCGCCGCATCCTCCGGCAGCGGCTGATCCGGCCCGGGCACGCAAGGGACATCCGCTGCCAGCATCGCCCGCTTGGCCGCGATCTTGTCGCCCATGGTGCGGATGGCGGCCGGCGACGGGCCGATGAAGGCAAGGCCCGCTTCTTCCACCGCTTCCGCGAAGGCGGCGTTCTCGCTGAGAAAGCCGTAGCCCGGATGCACGGCACCGGCACCGCAGGCCTCGGCGGCGAGCATGATGGCGGGGATGTTGAGGTAGCTGTCGCGCGCCGGCGCGGCCCCGATGCAGATCGCCGCATCCGCCAGGGCAAGGTAGCCGGCGCCGCGATCCGCTTCCGAATGCGCGGCGATGCTGCGCAGCCCGAGTGCGCGGCAGGCGCGGATGATGCGCAGCGCCACCTCGCCACGGTTGGCGATCAGCACGCTGTCGAAGCCGGGCGCCGCCGGACGCGGCCGGCCATCGTCGACGCCGTCCTTCATCGGCGGATACGGAAGAGGGGCTGCCCGACCTCCACCTCCGCCCCGGCCTCGGCCAGGATCGCGTCGATGACCCCGGCTTCGCCCGCCGTGATCCCGGTGAAGACCTTCATCGCCTCCAGCAGGCACAGGGTCTGACCGGCCGCGACCGCATCGCCGACGGCGACGAAGGGCTGCGCGCCCGGCGCGGCGGTGCGATGGAAGACGCCGAAGGACGGGGAGGTGACGAGACCCTCATCCGGCGCCGCGGCCTTCGGCGCCGGCGTGTCGGCGGCGGCAGGTGCCGCGGTGGCCGGCGGTGCAGCCGCCGCCGCTGCCGGCGGCGGCGGGGCCGCGGCAGCGCGCGCCCCGCGCCGAATCCGCAGCGTGGTGTCGCCTTCGATCAGTTCGAGTTCGCTGACCTGGGACCGGGACACCAGGTCGATGAGCGATTTGATCTTCGCCAAGTCCAATGCAGTGCCCTCGAACGCCATTGTGCCAGGGCGCGCCGCCAGGTGACCGGCGCGCGAGGTGATCCCCATACCGTTACGCGGAATGCCATCCCGAGCAACGAAATTCGTAAGGACACCGCAAATCGCCGCGCGGACGGCGAATCCGGGAGGGTCCGGATCAGCAGAGAGGACAGGGCCACGGGGTTCCTGGGCAGGCGGCGCGGCGGCCGCGACGCATCACGGCCCGGACACGCATCGCCGCGCTACTCCGCGGCTTCGACCCCGGCCATCTGCCAGGCGACCAGCCGGGCATAGGCACCGCCGCGCGCCAGCAGCGCCGCATGGCTGCCGCTTTCCACCACACGGCCATCCTGCATGACCAGGATGGTGTCGGCGTTGCGGATGGTCGACAGGCGATGCGCGATCACCAGCACCGTGCGGTCCCGCATCAGGGCTTCCAGTGCGGAGCGCACCTGCGCCTCGCTGATCGCGTCGAGGTGGGAGGTCGCTTCGTCCAGCACCAGCACCGGCGCGTCCTTCAGGAACGCGCGGGCGATGGCGATGCGCTGGCGCTGGCCGCCGGACAACTGCACGCCACGCTCGCCGACCGGCGTCGCCAGGCCCTGCGGCAGCCCGGCCACGAAGGGGGCCAGTGCCGCGTGCCCGATGGCGCGGTCGAGATCCCCGGCGCTCGCTTCCGGCCGCGCCAGGCGGATATTCGCCTCCAGCGTGTCGTT
This sequence comes from Roseomonas sp., assembly GCA_036499545.1. Taxonomy (GTDB): domain Bacteria; phylum Pseudomonadota; class Alphaproteobacteria; order Acetobacterales; family Acetobacteraceae; genus Plastoroseomonas. Next base: position 1,124 of record DASYDR010000320.1, on the reverse strand, counting down.
GAACAGGTAGGTGTCCTGGGCGACCAGCGCGACATGCCGCCGCAGCCCATCCAGGGTCAGCCGCCGCAGATCGACGCCATCCAGCGTCACCCGCCCCTGCTGCGGATCCCAGAAGCGCAGCAGCAGGTTGGCGACGGTCGACTTGCCGGCGCCGGAAGGCCCGACCAGCGCCACCGTCCGCCCTGCCGGCACGGCGAGGTCGAGCCCGGCCAGCGCCGGCCGCGCGCGGCCCGGATACGTGAAGCCCAGCGCTTCGAAGCCGATCGCGGAGCCGCCGGTCGGCGCCGCCGGTTCCTGGTCGCCATCGGTCACCAGCGGCTGCTCCCGCTCCACCACGCGAAGGCGCCGGGTGGAAGCGATGGTGTCGGCCAGCTGGCGCCCGACCTGGGCGATTTCGGAAACCGGCAGGAAGGCGGCGATCGCCAGCAGGATCAAGAGCGGCAGCAGCGCGGCGTCGAGCCGCCCGGCGGCGACCATCGCCGCGCCGCCGGCAGCCACCGCCAGGCCACCGAGGCCGGTCGCGATCTCGAGCCCCGCCGAAGCGCGTGACTGGTCGTCGAGCAGCGCCAGCCGCCGCTGCTGGTAAGCCGCGACATGGTCCAAGAAGGCCCGCCGGCGCTCCCCCACCGCCTGGAAGGCCAGCAGATCGGCCAGGCCCTGGATGGTCTCCGTCACATGCGCGCCGATGCCGCCGAGCGCGCCGCGCGCCTCCGCCCCCATGCGGTCGATGCGGGCGCGGCCCATCAGCGGCGACAGCGCGGCATGGAGCAGAAAGGGCAGCAGCGCGATCGCCAGCGGCCAGGCGGCGACGGCCAGCACTGCCAGCACCGTCGCCGGCACCAGCAGGGCGACCACCGCCGGGGCGATGGTATGGGCGTAGAAATACTCCACCGTCTCGACATCGGTGGTGGCCAGCGACACCAGGTCGCCGGCACGGCGGCGCAGCAGATAGGCGGGGCCGAGCGCATCGAGCCGGGCGAAGAGCGCGATGCGCATCTCGGCCAGCAGCCGATAGGCCATGTCATGCGCCAGCCAGGATTCCAGCCAGTGTAGCAGCCCGGCCGCCGGCGCCGCCACCAGCAGCGCGATCGACAGCGCCAGGATCGGGGCATGGTCGCGCAGTG
>DASYDR010000319.1:0-10965 GCA_036499545.1 Roseomonas sp. | reverse complement strand
CGCCGCCGACATCGGGCGCGATGACGCGCAGCCGGTGGCCGGGAATGCCGAGTACCCGTTCCGCGTACTCCTCCCGGATGAAATGCGGGTTCTGCAGCGGCGCGATCAGGGTGAAGCGCTCCTCCGCCGCATCCCATCGCGCCAGGGCGGCGCGGGTTTCCATGGGTGCGGCGATGACGCGGCTGATCGGGTAGGTGACGCTGACCCGGTGCGGCGCGGCGGCCATGGCCTCCGCCACCTCGGCCGCCGGCCCCTGATCGTGCAGGAAGCAGAGATTGCCCGGCGCTTCCGCCCAGACCACGGGCGCGCCGGGGGCGACCGCCGCGCGGATATCGGTGACCGCGGGCAAGGGCTGCCAGTCGATCGCCAGGGCTTCCGCGGCATCCTTCGCCTGGGCCAGGGTATCGGCCACGATCGCCGCCACGGCATCGCCCACGAAGCGCGCGGCGCCAGCCGAGAGCGAGCGGTAGGACGGCACGAAATTCGGCTTCCCCTCCGGCGTCAGCCGCGACACGCGGGACGTGAAGTCCCCGAGCCGCGCGACCTCCGGGTCATCCGGCGTCAGCACCAGGCGCACGCCGGGCATGGCGGCGGCGACCCGGGCATCGATGCCGCCGATGCACGCCGCCGCATACGGCGACCGCACGATGTAGAGCCGGCAGGCGTCGCGCGGTGCGAGGTCGGCGGTATAGCGGCCGAGGCCGGCGAGCAGACGCCGGTCCTCGCTGCGCGGCAATGACTTGCCGACGAAATGCCAGGTCGTCATCGATTGCTATTCGACCTTGCCGATGCGCTGTACCGCCGCTTCGACCCGCACGCGGTCGGCCTCCAGGAAGGCCTGGAAGGCAGCGCCCTCGCGGTGATCGATCACCATGCCGGTGGCATCGAGCTGGCGCTGCATCTCCGGCTCCCGCACGGCGGCGGCGACGCCTTCGCGCAGCCGCGCCTGGATGGCGGCCTCCACGGCGGTCTGGGTGAAGAGGCCGACCCAGAGATAGAATTCCACCGTCGGGAAGCCGAGTTCCATGCCTGTCGGCACATCCGGCAGCAGCGCGACGCGGCGGGCGCCGCTGCTCACCAGGGCGCGCATCTCGCCCGAGCGGATATAGGGCGAGACGACCGAAGGCGTGCTCGCCGTCGCCGCCACCTGGCCGCCGAGCACCGCGGTGATCGCGGGACCGCCGCCGGAATAGGGCACGTGGTTCAGGCGGATCCCGCCGGCATGGGCGAGCATCTCGAAGGGCAGGTGCACGGCGCTGTAGGGGCCGGAGGATCCATAGGCGATATCGCCCGGCCGCCGCTTCGCATCCTCGAGCAGTTCGAGCCAACTGCGCCAGGGCGCATCGGCCTTCACCACGATGATCAACGGATCGGCGGTCAGCAGGGCGACCGGCGCCAGCGCCGCGCGATCGAAGCTTGGCGGCCGGCCGAACAGGGCATCGGCCGCCGGGATCGAGGAATAGGACACATGGGCGATCAGGCCGGTATAGCCGTCGGGCCGCGCCACGGCGGCGGCCGCCATGCCGATGCCGCCGCCGGCGCCGCCGCGGTTCTGCAGGACCACGCCCTGGTTCCAGACCCGCTGCAGGGCAGCACCAAGCGGGCGCGCGATCAGATCGGTGGCGCCGCCCGGCGGGAAGGGCACGATGACGGTGACCGGACGGTTCGGGAAGGGATGCTGCGCCTGGGCGCTGCCCGCCGCCGCGGCGACCGGCAGCGCCAGCGCCGCGCGGCGCGTGATACGGGTCATGTCAGCCGGCCTTGGCCAGGCCATGCACCTGCCCGTCCTTGCCGCGGGAGACACCCATCGCCGCCGCCTTCTCCAGCACGCCAGGCTCCCAGGTGACCTTGCCGGCATCGGGGCCGCCGATCAGCGTCAGCAGCGTGCCGCGGCCTTCGCCGACATAGCGGAAGCCGCGATAGATGCCGGTCGGGACATGGATGCAGTCGAAGGGCTGCAGCACGATCTCCTTCTCGCCATCCTCCGTCATCCACACCACGGCCCAGGGGCCGACCAGCGGCATGAAGATCTCCTCCGTCGTATGGGCATGGAGGGAGGCGCCGTTGCCGTGCTCGGCCTGGATCATGCCGAGGTTGAAGCCATGCGCCGGCAGCGGGATGTTCGGCTTCAGGTCGGGCAGGTCCTCGCGCTCGACCACGCCCATGCCGACCAGGTTGATCTTGAAGCGACGGGCACCGGGGAGGCTGGAATCGACGAAAGCCTCCTCCGAGCCGCGCAGCGTCGCGAAGCGGGCGACGAAGCGCTCCATCTCGGCGATGGAGACATTCTTCGGGTCGATGTTCGCGGCCATGACGTTTTCTCCCGTTGTGCAGTCTTGTTGCAGGCAGGCTGGCAAGCAGGGCCTGCGCTGTCAACGGAACGGGAGCGCCCGGCGGCTAGCGGAAATCGCGGCTCGGCGGCATGCGCGCGGTGCGCGCTGCATCCTCCATCGCGTCCTCGGGCCGCAGCAAACCATCCAGCAGGTCGGAACGGTCGGTCAGACTGCGGATCAGCAGATGAGTGATCGGCACCTCGGCATGGTCGACGACCCGTTCCACCCGGCCCTCGGCAAGCAGCAGGCGGCCGGAGACCAGGGCCGCGCGATAGCGCATCGCGATGTCCGGATAGGTGACGAGGTTGGCGACGCCGTGCTCGTCCTCGACGGTCAGGAACACCACGCCCTGGGCCGATCCCGGGCGCTGGCGCATCAGCACCAGCCCGGCGAGGCGGAGCGAGGCGCCCTGCGACGCGGCATGGAACTGGAGCGTATCGGCGCAGCGCAGCGCCTGCAGCCGCGGGCGCAGCAGCGCCATCGGATGGCGGCGGAGCGTCAGACCGAAAGCGCGATAATCCTCCACCACCGTCTCGCCTTCCGTGGCCGGCACCAGATCGGGCACGGGCTCCGCGATCAGCGGCGCTTCATCGGCGAGCGGATCGGCGGCGCCGGCGAAAAGTGGCAGATCATGCGGCCCTACGGCGACGCCACGCGCATCCCAGGCGGCGCGGCGGCGTTCGGCGCCGAGCCCGGCGAAGGCATCGGCCGCCGCCAGCGCATCCAGCGCGCGACGGCCGACCCTGGCGCGACGGGCCAATTCCTCGATCGAGGCGAAGGGGGCGCCGTTGCGGACATCCCGGGCCTTTACGATCGCCTCCGCTTCATGCTCCGACAGGCTCGTCACCATGCGCAGGCCGAGCCTGAGCGCCAGGCCATTCGCGCTGCCCGCTTCCGGCTCCAGCGTGCAGTCCCAGCTGCTGGCATTGACGTCGATGGGCCGGATCGCGACGCCATGCTCCCGCGCATCGCGCACGAGCTGGGCGGGGGCGTAGAAGCCCATGGGCTGGCTGTTGATCAGCGCGCAGGCGAAGACCGCGGGGTGGTGGCACTTCACCCAGGCGGAGGCATAGACCAGCAGCGCGAAGCTCGCGGCATGGCTTTCGGGGAAGCCGTAATCGCCGAAACCCTCGATCTGCGAAAACAGCCGTTCCGCGAAATCCTGCTTGTAGCCGCGGCGGACCAGGCCGCTGACCAGCTTGTCGCGGTAGCGGTCGACCTTGCCGTTCATCTTGAAGGTGGCCATGGCACGGCGGAGCTGGTCCGCCTCATCCGCCGTGAAGCCGGCGGCGACCATGGCGATGCGCATCGCCTGTTCCTGGAACAGCGGCACGCCGAGCGTCTTGTGCAGCACCTGCTTCAGTTCGTCCGGCGGCCCATACTCGGGTGCCGGCGCCGGGTAATTCGGCTTCTCCAGGCCTGCCCGCCGGCGCAGATAGGGATGCACCATGTCGCCGGCGATCGGCCCAGGCCGCACGATCGCGACCTCGATCACCAGGTCGTAGAATTTCTCCGGTCGCAACCGCGGCAGCATGTTCATCTGCGCCCGGCTTTCGACCTGGAAGACGCCGATGCTGTCCGCCTTGCGCAGCATCGCATAAGTCTTCGGGCACTCCGTCGGCAGATTGCGCAGACCGACATCGAGATGCGCATGCTGGTGCAGCAGCGCGAAGCAGCGCTTCAGGCAGGTGAGCATGCCGAGCCCGAGCACATCCACCTTGAGGATGCCGAGCGCTTCGATATCGTCCTTGTCCCATTCCAGGACAGTGCGGTTCTCCATCGCCGCATTCGACACCACGACGAGGTCCACCAGGCTGCCGCGGGTGATGACGAAGCCGCCGACATGGGTCGCGGTATGGCGTGGGAAGCCCACCAGCTCGGCGGCGAACTGCATCGCCAGGGTCAGGCGGACATCGCTGGCATCCAGCCCTTCCTCCGTCGCGATCTCGGCCGGATCGCGATCGCCCTTCGGCCCCCAGCTCGCCTTGGCGAGCCGCGCCGTGACATCCTCCGTCAGGCCCATCGCCTTGCCCACTTCGCGGATCGCGCTGCGTGAGCGGTAGCAGATCAGGGTGGCGCAGATGGCGGCGCGGTGGCGGCCGTATTTCTCGTAAAGGTGCTGGATCACCTCCTCCCGCCGCTCATGTTCGAAATCGATGTCGATATCGGGCGGCTCGCCGCGGCTGGCGGAGATGAAGCGTTCGAACAGCAGGTCATGCTTGGCGGGATCGGCCGCGGTGACGCCGAGCGCGTAGCAGACCGCCGAATTCGCCGCCGAGCCGCGACCCTGGCAGAGAATGCCCTTCGCTTCCGCGAAGAGCACGACCTCCTGCACCGTGAGAAAATACGGCGCATAGCCGAGCTTGCCGATCAGCTGCAGTTCCTGCGCGACCCGATCCCGGACATCCGCCGGCGCACCGCCGGCCCAGCGCGTCTCCAATGCTTCGGCCACGCGACGCTCCAGCGTCTGCTGCGCGGAATAGCCTTCCTCCAGGATCTCGTCCGGATACTCGTATTGCAGCTCGTCGAGCTTGAATCCCTCCGTCGCCTCCAGCACGCGGATCGTATTCGCCAAGGCTGCGGGATGACGCATGAAGAGTCGCGCCACTTCGGCCGGCGGCTTCAGATGGCGCTCGGCATTCGGTTCCGCGTGGTGACCCAGCGCATCGACCGTGGCGTGCAGCCGGATCGCGGTCACCACATCCGCCAGCCGCCGCCGCGCCGGATCATGGTAGCGCACATCGCCGGTCGCCAGCAGCCCCGCCCCTGCCGCCGCCGCCATGCCGGCCAGCAGGTCCAGTCTTGCCTGGTCGTCGCCGCGACAGACGCAGGACGCCGTGAGCAGCAATGGCAATGCCAGCCGATCGCGCAGCGCCGCCGCGGCATCGCGCAGCCCGGCCGCGAAAGCCGCGTCCGGATCGGCCGGCGGCACGGCGGCCAGCACCCAGCCCTCGGCGGCCGCGACCATCATCGCCCGGTCGATATGGCATTCACCCTTCGGCGCCTTTTCCCGCATGCGCCCCTTGGAGAGCAGCGCGGTCAGCCGGCCATAGCTTGCGCGGTCCGTCGGCCATGCCAGCCATTCGCTGCCGTCGAGCAGCACCAGCCGGCAGCCGATGCGATAGGGAAAATCCTTGTCGTCTTCGTCCGTGGGATCGGCCTTCGCCGCGACATGGCCGCGCACCACCCCGGCCAGCGAGTTGGTGTCGCAGATCGCCATGCCGGCATAGCCCAGCGCCTTCGCGCGCTTCACCAATTCCCAAGGGTGCGACGCGCCGTCGAGGAACGTGAAGTTCGAGCGCGCCGCCAGCTCCGCAAACGCGCTCATGGCAAATGCCCGTGCAGCCGCCAGCGCGCTTCCTCCGGCATGCCATCGCGATAGACCCAGAGCCGCGCGCCCGATTCCAGTTCCAGCCGGTAGTAGTCGCGGCGTGCCAGCCCTGGCTGCCGCGCCCGCCACCATTCCGGCTCCAGCCGGCACGGCCCTTCGGCCCGCCGAACCCGATGCGCCACCCCGCGCCAGCGCAGCAGCGCCGGCGGCCCCTCCGGCAGCAGCGCCACCACCTCCACCGCCTCCGGCCGGCGCCGCAGCAGCACCGGCGCCCACAACCCACCCCAACCCACCGGCATCACCGGCGGCACCGGCGGCACCGCCTGCGGATCCAGCGGCGCGACCATATGCTCCGGCCAGTGGCTGGCCACCGGTGCCACCCGCTGCACGTGCACCCTCTGCCCCAGCCGGTCCAGCAACTGCGCCAGCGCCACCGCCGCACTCTCATCCCGCCGCCCGGCGATGCGGAGCGCGGATTGCGCCCCGGCCGGCATGGGATCCGTCACCCGCGCCTCCAGCGCCAGGCGCTCGAACCCCAGCCCCGGCGCCAGCCGCTCCAGCCTGTCCCGGAACAGGCGTTGCAGATGCGCCGGCGCGCGGCTCGGCTGGCCGGTGCCGATCGCCACTTCCTGCACATCGCCATCCACCCGCCAGGCCAGCAGCGCCAGCCGCCGCACCCCGACACCGGCCCGGAGCAGCTTGCCGCAGAGCCCTTCCAGCAGCCGGTCGAGCACCGCATCGATGCCCGCCCGCGCGATCACCGGCTCCAGCGGCTCCAGCGCCACCGATAGCACGGGCGGCGGCGCCACCGGCCGGATCGCCGCCCGTCGCTCCCCCAGCACCGCATCCAGACGATCCAGCAGATCCGGTCCAAAGCGCCTGGCCAGCGACGCGCGCGGCAGGGCCAGCAGATCCCGCACCCGCCGCAACCCCAGCCGCGCCAGCGGCGCCAGTTCCTCCGCGCTCAGCCGCAGCGCCAGGCCCACGGGCAGCGGCCCGACCGCCACCCGTTCCTCCCCCGACGCCACCATCGGCGCATCCGCCCGCGCCCGCGCCAGGGCCCCCGCCGTCGCCGCCGCGCCCGCCACCGCCCCGCGGGCGGCAAACCCCGCCCGCCGCAGCCGTGCCAGCGCATCGCCCAGCAGCGCCGCCTCCCCGCCCCACAGATGATCGCAGCCGGTGATGTCCAGCATCGCCCCATCCGGCGCATCCACCGCCGCCAGCGGCGTATAGCGCCGCGCCCAGAGCGCCAGGCCGCGCAGCACCCGCGCCCCGTCCCCGGCCTCCTCCGGCACCAGCAGCACATCGGGTGCGATTGCCTGCGCATCCGCCAGCGCCTGCCCCTTCGCCAGCCCCGCCCGCAGCGCCACCGCATCCACCGCCACCAACACCCGCCGCGGCCCCGCCGCCGCCCAGACGGCCAAAGGCCGGCCGGAGGGCAGGTCCTGGGTCCGGCGGAGGCTGTCCGTGGCGAGGTCGGGGAGGTGCAAGGCGAGATAGCGGCGGTCAGCCCCGGGGAGGGCGCTGCCCTCCCCGAACCCCACCCGGCAGGAGCCTAGGGCCCCTGCACCCCGATCATTTGGTGCCCCGACAGGGAAGGGATCACCCAGTGAAGCAGGTCCAGGAGGGTCTACCCTCCTGGTGGGGTGGGTTCGGGAGGGGCAAAGCCCCTCCCGAGGCGGATCCTCCGTCATCCCGCCCCGTCCCTCTCGATCTCGCCCGCGGCCACCCGCCAGGTCACGGCCCAGCCTTTGTCGGCCTTGCCGCCGCGGGCGCGCAGCAGGTCGAGTTGCCAGCGGGGGTCGCCCAGGCCGTGGCCGGCGCCGGCGGCGTTCAGGGCGTTGATGCGCCAGCGGGTGGCGGCGGCGCTGGGCGGTGGCTGGGCCGTATCGGGACGGAGCAGCAGGCCGAGGCCGCCGCCGGCTTCGGCGGCGAGTTGCAGGCGGCGGCTGGCGGTCAGGTCGAGGCTGGCGGTGCTGGGGTCGGCGTCCCAGTCCGGGGCCAGCAGGGCGCCGGCGACAGCCGGGCAGCGGAGCGCTTCTTCCATGGCCCACAGGGCATCGGACCAGTGTTCGGCACGCAGCAGGATGAGGTTGGCGGGGATGAGGCCGCAGCGGGCGAGGCCGGGCGGCCAGGCGGTCATGGCGTCGCTGCCGGCGGCGATCCAGAGCACAGTGCCGTTGGTGCGGGCCAGCAGCACGGCGGCGAAGGCGGCGCCGCAACCGGGTTCCTCGGCCAGGATTTCGTGCAGGGCGGCACGGGCGAGCCCGCCGCCGGGCAGCGGCAGGCCGTCGCAGACCGGGATCGGGGCGGCATCGTGGTGGGCGCGGCCGGCGCCTTCCAGCCGCGCGACCCGGGCACGCAGCGCGGCCAGCACCGCGGCCTGGTCGATGGGAGGGCGGTCAGCAGCCGCCAATGCGAGATGCCGGTCCGACATGCGCCGGACCCTGACTCATCGCAGGGAACAAATCAAGAACGAGAAGCGAGACTCATGCGCGGCCTGGATCAGCCGACCGGCATGTTGTCCAGCAGCCGCACCGGGCCGAGCTTGGCCGCGGCGATCAGCCGGGCGGGCAGGTCCCCGGTCGGGCGGAGCGTCGCGGGCTCGACCAGGGCCAGGTAGTCGACCGCGAAGCCGGCGGCGTTCAGCCCGTCCCGCGCCGCGTCCAGCACGGTTTCAATGGCGGCGCCATGGAGCATGGCATTGGCGGCTTCGCGCATCGCGTCCGGCAGCATCACCGCCTGGGCCCGCTCGGCCGGGCTCAGGTAGCGGTTGCGGGACGACAGCGCGAGCCCGTCCGCATCCCGCACCGTGGCGTGGCCGATGATGCGGACCGGCAGGTCGAGATCGGCGACCATCCGCCGCACGACCTGGAGCTGCTGCCAGTCCTTCTCCCCGAACACCGCGACATCGGCCTGGGTCTGGGAGAACAGTTTGCAGCAGACGGTGGCGACGCCGCGGAAATGGCCGGGACGGGCGGCGCCTTCGAAGCCTTCGCTGGGGCCGGCGACCTCGATCGCCGTCGCCGCGCCGGGCGGGTACATGACGTCGACCGTCGGCAGCCAGGCGATGTCGCAGCCGGCCGCCGCCAGCGCCGCGAGGTCGGCTTCCTCGGTACGCGGGTATTTGGAGAAGTCTTCGCTGGGCCCGAATTGCAGCGGGTTGACGAAGATGGAGGTGATGACGCGCGCCGCTTCCCGCCGCGCCACCTCGACCAGGGCAAGGTGGCCGGCATGCAGGGCGCCCATGGTGGGCACCAGCGCGACACGCTCACCGGCGCGGCGCATCGCTTCCGTCGCCGCGCGCAGGGCGGGCAGGTCCCGAACGATCCTCATGGATCGCGTATAGGAAGCAGCCAAGTTGCGCGCAATCACGCCTTGCGACTATCAGCCCCGCCATGAGCACAGACACCGACCGCCCGCTGATCCGCCTGCTGCCCGGCCGCGACAAGCGGGTGAAGGCGGGCCACCCCTGGGCCTTCTCCAACGAGATCGCGATGACGCCGGCGGCCAAGGCGCTGCCGCCGGGCAGCGTCGTGCGGCTGGAGGGGGATGACGGCGTCAAGCATGGCGCCTGGCACTTCAACCCGCACAGCCTGATCGCGGCGCGCATCCTGACCCCGGACCCGCAGGCGGCGATCGATGCCGGCTGGTTCCGCGCCAAGCTGGCCGCCTGCCTGGCGCTGCGGGAACGGCTGTTCGACGCCCCCTTCTATCGCCTGGTGCATGCCGAGGCGGATGGGCTGCCGGGGCTGATCATCGACCGCTATGGCGATGCCATCGCCCTGCAGGCGAATACCGCCGGCATGGAAGCCGCGACGCCGCTGCTGGTGGAGGCGCTGCGGGAGTTGCTGGCGCCGACGCTGATCGTCGCGCGCAACGATGCCGGGGTGCGGGTGCTGGAAGGGCTGGCGGAGGAAGTGGTCGCGCTGCATGGCGAACCGGGCCGTGTCTTCGCCGAGGAAGGCGGGCTGCGCTTTCCGGTCGACCTGACGGAGGGCCAGAAGACCGGCTGGTTCCACGACCAGCGCGAGCATCGCGCGCGGGTGGCGCGGCTGGCCCGGGGCGCCACGGTGCTGGATGCCTTCTGCCACACCGGCGGCTTCGGCCTGCAGGCCGCGGCGGCGGGCGCCACGCGCGTCACACTGCTCGACCGCAGCGCGCTGGCGCTCGACCTCGCGATGGAAGCGGCGGCGGCGCATGGCCTGGCCGAGCGGGTCGAGACCCGGCGCGGCGACGCGATGGAGGAGCTGGCGCGGATCGAGGCGCGCTTCGACATCGTCATCGCCGACCCGCCGGCCTTCGCCAAGGCGCGCAAGGACAATCCGGCGGCGCTGCGCGCCTATGGCAAGCTGGCGCGCATGGCGGCGGAGCGTGTCGCCCGCGGCGGCTTCCTGTTCATCGCCTCCTGCTCCCACCACGTCGCCCCCGGCGAATTCGCCGATACGGTGCTCTGGGGCGTGGCGCGGGCGCATCGCCAGCCGCGCATCCTGCATCAGGGCGGCGCCGGGCCGGACCACCCGCTGCACCCGATGCTGCCCGAGAGCGCCTATCTCAAGGGCATGCTGCTGCAGCTGCCGTGAGCCTGCACGCCTACCGGCGCAGCGCCTACGAAGCGGCCGGCGCCGTCGCGCATATCGGGCGGCGCAGTGCCGCGGTGGATGCGCTGCTGACGCGGCTCGGCGCGCGGCGCGGCGGCTTCGTCACCGCGGAGAACCCGCTGTCGCGCCGCATGCCACCAGGCTGGAACGCGCGCGCGATGCGGCGTTTCGACGCGGCGATCCGGCGCCTGCCGAACGCCGGCGGCCATGGCGGCTGGCAGCGCTGGCGGGAAGCGCACCGGCTGATCGCCGCCGACCCGCGGGTCATTGCGGCACTCGCACGCCGCTTCCGCCAGCGCGCCATCGTGGTGGTGGCGCCTGGCGCGAAAGCGCGGATCGTGATCACGCTGTAATCTCAACGGGCCGGTCGTCTGACCGGTCCGAGGCCGAGAATGCGGCCCGCGCGTCGTCGCGCGCAAGCCAGGCCGGCGGATGCCGGCGCCGGCGATTGAGGGATAAAAATCTCAGAGATACATCGCCCTGACATCGGCGCTGCTCTCGCGTCCCAGCTTGTCGAAATTCTCCGCTAGCCAGCGATCCGCCGCTTCCCGCCCATACTGGCGCAGCGTGCTGAGGAAATCCCAGTCGCCGTTGAACTTGGTCGCCAGCTTGAAGCCGCGCAGGCGGTCCTCGTCCTCGATCACATGGATGAACAGGCGACGGTAGCGCGGCTGTTCCAGCCGGCCGGAATCCAACAGGC
>DASYDR010000318.1:0-14546 GCA_036499545.1 Roseomonas sp. | reverse complement strand
AAGTCGATGCCAGGAATCGGCAACAGCTCGCTCACCTGCTGCAGGCCGAGTTCGGCGTCGCCGCGCGCCACCACGGTGCCGACCCGCTCGCTCAGGATGCGGCGTGCCTTGGGCAGGATTTCGGCAGCCAGGCCCATGCGCGGGATCAGCGTCTCGGCGAAATAGGTGCCGCTGGCGCTGGCCGAATAGGCGATGCTGCGCGCTTCGCGCAGCGCCTGGATGAAGCCCGCCTCGGTCGAGATGTCGGGCCGCGGCGCGCCGCTGCGCACGGCCATGCCGATCAGGCTACGCACCAGGTCGACGCGGCTGCCGGGCACGCCGTGCCCCGCGGCGATGAGCTGGTCGAGCGCCGGGGCGGCGAGGATCAGCACATCGGCCGCTTCGCCGCGGCCGAGCCGCACGGGGATGGCATCCGGCGCATTGCCCATGGAGGCGCCCTGGATGATCACCACCCGATGGCCGCTGGCCTGCTCGAATTGCGGCACCATCTGGCGGAAGGGCTCGAAGAAGCCGCCCGAGATCATCACCCGGATCTCCGCCGCCGAAGCCGCGGCCGGCGCCAGCGCCAGCAGCCCGGCCGCGACCCAGCCCAGCAGGCCACGCCGCATCACGCGCATCGTCATTCTCGTTTCCTCCCGGCAGATGCGCCAGCAGAGCACAGCCCCGCCCCAGATCAACCCCCGCTCCGGATCACCTTCGCCCCAGGCGTCCTTGCGGCCGCAGGCCGCCACCCATTCCCGTGGGGCGAGCGTAGCGATGCCCCGGGGCCGCGAATGCGGCCCCGCGCGCGACCATCAGCCGCCGCCAACGCGCCCTGACGGCGCGTCAGCCAAGCGGCCGGAGGCCGCGCCGGCGCTTGAGGACATGCATTACGACGCGAGGACGAGTCCGAGCACACCGCCACCGGCCAGGACCCAGAGCGGCGAGAAATCCGTGCGCCAGACGAACACGGTGCTGACCAGCGACACCGCCAGCCACACGATGCCCGGCCCGTCGAAATGTCCGCCGCTGCTCGCTTCCGCCATGGTCAGGCCGGCGGCCAGGATCAGCCCGATCGCGATCGGCACCAGCCCGGTCTGCACCGCCTTCAGCCAGGGATGCCCGGCCAGGCGCTGGGTCAGGCCGCCGACCATCCAGGCGATGGCGCCGGACGGCACCAGCATGCCGAGCGTCGCGGCGATCAGCCCGGGTACGGCGCCGATCCAGTACCCCATCAGCGAAGCGACCAGGATGTTCGGCCCCGGCGCCGCCTGCGCCAGCGCATAGAGCTGGGAGAAGGTGGCGTCGTCGAGCCAGCCGCGCATCTCCACCAATTGCCGGTGCATCTCCGGCAACACCGCGTTCGCGCCGCCCACGGCCAGCAGCGACAGGACCGAGAAGACCCAGAGCAGGCCGAGGAACACCCCCATTAGGCGGCCCTCCGCACCGCCGCCGGCAGCCGGCGATGCGCCAGGAAGACCGAGACCGGCGCCATGATGGCGACGATCAGCGGCAGCGGCAGCCGCCACCAGAAGGCGGCGGCGCAGGCGAGCAGCCCGACCGCGATCATCTCCGGTGGCGGCTTCAGCTTGCTGGTCATCTTGGCCGCCATGCCCATCACCATGCCGGCGGCGGCGGCGGCGATGCCGTGCATGAAGGGCGCGACCGCCGGCATCTGGCCATAGGCCTGATAGGCCAGGGCGAGCAGCATCAGGATGCAGAAGGGCCCGATATAGATGCCGGAGGTCGCCGAGAGCGCGCCGGCCAGGCCGTGGAAGCGCCGCCCGATCATCACCGCCGCATTGCCGACATTGGGGCCCGGCAGCACCTGGCCGATACCCAGCACCTCCGCGTAGTCGCGCTCGGTCAGCCAGCGCCGCTCCTCGACGATCACCCGCCGCGCCCAGGCGCCGACGCCGCCGAAGCCGAGCAGCCCGACCTTCGCATAGCCCAGGAAAAGATCAGCCAGTGTCGGCGTCACGGTGACCGATGGTGCGGCTTCCGCCATGCGGACGACTCCCCCCTTCTGCAAGTGCATCAGCCAAGGACCGATCCGCCGGTTGTGCAAGGGGCGCGCCCTTCGCGGCAGCTCTGCGCCGCATCCTTGCTGCGCCTTGCGCGGGGGATGCCATGCCCGCGTCGCCGCTCCCGGGGCTGTGACATGGCGAGTGCCGGTATACTGGCCGGTTTCAATGGCAGTCGCCGTAACCAGTATGTAACAACTACTGCCGTGGGCATCGCCATCCATGGCGCCCATGGCAACACGAGGAAACGCCAAACATGAAGCTTCGTCACCTCCTGGGCGCATCCGCTGTCGCTCTTGGATTGGCGGCCTGCGCCGGGCCGGCGCGCCAGCCCGCGGCCGTGGTCGCGCCGGCACCCGCGCCAGCACCGGCGCCGGCGGCACCGGCCGCCATGAACGACGTGATGGGCACCAGGGTGTCCGATACCGCGATCCTGACCTCGCGCGACTTCAGGCTGGTCAGGACCCGTGGGCAGATCCAGTACTGGTGGCGTGATTCGGATGAACTCTGCGTCCGCGCCGTGAGCGTCCGCGGCACCTATCGGCAGATTCAGCGGGGCCAGACCGCCGAGTGCAGCGGCCGCTGACACCGCCGCCCGTTCAGGTGATATCGCCTGAACGGGCCCAGCCGCTTCGCAGCCGCCTTGCGCCACGCCATGATCCGACCGTCTCCGGGAGGATCGCCATGCAGAACATCATCCGCGCCGCCGCCCTCGCGGCCACGCTGCTGCCCGTGGCCGGCGCCGCCGCGCAGGGGCTGCCGCCCGTCGCGCTCGAACGCTGGGGCAGCTTCCATGTCGGCGGGCGGGAAGTGGTGGTGACCGGCCAGCCGGTGCGGGAGGTGTTGCTGTCCCCGGGCGGCGTCCCCGCCCGCTTCGATCCCAACGGCACCTACCTGATGGGGGCGATGTACGCCCAGTTCATGATCCCCGCGAGCCCGCGCGGCCAGGCGCCGCTGCTGTTCTGGCATGGCGGCGGCCTGACGGGCGTCACCTGGGAGACGACGCCGGATGGGCGCGAGGGCTGGCAGCATTTCTTCCTGCGCCGCGGCTGGCCCGTCTATGTCAGCGACGCGGTGGAGCGCGGCCGCGCCGGCTGGACGCAGATCCCGGAACAGACCGGCGGCCAGGCCCTGACGCTCAGCGTCGACAACCCCTTCGAGCGGTTCCGCATCGGCGCCGGCCGGGGTTCCTACCTGCGGCAGCAGGTGCTGCCGGGCAACCAGTTCCCGGCCGATCGCGAGAGCTACCTGAACTTCGTCCGCCAGATCGTGCCGCGCTTCACGACGACGGATGGGCTGGCGCTCGAGGCTTATCTCGCGCTGCTCGACCGGGTCGGGCCGAGCGTCGTCGTCGCGCATAGCCAGGCCGGGCTGTTCGGCTGGCGGGCGGCGCAGGAACGGCCGGACAAGGTGCGCGCCCTGGTGCTGGTCGAGCCGGCGACGGTCGGTGATCCCGCCAAGGTCGCGGCGCTGCGGGACACGCCGGTGCTGCTGATCTATGGCGACTACATCGCCCAGGATGCCCGCTGGCCCGCCATCCGCGCCAACGGACTGCGCTTCGCGGAGGCGGTGCGGGCGGCGGGCGGCAGCGTCGACGTCATCGACCTGCCGGAGCGCGGTATCCACGGCAACAGCCACATGATCATGATGGACCGCAACAGCGACCAGGTGGCGGGCCTGGTGCAGGAATGGCTGGCCGCGCGGAGTCTATGGCAGTGACCTCAGGCGCCGGCGCACGCATCCGCGTGCTTGGCTATCGCGCTGTCAGGGCGCACCGGCGGCGGCGGTCGGTCGCGCGCGGGGCCGCTTCGCGGCCCCGGAGCATCGGCTTCGCCTCGCTCCGCAGGAACCAGGGGCGGCCTGCGGCCGCGCAGCATCGACTTTCGCGGGACGCTCAGGCGTCGATATCGACGTCCCTTGTCTCGCGGCCGAGCAGCAGGGCGATCAGGGTGATGACGGCCATCGCCGACAGGTAGACGCCGACCCAGAACGGACTGCCGCCGCCATAGCTCCATAGTGCCACCGCGATGAAGGGCGCGATCGCCGCGCCGAGGATCGAGGAGACATTGTAGGCGATGCCGGAGCCGGTGTAGCGCACGCTCGCCGGGAACAGCTCCGGCAGCAGCGCGCCCATCGGGCCGAAGGTCATGCCCATCAGGCTGAAGCCGATGACGAGCCAGGCCGTCACGCCGGCCGGGCCGGCGGCCAGCATCGGCACCCAGAGCAGGCCGAAGACGATGATCGCCAGGGTGACGCAGATCAGCGTCCGGCGCCGGCCCCATCGATCCGCCCAGGGGCCGGAGACCAGCGTGAAGATGCCGAAGAACACCACGCCCAGGATCATCATCAGCACGAAGCTGCGGTAGTCGTAGCCAAGGCCGGGCAGGGCGCCATTGACTGCCGCGCGGCCATAGCTGAGCGAGAAGGTGGTCATCAGGTAGAACAGCACATAGGTCGCGAGCATGTAGAAGGTGCCGAGGACCAGCTCCTTCGAATGGGTGCGGAAGACCGCGACCAACGGCACCTTCTGCACCTTGCCGCCCTTGACCGCCTTTTCGAAGGCGGGGCTCTCCACCAGGTTCAGCCGCACCCAGAGGCCGACC
This sequence comes from Roseomonas sp., assembly GCA_036499545.1. Taxonomy (GTDB): domain Bacteria; phylum Pseudomonadota; class Alphaproteobacteria; order Acetobacterales; family Acetobacteraceae; genus Plastoroseomonas. Next base: position 9,940 of record DASYDR010000318.1, on the reverse strand, counting down.
GCGACCATCACCACCGAGAACAGGAAGGGGATGCGCCAGCCCCAGGTCAGGAATTCGGTCGATGGCCGCGACGGATCGCTGGATGGCAACGCCGCCGCGATGGCCAGGAACAGCCCGTTGGCGATGATGAAGCCGATCGGCGCGCCGAGCTGCGGGAAGGTGCCGAAGATCGCACGCTTGCCGGGCGGCGCGTTCTCCGTCGCGACCAGCGCCGCGCCGCTCCATTCCCCGCCGAGGGCGAAGCCCTGGGCGATGCGGAGCAGCACCAGCAGCGCGGGCGCGAGCCAGCTGGCCGAGGCATAGGTCGGCAGCGCCCCGATCAGGAAGGTCGCGATGCCCATGGTCAGCAGCGCGCCGACCAGCGTGATCTTGCGGCCGCGCCTGTCGCCGAGATGGCCGAAGAAGATCGCGCCGAGCGGGCGGGCCACCATGGCGGCGCCGAAGACCGCGAAGGAGGCGAGCAGCGCCGCCGTCTCGTCGCCCGGCGGGAAGAACAGATGCGGGAAAACGAGCACGGCCGCGGTCGCGTAGACGTAGAAATCGTAGAACTCGATCGTGGTGCCGATCAGGCTGGCGAGAATGACGCGCGAGCGCGGATTGGCGGGCGTGTCATCCTGGATCGTGCCGGAGGTGATGGACGGCATCGGGAAACTCCATCGGTCGCCGATCCTGGCGCCCTGCGTGCAAGGGCCGGTCTCCTATCACCGGGCCGGATGCTTCGAAAGTTGAGGCAGCCATGCTTGGCCGGAACAGCTTCCTGGGGTCGCGTGATCCAGATTCTGCGGCGATTCCGCCGCAAATGATCACCCTCTGAAACGGTCTTTAACCCCGCGGGGCGGCGGCGCGATCCAGGCGATCGTTGATCGCGGCGCCGAGGCCGGTCATCGGCACCGGCATCACCGCGATGCGGGTGAGGCCGCGCCGCACCCCTTCCGCATCCAGGGTGCGCAGCCCGGCGAAGAGATTGGCCGCCGCCTCCCGCGGGTCGCGCGCCGCGGAGAGCTGGAACAGGGCGCCGGCGCCCGGCAGCGGATCGCCGAAGGCCAGCAGCGCCTCATCCGCGGCGACCCGCTCCGCCGCCAGCCGTACCGCGAGCGTGGGGGCGTAGTGGGAGATCATCAGCCCCGGCGAACGCAGGCTGCGGGACGCCTCGGCCGCGCGCAGCGGCAGCGGGCGGCCGACCGGGCCGATCACCGCCTCGATCGCTTCGGCCGGCACGCCGCCGGGCCGCAGCAGCACCGCATCGCCCTGCAGGTCGAGCACCGTGCTCTCGACGCCGACGTCGCAGGGCCCGCCATCCAGCACCGCCGCGATCCGGCCCGCCAGCCCGTCCAGCACATGCGCCGCCGTGGTCGGGCTCACCTGTCCGGAGCGGTTGGCGGAAGGGGCGGCCACCGGCACCCCGGCGGCGGCGATCAGGGCCAGGGCCAGCGGATGCGACGGCACCCGCACTGCCAGCGTGTCGAGCCCGGCGCCGGCCAGCAGGTCGATCCCGCAGGTCACCCGCCGCGGCAGCACCAGCGTCAGCGGGCCCGGCCAGAAGGCCGCGGCCAGCGCCCGCGCCCGCGCATCCGGCACCACCTCCGCGAAAGCCGCGCCGGCCGTGGTGAAGTGGCAGATCAGCGGATTGAAATGCGGCCTGCCCTTGGCCTCGAACACCGCCGCCACCGCGCGGCCCTGCCGCGCATCGGCGCCGAGGCCGTAGACCGTCTCGGTCGGAAAGGCGACCAGTTCACCCGCGCGCAGCAGCGCCGCCGCGCGGTCGATCGCGTCCGGGCGCAGGGTCTCGGTCACGCGGCTCCCGCCACCACATAGGGCGGGTTCTCCCAGCCCGGCTTGCCATAGGCCAGGACGCCGCCATCCCAGAGCCGCAGCGAACCGCCCGCCGCTTCCAGCACCGCCTGCGGCGCCGCGGTGTCCCATTCCATGGTCGGCACGAAGCGCGGATGCAGGTCGGCGACGCCTTCGGCCACCCGCAGGACCTTCACGGCGGAGCCGATATTCTCGATCCGCGCCACTTTCCGCCCCTGCAGGAATTCCGCGATGCGGGGGTCACCCGCGTAGTGCCGGCTGCCCATCACCACCAGCCCTTCGGCCGGCGGCCGCCGCGCGGCGATGACGCGCTGCCCGGCGGCGTCGCGCTTGAAGGCCGGCGCGCCCTGGCGCCCGGCGAAGATTTCCCCGGTTTCGGGCACCGCGACGGCGCCCAGCACCGGATGCCCGCCCCGGACCAGCCCGATATTGACCGTGTAGTGCGGCCGTCCGGACGCGAATTCCCGGGTGCCGTCCAGCGGGTCCACCAGCCAGTAGACCTGCCCCGGGGCGGTGACGATGCCGGCCGCCACCTCCTCCTCCGCGATCACGGGAATGCCTGGCGTCGCGGCGCGGAGGCCTTCGACGATCAAGGCTTCGGCGATCCGGTCCGCCTCGGTCACCGGGCTGGTGTCGCGCTTGCGCTCCACCGCGAAACCGGCCCGCTTCACCGCCAGGATGGCGGCGGCCGCCCGCTCCGCGAGGGACAGGGCAAGGTCGAGGAGGGCGGCGTCGTCAGGGGGCTGGGGCATTTGGCGCACTTCGCCCCGCTCGGCCCCCTATGGCAAGCCCGCCCCTGGCGTGGTTCCCTGTCAAGCGAACGAATCACGGCATTTCCAGGAGCGACTCATGGCCGACATCGCCTTCGTCAAGCCCGCCCTTCCGCGCCACGGCGCCCTGGTGCTGCTGCTGCCGGAAAGCGGGGAAGGCGGTGCCCTGCACGAAGCCGCCGTCGCCGCGACCGAGGGCCGCCTGCCGAAGGCGCTGGAGGCGGCCGGCTTCAAGGGCCGCAAGGGCCAGTCGGCGGTGCTCTGGGCACCTGCCGAAGGCCTCTCCAAGATCGTGGCCCTCGGCCTCGGCAAGCTGGAGGAGGTGACGCCCGAAGCGCTGGAGAGTCTCGGCGGCAGCGCCTGGCCGCTGATCGCCGCCGAGCGGGAGGCGGTGATCGCTGCCGAGGCCCTGGCCCCCGAACTCGCCGCCCGCTTCGGCAGTGGCCTCCGCCTCCGTTCCTATCGCTTCGACAAGTACCGGACGAAGGAGAAGGAGGAGGACAAGCCGAAGGCCGAGCGTATCGCCATCGCGACCGGCGATGCCAGCAAGGCCAAGGCCGCATTCGCGCCCCTGTCGGCGATCGCCGACGGCGTCTTCCTCGCCCGCGACCTGGTCTCCGAGCCGCCCAACGTGCTGTTCCCGGTCGAGATGGCGGATCGCTGCAAGGATCTCGAGAAGCTCGGCGTCGAGGTCGAGATCCTGGGCTCGAAGGAGATGAAGAAGCTCGGCTTCGGCGCCCTGCTCGGCGTCGCCCAGGGCTCGGCGCAGGAGCCGCGCGTCGTCGTCATGAAGTGGCTCGGCGCGTCCAAGGCGCCGCGCGGCAAGAAGGCGCCGGCCCGGCCGCTCTGCTTCGTCGGCAAGGGCGTCACCTTCGATACCGGCGGCATCTCGATCAAGCCGGCCGGCGGCATGGAGGAAATGAAGTTCGACATGGCCGGCGCCGGGACCGTCATCGGCCTGATGGCGGCGCTGGCCGGCCGGAAGGCGCGCGCCGACGTCATCGGCCTGGTCGGCCTGGTCGAGAACATGCCCTCCGGCACCGCGCAGCGACCGGGCGACGTCGTCACCTCCTATTCCGGCCAGACGGTCGAGGTGATCAACACCGACGCCGAGGGGCGGCTCGTGCTGGCCGATGTGCTCTGGTACGCGCAGGAGAAATACGATCCGCGCTTCATGGTGGACCTGGCGACGCTCACCGGCGCGATCATCATCGCGCTCGGGCATGAGCATGCCGGCCTGTTCAGCAATGACGAGGACCTGGCCGCCAAGCTGGAGGCCGCCGGCAAGGCGACGGGCGAGGGGCTCTGGCGCATGCCGCTCAGCGATGCCTATGACAAGCAGATCAAGTCCGACATCGCGGACATGAAGAATGTCGGTGGGCGGCCCGGCGGGTCGATCACCGCGGCGCAGTTCATCCAGCGCTTCGTCAACGGCAAGCCCTGGGCGCATCTCGACATCGCCGGCACCGCCTGGGCCTACAAGGACAGCGCCATCACGCCGAAGGGCGCCGCGGCCTTCGGCGTCCGGTTGCTCGACCGGCTGGTGGCCGACCAGTACGAAGGCTGATGGCGAAACTCACGCTTCGCACTGCGCTGCCGGAAGCGGGGGAGGCGGTGGCGCTGCCGGTCGCCCTCGGCGCGCCGGTCCCGGATGGTTGCGCGGCAGCGATCGCGGCGGCGCGCTTCACGCCGCGCGCGGGGGAGGCGCTGGCGTTGTTCCGTCCGGATCGCCTGATCCTCGCGGGCAGTGGTGAGGGCAGGACGGCGCTCGACCTCGAGCGTGCCGGCGGCGGCGCGGTCGCGGCGATGGGGGAGGCGCGGTCGTTCGTGCTGGACGCGCGCGGCCTGGCGCCACGCCTGGCCGCGGCCTTCGGCGCCGGCGCGCTGCTGCGGGTCTGGCGCTTCGACTGGCATCGCAGCGCGCCCGCCGCCCGTGGCGCGCCGCGTCTCGACCTGCTGGTCGATGACCTCATTGCCATGGCGCCCGCCTGGCAGGAGGCGGAGGCGGCGGTGCGCGGCACGCTCCAGGCCCGCGACCTGGTCTCCGAACCGGCCAACCATCTGACGCCCGCGATCTTCGCGCAACGCCTGCGCACCTTGGAGGAGCATGGCGTCCAGGTGCGCGTGATCGGCCCGAAGCGCCTGCGCAAGGGTGGCTTCGGCGCGCTGGCCGCGGTCGGCCAGGCGGCGGCCAGCGGCCCGCGCCTGGTGACGCTGCGCTGGCAGGGGCGATTGGACGCGAGGCCCGTCGCCTTCGTCGGCAAGGGCATCTGCTTCGATACCGGCGGCATCTCCATCAAGCCGGCGCCAGGGATGGAGGAGATGCGCGCCGACATGGCCGGTGCGGCCGCCTGTGCCGGCGCGGTGCTGGCACTGGCGCTGCGCCGGTCGCCGGCGCCGGCCGTCGCCGTGCTCGCCCTGGCCGAGAATGCGGTGGGGGCCGATGCCTATCGTCCCGGCGACGTGCTGACCACCTTGTCCGGCCGCACGGTGGAGATCCTGGATACCGACGCGGAGGGCCGGCTGGTGCTGGCCGACGCATTGCATCATGCGATCCGGCATTTCCGGCCGCGTGCGGTGATCGATCTCGCCACCCTCACCGGCTCCGTCATCGCGGCCCTCGGCCATCATCAGGCCGGCCTCTTCGGCAATGACGCGGCGCTGGCCGCCGCCGTCGCGGCGGCGGGGGCGGAGGTTGGGGAGCCGCTCTGGCCGCTGCCGATCGGCCGCCGTCACCGCGAGGATCTGGACAGCGACATCGCCGATATCCGGCAATGCGCGCCGGCGGGCAGCGGCGCCTGGGGCGGCCGCCTGCTGCCCGATGCCTGTCACGCCGCCGCCTTCCTGCGCGAATTCGCCGGTGACACGCCCTGGGCGCATTGCGACATCGCCGGTGTCGAAACGCGGGAGAGTGCCGACGCGCTGGGCCCCAAGGGCGCCAGCGGCTTCGGTGTCAGAATGCTCGATCGCCTGGTCGCGATGCGCTTCGAGAGGGAGGAATAAGGGCCATGCGGATCGCCGCCGCGCTGCTCGCCGTCTTGCTTGCCGCCGCGCCGGCGGTGCGCGCCCAGGCGCCGGACCAGGTGCTGCGCGTCGTGCTGGCCAATGACCTCACCAGCATCGACCCGGTGCAGTCCACCGCCGCCTTCGTCCGCAACCATGGCTTCCTGATCTACGACCAGCTCTTCGCGCTCGACAGCCATGGCGTGGCGCGGCCGCAGATGGTGCGGACGCATGAGATCTCGTCCGACGGCCTGAGCCATCGCTTCACCCTGCGGGACGGGCTCCTCTTCGATGACGGCGCGCCGGTGCGCGCCGCCGATGCGGTGCAGTCCATCCGCCGCTGGGCGGAGCGCGATACGGTCGGCCGCACCCTGGCCGCCGCCACCGCCGCGCTCGAGGTCGTGGATGAGCGCAGCTTCGTGCTGCGCCTGTCGCGCCCCTTCGGACTGGTGGCCGAAGCGCTGGCGCGCCCCACCGCCAATGCCCTGTTCGTCATGCCGGAACGCGTGGCACGCACGCCGGCGACCGAGCAGATCACCGACACGACGGGCAGCGGTCCTTTCCTGTTCCGCCGGGCCGATTGGCGGATCGGCGACCGTGCCGTCTATCGCCGCAACCCGCTGTACCGTCCGCGCGCCGAGGCGCCGGACGGGCTCGCCGGCGGCAAGCAGGCGCTGGTCGATCGTATCGAGTGGATCGCCATGCCGGATGCCGCGACCACCGCCGCCGCCCTGCAGCAAGGCGAGATCGATTTCTGGGAACAGGTCAGCGCCGATCTGGTGCCGGTGCTGGAGCGCAACCGCGCGCTGACCGTTGGGCCGATCAACGCCGTCGGCTCCATGATATGGCTGCGCATCAACCACACGCAGCCGCCCTTCGATGATCCGCGCGCGCGCCGCGCGCTGCTGCACCTCGTGAACCAGCAGGACGTGCTGGACGCGATCGGGATCCGCCCCGCTGATCAGCGGCCCTATTGCCCGGCCTATTTCATGTGCGGCACGCCGCTCGAGACCGATGCCGGCGCCGAAGGCCTGCGCGCCATCGACATCCCCCGCGCCCAGGCGCTGCTGCGCGAGGCCGGCTATGCCAATCAGCGCGTCCTGTTCATGAACCCGGCCGATACGCCGATCAACAACGCGGCGACCCTGGTGCTGGCGGATGCCTTCGCGCGCGCCGGCCTGAACATGGATGTGCCGGCGCTGGACTGGGGCACGCTGACCCAGCGACGCAATCGGCGGGAGCCGGTGGAACAGGGCGGCTGGAGCCTGTTCGTGACCGTCGCGAATGCGCTGGATGCCGAGAACCCCCTGTCCAACGTCTATCTCGCCGCACCGGGCGCCGCGGCCCCGGCCGGCTGGCCGGAGGATGCCGAACTGGAAGCGCTCCGCCGCGCCTGGTGGGAGGAGAGCGATCCGGCGAAGCGCACCGCGCTGCTGGCCCGCGTGCAGGCCCGCGCCTACCAGGTGCTGCCCTATATCAATGCCGGGCAGTTCCGTACCATGGCGGCCTGGCGCCGCACGCTGCAGGGCATCCGCCCGACCGCGATCCCGGTCTTCTGGGGTGTGTCGAAGCGGTCGTGACGGGGCTATGCTGTCAGGCGTGACCGAGATCGGCTTCTACCACCTGACCCGCACCACGACGGAAGCCGCCGCGCCGAAGCTGCTCGGCCGCGTGCTGGAAACCGGCGGCCGCGCCCTGATCCTGGTGGGCGGGCCGGAGCGTCTGGCGGCACTCGATACCGCGCTCTGGACCTGTGGCGATCCGGATTGGCTGCCGCATGGCGGCGCGACGGCGGCGCATGCGCCGCACCAGCCGATCCTGCTGTCACTCGAGGATGCGCCGCCGGCCAATGGCGCGCGCTTCCTGTTCCTGGTGGATGGCGCGGACAGTGCGCGGCTTACTGATTTCGATCGCGTCTTCGACCTGTTCGACGGCGGCGACGAGATGGCGGTCGCCGCCGCCCGGCGGCGCTGGGCGGCAGCCAAGGCCGCCGGGCACGTGCTTACCTATTGGCAGCAAGGCGCCCGTGGGTGGGAGAAGAAGGCCTCCACCCAGACTTAGAACATGATGCGTTCGCTGCCGCTCACGGATCAGGCTCCAGGACTGTGTCTGATCGCGTGATTCACGGTTTTCGATGACTCCGCCTCAACCGATCACGCTCTGGACTAACGCGGTACCATCTGCCCCGGAACCACCGGGCGCGTCGTGCCGGTATCGAGCTGCGGCGCCGGGTCACGCGGGGGCGCCGGGTAGAAGCCGGGCGGGTAATTCGGATTGGGCTGCTGCAGGGTGCCGCTGTTCGGCATGGTGCCGCCCTGGGCCTGCGGCAGCCCGCCGGTCAGTCCGCCAACCTGGGTCGCCGGCGATTCCAGGGCGCCGGAGCGCGACAGGGCGGCGTTCGGCGGGCTCGAAGGCTGCGCGCAGCCGACGGCGGCACCGCCGCAGAGCAGCAGGGCGGCGGTCAGCCGGAGATGTGCGGTGGCCATCATCCATGTCTCCTTCCTGAAGTTGCAGGAAGATAAACAGGAGAAAAGGCAGGAAAGTTGCCTTGCCGGACGGGCGCCGCGCGGCTGCCGCGGCGCCGGTCGCCTCATGCGGCGAGGTTGGGGTTCCGTGCCAGGATCGCCATCAGGATGGGCCGCGCGAAGAAGATGCTGCCCGCTTCCAGCAGCGCTGCCGCCTCCGCGAACAGGGCGCGGGCCTCCGCGATGCGGTTTTCCGGTAAGGTTTCCGCCAGCAGCGCCAGGCCGCAGGGGCGCATCAGCGCCGCGCCGGTCGCCGCATAGTCGTCGAGCCCGCGGCGCAGCACCGCCTCGCCCTGCACCGGCTCGCCGCCGCGCACCCGCGCCCAGCCTTCGAAGATCGCGGCCCAGGCCAACCAATAGGTGAAGTCCTGGGAGGTGGCGATCGCCGTGAGTTCCAGTGCCGCCTCCAGGCTTTCCTCGGGCCGGTCGGCGAATTGCGCCAGGGCGCAGCGGAAGGCGAGGGCGAAGCAGAGGCTGTGCGCATGCTCGAGCGTGCGCGCCATCCGGAGCGCTTCGGCATCCGCCTGCCGCGCCGCCGCCTTCTCGCCCGCGAACCACAGCGCCCAGGCCAGGTGGGACCGCGCCAGCACCGCCGGGTCGGAGCCGTAGTCGAAGCGCTGCGGCGCGTCGCGGGCGGCGTCGTAGAGGGCCAGGGCCCGGCGCAGATGCGTCTCCGCCTCGCGGAAACGGCCGAGATAGAGCAGGCCGAGGCCGAAGGGGCGATGCGCCTGCACCAGCGTCGCGGGATTCGTCTCCCGCGCCATATGCGCCATGATGCGTTCGCCGATCGCATGGCCTTCGGCGATGGCACCGCGCACCAGATGGAAGGTCTGCAGCCCGCGCAGGGTGCGGATGCCGAGCTGGTCATCGTCGACGCCGAGCGCTGCCTGGTGCGCGCGGGTATAGGCCTCACCCACCTCGGGCGCCGCATTGCCGCGGGCGATGGTGATCTGGGTGGCCAGGGCCACGTTCAGCCGCGCCTCGATGGCCGCGCGCGCGGCATCCTCGGGCAGTTTGGGCAGCAGGGCCAGCGCCGCGCGGCAATGCGTCGCCGCCTCGACATGCGCCGACGCCGCGGCCGCGCTCGTGGCGGCGCGGTCATACGCGACGATGGCTTCCGCCGCGCGGCCGCCGGCCGCCAGGTGGAAGGCGATCAGGTCGGGGCGCGACCCGCTTCGCTCGGCCAGCAGGCGCGCGATCGCGCGGTGCAGCGTCGCGCGCCGGCTCCGCAGCAGCGTCTCATAGGCGGTCTCGCGGATCAGCTCATGGCGGAAGGCGTAGCTGCTCGGCGCCTCGGCAGGCCCTTCCGGATCCAGGAAGCCGGCCTCGACCAGCTGGCGCAGCGCCCGCCGCGGCGGTGGCGCGGCGACCGCGCTGGCCAGCGCCTCGATCAGTTCCAGGGAGAACGAACGGCCGAGCACGGCGGCGAGCTGCGCCGTCAGCTTCGCTTCCGACAGCGCGTCCAGCCGCGAGGTCAGCGCGGCGCGCAGCGTCAGCGGCAATTCGGCGCCGGCATCGATGTCGCGCGCCGCTTCTTCCAGGAAGATCGGCACGCCGCCGGCGCGCTCGACGATGCGACCTACCAGGCTGGCCGCGATGCCGGGTGGCGCCGCCGCGATGGCGAGTTCCCGCGCCTCCGTGTCGCTCAACGGTTGCAGGCGCAAGGTCAGCGGCGTCGGCCCGGCCAGGTTGCGCCCGACCAGGCGCCGCGACAGCAGCAGCAGCATGGCGGTATCGGGCGCCCCGCAGGCATCGGCGAGCTGGCGCAGCACCGCCAGCGTGCTGTCATCCGCCCAGTGGATATCCTCGGCGATGAAGAGCTGGGTCGGC
>DASYDR010000317.1:0-29612 GCA_036499545.1 Roseomonas sp. | reverse complement strand
TGCTGGTCGGCGGCATTCTCCTGCACCAGACCCTGCGTTCGGTGGTGTGGGAGGAGCACCAGCGCAGCCTGCTGGTGTCGGGCCGCGAGTTGATGGACCGCCTGGCGCATGAGGGCGCGGTCGGCCTGGCGCGGCCGCTCTCGCACGAGACGACGCGCCGCTTCGACGATCCGGCCGGCTCGCTGCGCTTCGTGGTCCTCGACCCGCAGGGTGAGGTGGTGCTGCACTCCCCCGGTGCCTTGCCGGCATTGCCGCGCAGCGGTCCGGACGGGCTGCCGGCGCGCTTCGAGGAAGGGCAGGACGGGTCGCGCCTCTGGGGCCTCACGCGCCGGATACAGACGCCGCAAGGCCCGTTCGATGTCCAGATCGCGCAGGACATGGCGATCGCCTATGTCGTGCTGGACGATGTGGCCCCGGCGGCGCTCGGCCCGGTGCTGCTGCTGCTGGCGGCCGGCGCGCTGATCCTGCTGGCCGCCAACATCGCCCAGCTGGTCTTCCTGCTGCGGCCCCTGCGGCTGGCCGCGCACCAGGCGGAACGGATCGGTCTCGGCGCCCACACGCGGCTGACCAATGACCGCCTGCCGGTCGAGGTCCGGCCCTTGATCGACGCGGTGAACGGCGCGCTCGACCGGCTGGACGATGCACTGGCCTGGCAGCGCGGCTTCAGTGAGGAAGTGGCGCACGAACTGCGCACGCCGCTCGCGATCATGTCGGCCGAACTCGATCTGCTCGATGCCGGCCCCGCTGCCGATCGTCTGCGCCGCGACGTGCAGGATCTCGCGACCCTGGTGAACGATCTGCTGGAAGCGGCGGAGGCGGCGCGCGATCCGGCGGTCGGCGACGATGCCTTCGATCTTGCCGAACTGGTGCAGGAGGCGGCCGATCGCTTCCGCCCCATTGCCGAGCGGGATGGGCGCTCGATCACCATTCGCGCACCGCATGCGCCGGTCTGGGTGCGCGGCAATGCCGATTCGATCGGCCGCGCGCTGCGCAACCTGCTGGAGAATGCCGTATCGCATTCGCCGCCCGGTGCCCCGGTCGAGCTTCGGATGCCGGCCACGCATGCCGCGCCGGAGGCGGTGGTGGAGGTGGCGGACCATGGCGCCGGCGTGCCGCAGGCGGAGCGGAAGAACATCTTCCGCCGCTTCTGGCGCGCCGGCGATACGCATCGCCGGGGCCTCGGCCTCGGCCTGTCGATCGTGGAGCGGATCGTGCGTGCCCATGGCGGCCGCGTCGAGGTCGGCAACAATCCAGGTGGCGGCGCCGTCTTCGCGCTGCACCTGCCGACCGTCGCACCGCTTGTCGCGAGCAAGGCGCAGCCGATATCCGGCTGACGGCGGATGCGCTTCCAACGGCCCTTCAGTCCTGCGTCGCCGCGCGGTCGATGAACAGCGCGCCGGCGGTCACGATGCGGGCGTTCGGTCCCAGGCCATTGGTGATCTGCACCATGTCGCCCATGCGCAAACCGGTCTGCACGTTGCGCATCGCGAAGCGGTTGTCGTCCAGCGCCTCCCACAGGGAAGCGGTCGCGCCGCGATGGATCAGCGCACCGGTCGGCACGCCGACGGCACTGCTGGCCGTACCGACGGCGATGCGGAAGGATGCGAACATCTCAGGCTTCAGCAGGTGGTCGGGATCCTCCACCGCCGCGCGCACGGTCAGCCGCCGCGTCGCGGGATCGAGGCCGCTGCCCACATTCTCGATCCGTGCCTGGAAGGTGCGGCCGGGCAGGGCGTTGACGCTGATCCGCACCTCCTGCCCGACGCGCACCAGTGGCGCGTCCAGCTCCCGCACCGCGGCGACGAGCCACATCTGCGACAGGTCGGCGATGGTGAAGACCGGGTCGCTGCCGCCGCTGTTGAGCCATTGCCCCGGACCGACGCGACGCTGCACCACGGTGCCGCCGAGCGGCGCGGTCACCGGGATCACTGCATCCACGCGCCGTGTCGCCTCGATCTGGGCGATGGCCGCGGCATCGCGGCCCAGCACGCGCAGGCGGTCGCGCGCCGAAGCCAGGCTGGCTTCGGCGGTGCGCGCATCGGCGAGTGCGTTGTTCAGGTCGGCATCGGCCTGTTCGACATCGCGCCGCGCCGCGGCCCGCGCGGCGAAGAGGTTCTGCTGCCGCGCCGCGTTCCGCCGTGTCAGCTCGACCTGGTTGCGCGCTTTGGCGAGGTTGTCGACCGCGCCCAGCAGATCGGTCGCCGCCTGGATCAGGTCGGTCGTCTCGATCTCGAACAACACGTCGCCGGCGCGCACCTGCTGGCCAGGCCGCGCGAGTGCCCGCACCACGCGCCCGGAATAGGGCGGGAAGACCGGTGTCGCCTGCTCCTCGTTGAAGGAGATGCGGCCCTCGGCAATGCTCTCCGGCTGGAAATCACGCGTCACCGCGGGCTCGATGCGGAGCAGCCGCACTTCGGAGGGCGTGAGGCGGAACGTCCCGTCGGGCTGGCTGCCGCCGGCCGTCGCCGCATCAGCCGAGGCGATCACCACCGGCTTCGGGTCGAGGACATGCCAGGCCGCCGCGCCGGCGGCGACCAGCAGCGCCGCGCCGGCCAACAGCACGCGCCGGCGGCGCGGCCGCGCTTCGACCGTTGCCGGCGGCGCGGTCACGGTGCTCATCGGCGCCGGATCGGCGGCTGCGATGGTGAGCTCAGGCGGCGTGGACTTGTTCATGATCTGCCCGTCCTCGACGTCGCGTCGCACAGTTCCGGGCCGCCTTGAGGCGGCACGGCCGGAGGGTGTCGACGCAGCCGCCCTCCTCCGTGGAATCGAGTATGCCAAGGCTGGCTTACGGCCGGCTTACGGCTGCTTACGCGCAGCTTACGCCGCGCGAAGCCACTTCCGCTGTCGCGTTCGGTGCCAGTAATCCATCGCTCCTGCGGCGCTCTCGGGTGCCGTCCAGGCCCGGACAGGAGCAACGGCCACCGTGCGTCAGCTCGTCGCTTTTTCCCTCGATCGCCGGCCGCTCGTGCTGCTGATGTTCGTCGTCTTCCTGGTCATCGGCGTCTTCGGATTCCGCAGCCTGAACATCGAAGCCTATCCGGACCCGGTGCCGCCCACCGTGGTCATCATCACCCAGAATGCCGGCCAGAGCGCGGAAGAGATCGAGCGCTACATCACCGTCCCGATCGAAGTGGCGATGTCCGGCCTGCCGAACCTGACGACGGTGCGATCCACCTCGCTGTTCGGCCTTTCCGACGTCAGGGTGCAGTTCAACTTCAACTACACCTATGACGAGGCGGTGCAGCAGGTGCTGAACCGCCTCGGCCAGATTTCCGGCCTGCCGGATGGGGCGCAGCCCGGCATTTCGCCGGCATCGCCGATCGGCGAGATCATGCGCTACCGCCTGGTGGGGCCGCCCGGCTATCCGCTGGAAGACCTGAAGACCCTGCAGGACTGGGTGCTCGATCGCCGCTTCAAGACGGTGCCCGGCGTCATCGACGTCACCAGCTTCGGCGGCACCACCAAGACCTATTCGGTGCAGATCGATCTCGGCCGGCTCGCCGCGCATAATCTCGCCCTGCCGGCGGTGATCGAGGCGATCCGCAACGGCTCGGTCAATGTCGGTGCCGGCACCCTCAATATCGGGCCGCAATCGGTCGTGGTGCAGGGGATCGGGCTGATCCGCACCCTCGATGACCTGCGCAATGTCGTGCTCGGCGCGCAGAACGGCGTGCCGGTGCTGCTGTCCGACATCGCGAGCGTGGAGGTCGGCAACCTGCCGCGCTTGGGCATCGCCGGCCATGAGCGCGACGACGACGTCGTGCTCGGCACCGTGCTGATGCGCCGCGGCGAGCAGACGCTGCCCACCATCCATGGCGTCCAGGCTGAGGTGCAGCGCATCAATGCCGGCGGCGTCCTGCCCCCCGGCGTGCGCATCGTGCCGCTCTATGACCGCGAGGATCTGGTCGCCGTCACCACCGCCAAGGTGGTGCGCAACATCCTGGAAGGCGTGTTGCTGATCCTGATCATCCAGTGGCTGTTCCTGGGCGATCTGCGCGGCGCGGCGGTGATCGCCGCCACGATCCCCTTCGCCTTCTTCTTCGCCGTGCTGCTGATGCTGATCCGCGGCGAGAGCGCGAACCTGCTGTCGCTCGGCGCGCTCGATTTCGGCCTGCTGGTCGACGCGACCGTGATCATGGTGGAGAACATCTTCCGCCACCTGCATCTGGCGCGCCACGCCAGCCCCGGACAACCGAAGCCGGTGCCGCAGACCGTGCTGCGCGCGGCCGGCGAGGTGAGCACGGCGATCTTCTTCTCGGCGATGATCATCCTGGCCGCCTTCATCCCGCTCTTCACCATGGGCGGCATCGAGGGCCGGATCTTCGGCCCGATGGCCAAGACCTACGCCTATGCCATCGGCGGCGCGCTGCTCGCGACCTTCACCATCACGCCGGTGCTCTCCGCTACTTTCTTCAAGCCGGAGACGGAGGAGCGCGACACCTTCGCCATGAAGGCCGTCCGCTGGGCCTATCTGCGCATCTTCGCCATCGGCATGCGCCGCAGGATCGCCATGCTGTCGCTCGCCGCGCTCATGTCGGTCGGCAGCGTCGGGCTGCTCACCCGGCTCGGCGCCGAATTCCTGCCCTCGCTGGAAGAAGGCAGCATCTGGCTGCGCGCCACCATGCCCGCGACGATCTCCCTCAACGAGGGCAATCCGGTCGCCAATCGCATCCGCCGCATCCTGATGGAATTCCCGGAGGTGATCACCGTCACCTCCCAGCAGGGCCGGCCCGATGACGGCACCGACAGTGCCGGCTTCTTCAATGCCGAATTCTTCGTCCCCCTGGTGCCGCAGGAGCGCTGGCGCACGGCGCCCGATCGCAACGGGCTGGTCGCCGCCATCAACCGCCGGCTGAGCCAGGAATTCCCTGGCGTCGAATTCTCCTTCTCCCAGACCATCTCGGACAACGTCCAGGAAGCGGCGTCCGGCGTGAAAGGCGCCAATGCGGTCAAGGTGATCGGGCCCGACACCGAGGTCGCGTCCCGCCTGGCCGACCAGATCCGGCGCGAGATGGCGCAGGTGCAGGGCGTCACCGATCTCGGCGTGCTGATCTCGGCCGGGCAGCAGACCCTGTCGATCACCATCGACCGCGCGCGCGCGGCGCGTCTCGGCCTCACGGTCTCGGAGATCAACGCGGCGATCTCGGCGGCCGTCGGTGGCCAGCAGGCGGGATCGGTCTATGAGCCCGGCGGCGACCGCAACTTCCCGGTGATCGTCCGCCTCTCCCCGCAATACCGCAACAGCATCGACGCGATCGGCCGCGTGCCGGTCGGCAGCGCCGGCAATGCGTCGCTGCGCGACGTCGCGACCATCGAGCTGGTCTCGACACCCGCCTACATCTACCGCGAGAACGCCTCGCGCTACGTGCCGGTGCGCTTCGCCGTCCGCGAACGCGACCCGGCCAGCGCGGTGACGGAGGCGCAGGAGCGCGTCGCCCGCAATGTGCGCCTGCCCAATGGCTACCGGCTGGAATGGGTGGGCGAGTTCCGCAACCTGCAACTGGCGATCGAGCGCCTGACGCGCATCGTGCCGGTGGCCTTCGCGATCATCGCCATCCTGCTCTACATCGCCTTCGGGCGGCTGCGGGAGACCCTGATGGTCTTCGGCATGCTGCCGCTGTCGATCTGTGGCGGCGTCTTCGCGCTGGCCATGGCCGGGCTGAACTTCTCGGTGCCCGCCGCGATCGGCTTCCTGGCGCTGCTCGGCATCACGGTGATGGAAGCGATCATCTTCCTCACCCATTTCAACCAGCTGCGGGACCGGGAGGGCATGCCTTGGCTGGCGGCGTTGCACCAGGCCGGCACCGATCGCCTGCGGCCGGTGATGATGACCTGCTTCGCCTCCTTCTGCGGCCTGCTGCCGATGGCGCTCGCCTCCGGCATCGGCGCCGATGTGACCAAGCCGCTGGCGATCGTCGTGGTCGGCGGCATCGGGCTGGTGCCCGTCTTCATCCTGGTGGTGCTGCCGGCCGCCGTCGACGTGCTCGGCCGCAAGGGTGCCGAGCGGGAGATGGCAGCGGAGAGGGCGCTCGGCATGGCGCATTCCCCCTCGAGCCCCGCCGAGTGATCCCCATGGCACCGCGACGCTCCACCCAGGCCCGATCCCTCCGCGAGGTTCTTGGCATGTTTCGACCGATCCGCTGCGCCCTGGCCGCCGGGCTGCTCGCCCCGCTCGCCGCCTGGGCGCAGGATGCCCAGCGCCCAGCCACGGCGGCGGCCCGGCCGCCTGTTGCCGCGGCCGGCCTGCCGCTGCGCGCCCCGGCGCTGACGCTGCCTGAGGCCGAGGCTCTGCTGGTCGAGCGCAACCTGGCCGTCGTCGCGGCGCGCCAGGGTGTCGAGATCGCCCGCGCGCAGCGCCTCGTGGCCGATACCGCGCCCGCGCCCACGGTCGGCTACAGCCAGACCGCAGGGCAGGTGAACGAGGGCGGCCGCTTCCGCAACTATTATGGCGCGCGCTTCCTGTCGCCGCTGAACAACGCCTCGATCAATCTCAGCCTGACGATCGAACGCGGCGGCAAGCGGGAACTGCGCAACCGCCTGGCCGACGAGCAGGTGAGCGTGGCCGAAGCGCAGGTGCTGGATGCGCTGCGTGGCCAGGTCTTCACCCTGCGGCAGAACTTCATCCAGGGGCTGCAGGCACGCGCCAATCTGGAAGTCGCGGTGGCCAATCGCGCGACCCTGGACCGGACCGAGGCGCTGCTGTCGCGCCAGGTGCATGAAGGGCAGATCCCGGAAGCCGATCTGCTGCGCTTCCAGGCCAGTCGGCTGCCCTTCGCGCAGGATCTGGCCGCGGCGGCGCAGAGCTATGCGGCGTCGGTCGCGCAGGTGGCGGCGCTGCTCGGTGCCGATGCGACGGCGGCCGCACCGGCACCGCGCAACCCGCGTGATCCGGTCGCCGCCGCGCTGGCGCCGGTGCCCTTCGATCTGCGCGGCCGTCTGGACGCGCCGCCGTTGCGCCTGACGCGGGAGCAACTGCTGGCGGCGCTACCTACCCGGCCGGACGTGGTCGCCGCCGAGCGCGGCGCCACCGCGGCGGGCGCCAATACGCGGCTGGCGGAAGCCGGCCGGTCGCGCGACGTGTCGGTGAGCGGCAGCGTGACGCGCACCGAACTCAGCCAGGACCTGCCCAATGCCACCCGGCCGCTGTTCGGCAACACCACCCTCGGGGTCGGCGTCTCCATTCCGATCTTCACCAGCCGCCTGACCGAAGGGAATGTCGGGATCGCCGCCGGCCAGCAGCGCCAGGCGCGCGCCCAGGCCGATGGCGTACTGGCCGGCGCGCGCGCGGATTTCGCCACGGCCTGGGCATCCTACGAACAGGCACGGACGCTGCTGGACCTGACCACCAGCCAGGCGCTGCGCCGGGCCGAGGATGCGTACCGCTCCACGGACGCGGCCTATCAGGCGGGTGGGCGCAGCCTGCTCGACATGCTCGACGCGCTGCGCACGGTGAATGCCACGCGCGTCTCCGCCAACACCGCACGCGCGAGCCTGCTGCTGGCCCTGGCCGGGCTGGAACAGGCGAGCGGCGCGGGCGGCATCATGCCACGGCCGTGAGGGCCGGGGCGCAGAGGTCACGACATGACGGGGGGACTGCAATGACCGGAAAACTTGTGGCGCTGGCGGGTCTGGCGCTGGCGATGGCGGGCTGCACCGCCTCGGAAGGCCGGCTCGATTCGCTCAGGGGCCTGGCGCCGGCGGCATCCGTCCAGGTCGCCGCGGGCTATCGCGAGGCATCATCCTGCCTGATCGACCAGGAGTTGCGGCGCAGCTACCAGGTGATCCCGAACCTGCGCGACGTCGAGCATCGCGCGACCCTGACCGGCTACTACAATGTCGGTGCCGGGCGGCATCAGCAGCAGCAGCTCTACTTCGAATACGAAGTGACCGAGACGGGCGCCGGCACCTCGCGGATCTCCATCAAGCGTGCCAGCTACATCCGCTGGAGCGAAGCGGCGGATGCGCGGCTGGCGCAGGACATGGCGACCTGCCGCATCGCTTTGCGGGGCTGACGCAGGCGATCAGCCCGCGCGCATGCGCCCGGGGTTGAGGATGCCGGCCGGGTCCAGCGCCGCCTTCACGCGCCGGGCGATGGCGGCCAGCGGCGGCGCTTCGGCCGGGATCACCGGCACCGCGGCGCGCAGCGCGTCAGGGGCACGGAACAGGGTGAAGGTGCCGCTGCCGGCGGCGCGCATCACCGCGGCATGCGCCGCCTCGGTCGCCGGGCCGGCGACCCAGAGCAGGCCGCCACCCCAGTCGAGCAGCAGCCTGGCGTCGAAGGCGGCGCGCAGCGCCGCGGCGACGCCGGGCCCTTCGGTCGGCTTCACCGAGACGCGCCAGATCGCATCCGCGGCATCCGCGCCGAGCGGCGCGGCCTCGCGGATCGATCGCCACAGGGCGCGGCTCTCGGCATCGGGAATGATCTCCGCCCGGCCGAAGCCGGCCAGCACATCGCGCAGCCTGTCGCTGCGATAGGCGACGTTCTCGGCGAAATCCTCGATGCGGAGCAGGGCGCGCGGGCCATCGGTCAGCAGGGCGGCGCCGGAGATGCCAAAGGGGCTGCCGAGCCCGGCCGAAAGGGCGCGACGCCCGGTTTCGAGATCGGGGACGCGCAGCGCCAGGGTGGCGGAGGCTTCCGGCGCCGGCTGCACCTTCAGCGTCACCTCGGTGATGATGCCGAGCGTGCCGTGGCTGCCGGCCAGCAGCTTGCAGAGATCGAGGCCGGTGACGTTCTTCAGCACCCGCCCGCCGGAGCGCAGCACTTCGCCGGCGCCGTTGACGAAGCGGATGCCCATGACGTGGTCGCGCATCGCGCCGCCGCTGATCCGGCGCGGGCCGGAGAGGTTGGCCGCCACCGCGCCGCCGATGGTGGGTGCAGCCGCCGCGCCCATCAGGGCGGTCAGGTAGGGCGGCTCGGCGGTCAGGATCTGGCCCTTGGCCCCGAGCGTCGCTTCGACCTCCGCCAGCGGCGTGCCGGCCCGGGCGCTGATGATCAGCTCGGTCGGGCGGTGCAGCGTGATGCCGGACAGCGCGCGGGTGGAAATGGTGCGCGCCGCCTGCACCGGACGCAGCATGGCGCGCTTGGTGCCGGCACCTTCGACGGCGATGGGCTCGGCATGCCGCGCGGCCTCGGCGACCAGGGCGGCGATCGCCGCCTCGTCGGCCGGCGTCAGGGCGGCGCTCACGCCGCGTCCTGCAGTGGGAAGACCTTGGCGGGGTTGAGCAGCCATTGCGGGTCGAAGGCGGTCTTGATCGCGCGTTGCTGGTCGAGCTCGGCGGCTGTGAACTGCACGGTCATCAGGTCGCGCTTCTCGATGCCGACGCCATGCTCGCCGGTCAGGCAGCCGCCGACCTCGACGCAGAGCTTCAGGATATCGGCGCCGAAATTCTCGGCCTTGTGGAAGCTCTCCGGATCGTTGGCGTCGAACATGATCAGCGGATGCAGGTTGCCGTCGCCGGCATGGAAGACGTTCGCGACCTGCAGCCCATATCGCGTGCTCATCTCGCTGATACGGGCCAGCACGCGCGGCAACTCTCCGGTCGGGATGGTGCCGTCCATGCAGAGATAATCGGGGCTGATGCGCCCGACCGCGCCGAAGGCGCCCTTGCGGCCCTTCCAGATCGCCAGCGATTCCTCGGCCGTCTGCGCCACCTTCATGCTGATCGGATCGAAGCGCGCGCAGATGTCGCGGATCTTGCCGAGCAGCGCGTCCTGTTCCGCGACGCTGCCCTCGACCTCGATGATCAGCATCGCTTCCGCATCCAGCGGATAGCCGGCATGGGCGAAGGCCTCGCAGGCATGGATGCAGGGGCGGTCCATGAATTCCAGCGCCACCGGGATGACGCCCGCGCCGATGATGGCATCCACCGCGGCGCCGGCGATCTCGGTGCCCTTGAAGGCGGCGAGCATGGCCCGCGCGCCCTCCGGCCCGCGCAGGATGCGCACGGTGACCTCGGTCACCATGCCGAGCTGTCCCTCGCTGCCGGTGATGATGCCGAGCCAGTCATAGCCGGCCGCATCCAGGTGCTCGCCGCCGATGCGGATCACCTCGCCCTCGATGCTGACGAAGGTGAGGCCGAGCAGGTTGTTCGCGGTGACGCCGTATTTCAGGCAATGCGCACCGCCCGAATTCATCATGACATTGCCGCCGATCATGCAGGCGAGCTGGCTTGATGGATCCGGGGCGTAGAAGAAGCCGTCTCCGGCCACGGCCTGGGTGATGCCGATATTGGTGACGCCGGCTTCGACCACCGCCAGGCGATTCTCGTAGTCGATCTCCAGGATGCGGTTCATGCGCATCAGGCCGATCACCACGGCATCGGCCAGCGGCAGGGCACCGCCGGACAGGCTGGTGCCGGCGCCGCGCGGGATCACCCGGATCCCCTCCTGATGGCAATAGCGCAGCACGGCGGCGACTTCTTCGGTCGTGCGCGGCAGCACGACGGCAAGCGGCGGCTGGCGATAGGCGGAGAGCCCGTCTGTCTCATAGGGCTTCAGGCGGATGGCTTCGCTGATCACGCCATCGCCGGGGACCAGCGCCTGCAGCGCGGCGATGATGGCATCGCGCTTCGCGAGGACCGCGGGCTTCGGTTCGGGCAGGCGGATCACGGCGCAGGCTCCTTGGACGGGCCAGGAAGATGCGGCGCCGGGCCCGGCACGACAAGCGCGTGATTCGGAGGCGTGACGGCACGCCTCATCGAACGCAGAAACGCCGCCGGGGAGGCCCTGGCGGCGCGACGCGTGCTCAGCATGGCAAGCTTGGACCGGGGGGCCTGCACCCCCCGGAGCCCCGCTATGCTCGCGGCCTAGATCGGCTTCGCCGATTTAGCCCTGGCGAGCCTTCAACCGCGGGTTCTTCTTGTTGATCACGTAGACGCGGCCATGACGGCGCACGACGACGCAGTTCTTGTCGCGGATCTTGGCGGTCTTGAGGCTGTTGCGGATCTTCATGGTGGCAGTCCCAGGGCACGACGAGCCGTGGCCGGAGCGGCCGGGCAGCCCGAATCGCGCGATCAAACGTGGTTCCGGAGCAGGACCCATGCGCGCAGGCGAACGGATCATGCTCCGGAGAGGCGCGTCGTTTATGGGCGCGGGGCAGCCATGTCAACCTCCGAGGCGCGATTCGATCGCCGCCAGCGCCGCCTTGTCCAACCGCAGGGCGCGGCCGAGCTGGTCCAGCCAGGCCCGTTCCTCCGGGCTGATCGTTCCGACGGCGGCGAAGGCGGCGGCATAGATCTGCGCCGCCTGCATCGGGTCGCGCGCCTGGGCGGCCAGTGCCTCCGCCGTCAGCGGCTTGTCGAAATCGGCCAGCACGAATTCGCGCTCCTGGGCGGAGAGCCCGGCACCGTCGAGCTGGGCCGCGATCACCCGCCGCTCCTCGGCATCGATGCTGCCATCGCCGCGGGCGGCCGCGATCATGGCGCGGATCATCAGCAGCGCCTCGGCGGTCTCGGCCTCCGGTTCCGCGGCCGGCGGGGCGGCCGGCCTCGGCGCCCAGGGGGAAGGGGCGGGGCCGACCTCCGGCACGCTGCCATGCGGGCGGGGCGCCACCGGCGGCACCGGCGCCGGGCCGCGCAGGTCCCGCACCGGCCGTGGCGCCGCCGCCGGCTCCGGGGTGGCTGCGGCATTGCGGCTGGCCAGCGCTTCCGCCGCGGCCGCGGCGAGGGAGGCCAGGGCGCGCGTGAGCTGTGCGGCCCCGGAACGGGAACTGCCGAAGCCCGGAATGGCTGGGGAACGGCGTCCGCGCGCGGCCCGGCGCGGCGGCTGCAGCGCGCCTTGCAGCACGCTGCCCAGGATGCGGGAGAGATCCATCGGCGGTCCTTCGTATCGGCAGGCACAGTCGCGGGGGAGGGCGCACATGGTCAAGCATGGCCCCGGGATCATGGCCAGGCATCGAAACTACCCTTTATCAGGAATGGCACTTGGTGCAGAGGGCGTCATAAGATCCACGCATGAGCATGCCCGTGCTGGACCCCGACCTCCTGCAAGCCTTCGTCGCGGTGGCGGATAACCGGTCCTTCACGCGGGCGGCGGCCGTGCTCAACCGCACCCAGTCGGCGGTCAGCATGCAGATCAGGCGGCTGGAGGATCGGCTCGGCGTGGCGCTGTTCCACCGCACGACAGTGCAGGTCGACCTCAGCCTGGCGGGCGAAGGCCTGCTCGGCTACGCGCGCCGCATCCTGTTGCTGAACGCGGAGGCGGTCGGCCGCCTGCGCGAGCACCGGGTCGAAGGCATCGTCCGCCTGGGCGTGATGGATGACTACGGCACCGCCATCCTGCCGCCGCTGCTGGCGGGGTTCGTCGCCGGCTACCCGCGCATCCATATCGAAATGGAAACCGGCCTGACCGCCGGCATGACCGCCCGGTTGGGTGAGGCCTATGACATCGTCATCGCCATGCATCCGGAAGGCCGCGGCGAGGGTGAATTCCTGCGGCGGGAACAGGCGGTCTGGGCCGCCGGCATCGGCCATGCCGCCGAAGCGCAGGATCCGCTACCGGTCGCGCTCTATCCGCAAGGCTGCCTGTTCCGCGCCTGGGCGATGGCGGCGCTGGATGCCGCCCGGCGCCCCTGGCGGCTTGCCTTCGTCAGCCACAGCCTGGCGGCGGTGGAGGCGATCGCGGCCCAGGGCCTGGCGGTGACCGTGGTCAAGGCCGGCACCTTCCCGCCGCGGCTGCGGCCCCTCACGGAGCAGGACGGCATGCCGCGCCTGCCGGCCGCCGATATCCGGCTGCACCGTGCCGCCGGTCTTTCGCCAGCCGGGTCGCTGCTGGCCGACCACCTGGCTGCGACCATGGCGGAGCCCCATCAGCTTGCGTCATGACCCGCCGGCGCAGAGCGCCAGCCGTCGCGCGAATTCCGCCCGCAGCAGCGGCACGGCGTGATCGACGAAGGCGCGCACCTTCGGCACTGACAGCCGCCCTTCCGGCGCGACGAGATGCACCGGGGTCGGCGGCGATTCGTCCTGCGCCAGGATGATCCGCAGCTCGCCGCGGCCGACATGCTCGGCGACATGGTAGGACAGCAGCCGGGTGACGCCGCCGCCGGCCAGGGCGGAGGACAGGGTCGCGGCGATGCCGTTGACGACAAGCCGCGGCGCGATGTGCGCCAGCCGCGGCGCGCCCGCGGGCGTCGCCGGCGGGAAGCTCCAGCCGGTCTCGCCGAACTGCGCGGCGGCGACGCAGCGATGCCCCGCCAGCGCCGCCGGCTCCAGGATCGGCGGATGCGCGTCGAGATAGGCCGGCGCCGCGCAGAGCACGCGCCGCACCTCGCCGACGCGGATCGCGACCATGGTCGAATCCGCCAGATTCGCGATGCGGAGCCCGATATCGATGCCCTCATCCACCAGGCTGACGGCGCGATCGAGCAGCAGCAGCTTCGCCCGCACATCCGGATGCCGATCGAGATACTGGTCCAGCACCGGCCGCAGGATGGTCGTGCCGGCGATCAGCGGCGCGGTGAGCGTCAGGCGCCCGCGTGGCACCGCGGTCTCACCGGCGGCGAGCAGGTCCGCTGCCTCGAGATCGGCCAGCACGCGCCGGCAGGCGGTGGCGTAACGCTCCCCCGCTTCGCTGGGCCGGATCGAACGCGTCGTGCGGTGCAGGAGCTGCGTGCCGACATGGCGTTCCAGGAAGGTGATGGCACGCGTGACGGCGGCGGCCGAGCGCCCCAGCCGGCGGCCGGCGGCCGCCAGGCTGCCTTCTTCCAGCGCGCTCACGAAGACCCGCATCGCCTCGATCCGATCCATCGCCGTTTCGCCTTCCGCAAGACTGAGTTTCGCAGGCCACGCGTTCCGCCGCCGACTGGTCGGCATCACGTCACGGACCGAGCAAGGATGCTTGCTTCGCCCGTCCCGGGCATCCCGAACAAACACAAGGAAACGGAGGCGTCGGCGGCGCAGCCCCTGGCTGCGATCCCGGCCTCCGGGAGACCGATCATGAGCAACGGACAGACAGTCGCCATCGTCACCGGCGCCTCGCAAGGCATCGGCGCCGGCATCGTCAGGGCCTATCGCGACCAGGGCTATGCCGTCATCGCCAATTCCCGCGGCATCGCACCGTCCGCCGAGGACGGTATCGTCACGGTCAGCGGCAACATCAGTGACCGCGATGTCGCGGCCCGGGTGGTCGGAACGGCGATCGAACGCTTCGGCCGCGTCGACAGCCTGGTCAACAATGCCGGCATCTTCATCGGCAAACCCTTCACCGACTACAGCCTCGATGATTTCCGCAACATGCTGGAGGTGAACCTCGCCGGCTTCTTCCACGTCACGCAGCTCGCACTGGCCGAGATGCTGAAGCGGCGCAGCGGCCATATCGTCCAGATCACCACGACGCTGGTCGACCAGCCGATCGCCGGCGCGCCGTCCGGCCTTGCCTCCCTGACCAAGGGCGGGCTCGATGCGGTGACGCGTTCGCTGGCGATCGAATATGCCCAGGCGGGAATCCGCGTGAACGCCGTCGCGCCCGGCATCATCAGGACGCCGATGCATCCTGCCGCGACCCATGCGGCGCTGGCCGGCCTGCACCCGATCGGCCGCATGGGCGAGGTGGAGGAGATCGCGGAGGCGGTGCTCTATCTCGAGCGTGCCGGTTTCGTCACCGGCGAGACGCTGCATGTCGATGGCGGCCAGCACGCCGGCCGCTGGTGATCGTCCGGCGGGGAGACGGGCAATGCCGTATGTGAACATCAAGGTGACGCGCGAAGGCACGGCGCCCGGCGCGGCGCGCACGACGCCGGAGCAGAAGGCCGCGCTGATCAAGGGCGTCAGCGATCTGCTCTTCGACGTGCTCGGCAAGCCGCGGCACAGCACCTTCGTCGTCATTGAGGAGGTGGAGATGGATGCCTGGGGCATCGGCGGCCTGCCGGTCCCGGAATACCGCAGGCAACGCGCCGAAGGCTGACGCGGCGGCCGCGCGGGGTGCCGGCCGCGCGGGCCAGGCAACAAAAAACCCCCTGATTGCTCAGGGGGTTCATTTGGTCGGAGTGAGAGGATTCGAACCTCCGGCCCCTGCGTCCCGAACACAGTGCTCTACCAGGCTGAGCTACACTCCGGTGCCTGCGGGAGGCGGCGTATAACTCGGTACCGCCCGGTCGGCAACACCCCTTTCCGACGATCGTCACGTTTCATGCCCCCGTGCCGCGGCATGGCTTGCCGCCGCGGCGGCGAAGCTGCGACTGTCCCGCTACCGGTGCGGGGCAGGCCCGGCCGCAAGGAGACGACAGGATGCGGGCTGTTTGGATTGCCGGCGGACTGCTGGCCGTGATGTTCGCCGGTGCGGCCGTCGCACAGACGGATGTCATCAATGCGCGACGGGAAGGTCTCCGCGGCATCGGGCGGGACATGGAGGCGATGAAGGCGATCGTCGACAGCCGCGGCGATCCGCGCGGCGCGGTGCCGCGCATCGAGCAGATGACGACCTTCTTCCAGGGCTTCGCCGCCCGATTCCCGGCCGGTTCCGACACCCCCACGGGGCGGGAGCCGGGCCATACCGGCGCCCTGCCCACGGTCTGGTCCGACCGCGCCGGCTTCGAACGGGCCGAGGCCAATATGGTGACGCAGCTCGGCGCGCTGCGCACCGCGGCGGCAGCGGGCGACGCCGCCGGCTTCGCCACCGCCTTCCAGCAGACCGGCGCCACCTGCGGCGCCTGCCACCGGGTCTATCGCGCGCGCTGATCCCGGCGCGGCCCCGCTCTCAAGGGGCCGCGCCGTAGCGGCTGAGGGCATAGGCGGCGCCGGCGGCAAGGACGAAGAGCAGGGCGCCGAGCAACGGGTGCGCGAGGCGCGGCGCCCGGGTTTCCGGCGGCATGCGCTTGCGGCCGGTCAACATCGGGCCAAGCAGATCGTGCCGCTTCACCAGGCGATAGGCGAGGATCGCCAGCACATGCAGGCCGATCGCCGCCAGCAGCACGTTGAATAGGCGGAAATGCCAGCCGGCGACGGCGTAGCTGGTGCCGCTGTCGATCAGCCCCGCGAAGGGGCCGCGCACCACATAGTCATCCGGATCGGCGAACAGGCCGGTGCCGACCTGCGCCGCCAGCAGCGCCAGCATCACGACCACCATCCAGCCGCCGGCGGGATTGTGCCCGGCCTCGGTATCCGGGCCGCGCCGGAACATGCCGCCCAGATAGCGTAGAACCGCGGCGGGGGAACGCAGGAAGCGCCGGAACCGGGCGGTGTCGGAGCCGAGCAGGCCCCAGAGGATACGGAAGCCGAGCAGCGCCAGGATCGCGTAGCCGGACAGGAAATGCAGGCGCCAGTTGCCGATCTGGGCCGTCCACCAGGACGTGGCGATCAACGCCACCAGCGCCCAGTGGAACAGCCTGATCCAGGCATCCCAGACCTTCGTGTGGCGCCATGACTGATCCATGCTGAGACCCCCTGCGGCGACGCGCCTGCCGGACCATGCTGCGTTCGCTTGCGCGCACGAATCATGCTCCCGCAGCCTACCTGGTCGCGTGATCCGGATTTTACGGCGATTCCGCCGCAGATCATCACGCTCCAAGGTATGGCGCCGCCGTCGCCGCGCCACCCCGGATACGGCAGCATGGCCGCATGACGCTCGATTCGCTCTGGCCCTGGCGTGCCGCCCTGATCGCCCTGGCCGTGGCACTGCTCTGGGTGCTGGGCCTGCGGCGTGCCGGGCAGCCGGCACTGGCCCCGGCCGGGCTGGGGCTCGGGGTGGCGATCGGCTGGATACTGGCGATCGGGCTGGTCACGGCGACGCCGCGGCAATGGATGGAACGGCTGCCCCTGCTCGCGGCCGGGCTGGCGCTGTTCGCCCTGGTGCTGGCGGGGCTGGTGCGCGGCCGGGCCGGGCGCCTCGGCCTGCCGGCCGCCCTGCTGGCGGTGCTCGCCGGCGCCTGGTGGATGGCCGGCGGCCCGACCACGGCCACCGGATTCCGGCACGCGGCGCCGATGCTCGGCGCGGTGGCGGCCGGCGGGCTGGCGCTGCTGTTGCGGCTCGACGGGCCGGAGGATGGGGTGAAGGCGGGGCTGGCGCTGGCGGCGGGGCTGATCGCGGCCAAGGCCGCCGGGCCGCAGCCGCTGCTCGCGCTGGTGATCGCCGCGGCAGCGCTCGGCGCGCTGCTGGCTCGGGCGGAAGCGGGGGCGGCGGCCGGCGCCGTGCTGGCCCCGGCGCTGGCTGCCCTGGCGGTGCTGCCGGTCATGGCGCGTGGCACGCCGGCTGGCTGGGCCGCCGCGGTCGCGCCGCTGCTGGCATTGTGGCTCGGTCCCCGCCTCGGCGCCCTGCTGCCAGGCCGGATCGGCGCCTGGCTGGGATGGGCGCTGGCCGCGGCGCCGGCGGTCGCGCTGGCCTGGTGGTTCGCCCGGCACGGGCACTGAAACCAGGCCGGAGCCGGCGGTTACGCTCCAGGTCCTTGTTTTGCCGAGCAATTTTCTGCGGCGGACGATTTGCTCGCCTGTCATATTGCTCTAGTATGCAACGAGTCATCCGCGCGGCACCGCGCGGGGTTCATGGAGGCACGATGCGAGGCACGCCGGCTGGCCGCTTCCTGTTGCTGGGGACGAGCGGGCTCGCGGCCTTCGGCGCGACCTTCCTGGTGCTGCGCGGTTGCATGCCGCTGACCCCGGACCCGGTGGCGACCGCGCCCGCGACACCCTCCGCGCCGGCTCCCGAAGCGTCGCGCAGCGTCGCCCAGACCCCTGCGGCGACGGCCGCCGCGCCACCGGCCGCCGCCACGGCCCGGCCGGCCCAGGCACAACCCGCCACCGCGCCGGCACCGGCGCCCGCCCAGGCCACGGCCACGGAAACCCAGGCCGCGCCCCAGGCGCCAGCGCCGGCCGTGCAGGCCGGCCCGCCGCCGCGCTTCGACGTGGTGCGCGTCGGCGCCCGCGGCACCGCGGTCGTCGCCGGCCGCGCCGCACCGGGTGCGGAGGTGCTGCTGTTCGCCAATGGCCAGCGCGAGCTTGGCCGCGCCCGGGCGGACCAGCGCGGCGAATGGGTGATCCTGCCGGCCGACCCGCTGGCGGCGGGCACCTATGAATTCTCCCTTCGCGCCCGCCTGGCCGGCGTCGAGCTCGCCGGACCCGACACCGTGGTCGTGGTGGTGCCGGAACCGACCCCGGTCGCCGCCGATCAGCCGCGCACCGGCGAAGGCGGCGGCTCCGGCGCGCTGGCGGTCCTGATCCCCTCACAGGCGGCGGCGGCTGCGCCACGCCTGCTGCAGGCCCCGCCGCACCCCGCCGCGGGTGCCGCCGCCACCGCCGCGCCACAGGGCGCAGCCGGGGCCACTGGCGCCTCGCCGGAGGCGCCGCGCGGCCAGGCCGGCCGGCTGGGGCTGGAAGCGGTGGATTATGCCGATGCCGGCGGCATGCGCTTCTCCGGTACCGCCTCGCCCGGCGCCTCGGTGCGGGCCTATGTCGGCGAACGCCATGCCGGGGATGCGGTGGCCGATGCCGCCGGCCGCTGGACCCTGGTGCCGAACGAGACGCCCGCCATCGGCCGCCACACCCTGCGGGTTGATCAACTCGCCGCCAGCGGCGCGGTGGCGGCGCGGATCGAACTGCCATTCCAGCGCGACCAATTGCCGGAAGACAGCTTCCGCGGCGGCCAGATCGTGGTGCAGCCGGGTCAGAACCTGTGGCGTATCGCCCGTACCAACTATGGCCGGGGCGTGCGCTACACCACCATCTACCAGGCCAATCGCGACCAGATCCGGGATCCGGACCGGATCTTTCCGGGTCAGGTCTTCGCGTTGCCGGCCGCGGTGACCGCTGACCAGGCGCCGCCCGCCTCCAGCCTGTCGAGATAGGGGTCGAGTTCCAGCACGAAGCGCACCAGCGCGGTCAGAAGCTGGGTGACGGTGGCGACGCCGCCCACCGTCCGTGCCGTCTCCAGCACGATCGAATGATCCGCCGCCAGGGTCAGGTTCCAGCCGGTGGGCAGGTCGCGCGGCAGGCCGCGCAGCGTGCCGAAGGCGCGCGGCCGGTCGGTGGCGCGTTCCGCCGTGAAGGGGATGCGCGCCGCGGTCGCCCGCATGCGCAACTGGTCCCGGTCGAGTTCCGCCTGCACGCCGCGCCCGCGCCAGGCGAAGCGGAAGCTTGGCTTCGCACTGGCGTGCAAAGGGGCCAGCAGACCGTCGGGGGCGACCCGGAACGGACCGAGGGTGATCGCTTGCGTCGTTGTTTCCATCGCGACGCGAAGCTTGTCCGAAAAGGGTGAAGACACCATAAGCGCCCGCATGTCCCTCATGCACAGCCTGCGGATGGTGGTCGCGCCGCCGCACCCGGCCGGAAGGCCCTTCCTGATCGCCGGTGTCGCGGTCGCCCTGGTGGGCGGCCTGCTGCTCGGCCCCTGGCTGTTCTGGCCGGGCACGCTCTTCACCTTGTTCTGCCTCTATTTCTTCCGCGACCCGGAGCGTGTGACGCCCTCCCGCGGTGGCCTGGTGGTGGCGCCGGCGGATGGGCATGTGGTCAGCGTCGCCCAGGCGGTGCCGCCGGCCGAACTCGGCTTGGGCGAGGTGCCGCGCTGGCGCGTCGCGATCTTCCTCTCTGTCCTTGACGTGCATGTGAACCGCGCGCCGGCCGATGGCGTGGTGACGCGCATCGCCTACCGGCATGGCGCCTTCCTGAACGCCAGCCTGGACAAGGCGAGCGATGAGAATGAGCGCAACGCGCTGGCGATGGCGCTGCCGGATGGGCGCGACCTGGCGGTGGTGCAGATCGCCGGCCTGATCGCGCGCCGCATCCTCTGCGATGTGCGCGAAGGTGATAGCCTGACCGCCGGCGAGCGGTTCGGCATCATCCGGTTCGGCAGCCGGACCGACCTCTATCTGCCACACGGCATTCATCCGCTCGTCGAGGAGGGTCAGGTCATGATCGGCGGCGAGACGGTGATCGCGGAATTGCACGCGTGAGCGGGGACGGGCCGCGCCCGCACCCGATGCGGCGGCTGCGCCGACGCCTCCGTCCGCGTACGCGGCCGCGTTTCGAAGGACTGTCCTTCAACCGGCTGATCCCGAACCTGCTGACCATGCTCGGCCTCTGTTCCGGCCTGGTCGCGATCCGCGCCGCGACCGAGGGCCGCTTCGCGATGGCCGCCACCTTGATCGTGGTCTCGGCGGTGATCGACGGGCTCGATGGGCGGCTGGCGCGGCTGCTGAAGGCGACCTCGCGCTTCGGCGCCGAATTCGACAGCCTGTCGGACTTCCTCTGCTTCGGCGTGGCGCCCGCGCTGATCCTCTATCTCTGGACCATGCATGATGCGCGCGGCATCGGCTTCGTCCCCTGCCTGCTGTTCGCGGTCTGCATGGCGTTGCGGCTGGCGCGCTTCAACGCGGCGATCGATGTCGGCGTCGCGCCCAAGCCGGCCTATGCCTACAACTTCTTCACCGGCGTGCCGGCGCCGGCCGGCGCGGCGGTGGCGCTGATCCCGCTCTTCGCCGCGCTGGCGCTCGGCGAATGGGGGCAGGGCGCCTGGATCGGCCTGCTGCGCAACCCGATCACCGCGGGCCTGGTGCTGATCGGCACCGCGGCGCTGCTGGTCAGCACCCTGCCGACATGGAGCTTCAAGAACTTCAAGGTGCCGCGCGCCGCCGTGCTGCCGCTGCTGCTCGGTGTCGGCCTCTTCGTCGCGCTGCTGCTGAGCGAGCCCTGGGCGGCGCTGGCCGCGGCCGGGCTGATCTATCTCGGCATGCTGCCCTTCTCGGTGCGCAGCTATCTCCGCCTGAAGCATGAGGCGGAGGCGATGCTGGAACCGGTGGTGGTTTCCGACAACGGCCCGCGTCAGGCCGGCGAGGGGTGAAGCTCAGGCTGGGTGGCCGTGACTGCCATATCCTCGCCGGGCCATTCGCGGCCCGGCCGGCGGGCAGCATCGGCCTCTGCCTGGATGCCGGCAATGCGGACGCGGCGCAGGCGGCGCTACTGCATCCGATCCCGGATTTCGGCGTTCCGGACGACCCGGCTGCCTTTCGTGCCGCGCTGGTGGATTTCGCCGCGCTGCTGGCCGCTGCACCGGATCGCATCGGCTATGTCGGCTGCCGCGCCGGCCTCGGCCGCACCGGGCTGGCACTGGCCTGCCTGGTGCGGATGAGCGGGGTTCCGGGCGATCCGGTGGCCTGGGTGCGCGCCGCCTACGACCCGCGCGCGGTCGAGACGCCGGCCCAGGAAGAATTCGCGCGGCACTTCAGCGCCTGAGTACCTTCCGCCGGCCCGGCAGCGACGAAGCGCAGTTTCCGCCTTCACGATGTTCGCATAATGTTCCAAAACATCAGTCGAGCAGTCGGGAGAAGGGTTCGATGCGCGGCATCAGGGTCTTCGCTGTATGGGCGGCAGCATGTTTGCCGACCGGCGTCTCGGCGCAGGTCACGGAGATCACGCAATCCGGCGTCTGGTCTGCATTCATGGGACACGAACACGCTGGCACGCGCATCTGCGGTGTGGGCGCGCATGACGGCGCTGAGGGACCCGATCAGGCGAGCATCTTCATCAAGCATTTTCCGGAAAACTCGTATCTGAGCGTCCAGATCGCGAAGCTGGCCTGGGAGTTCCAGGCGGGCACCCGAATCCGCTACGAACTCCTGCTTGATGGCCTTCGCACCTACGTCGGAACCGGCGCGGGAATCGGCAATGTCCTCGAATGGGTCATCACGATCGACAGAGCTGACGAATTCGTCGCAAACCTCAATGGAGCCAGGACCCTGCAACTGCGATTTCTCGACAGGGATGAACCGCCGGTTGCGGTCAGCTTATCGGGGAGCGAGGTCGTATTTGATGCCCTGGCCCGCTGCATCACTTTGCATACGAGGGTCCGCCACCCGACCGGTCCGGATACCGAAGACTTCATTATGCGGCATTCGTAGCAGCAGGGCGCCGGAAGCAGGCTGCCAGTCGCGGCACCGGAGCACGACCGCGCCCCGGTGCCATCCCTCCGCTACTTGCGGCGCTTCTCCACCAGCACGCCGTCACGGGCCAGGGCCGCGATCTCCTCCTCTGAGAAGCCGCGGGCGCGCAGCACCGCCGCGCCGTGCTCGTTGAAGCGCGGCGGCGCACTGCGGGTGCCGCCCGGCGTGCGGGACAGCTTGATCGGCGTGCCGAGGCCGCGGAAGCCGCCGAGTTCGGTCACCATCTTCCGGTGCGCGGTATGGTCGGCCGCCATCGCCTCATCGACGTTCAGCACCGGCCCGGCCGGCAGCCCGGCCGCCAGCATGCGCCGCGTCAGTTCATGCCCATCCTCGCCGGCGAAGCGTGCATTCAGCACCTCGGTCAGCGCGTCGCGGTTGACGACGCGCGCGCCGTTGGTCGCGAAGCGCGGATCGGCCGCCATCTCCGGCATGCCCAGGAAGTCGCAGAACTTCTTGAAGGCCGGGTCGTTGCCGGCGGCGACGAAGATCTCGCAGGTCGCGGTCTGGAACTTCGAATAGGGCGCCAGGTTCGGATGCGGATTGCCGGTCGCCTTCGGGCGCTTGCCGCTGAGGAAGAAATTCGCGGCATGTGGATGCAGCAGTGCCATGCCGCAATCATGCAGCGTCATGTCGCAATACTGGCCCTGGCCGGATTTCTCCCGCTCATGTAGCGCCATCAGGATGGCGATCGCGGAGAACAGCCCGGTCGCGATGTCGACGATCGGGGTGCCGAGCCGGGTCGCGCCGCTGGTCTCGGTGCCGTTGATCGACATCAGCCCGACCATCGCCTGCAGCACCGCGTCATAGCCCGGGAAGCCGCCGAGCGGACCGTCCGCCCCGAAGCCGGAGACGCGGCAATGGATCAGGCGCGGGAAGCGTTTCGCCAGCACCGCCTCATAGCCCAGGCCCCATTTCTCCATGCTGCCGGGCTTGAAGTTCTCGACCAGCACATCGGCGTCTTCCAGCAGGCGCAGCAGCACCTGCTTGCCCTCGGGCTTTGCCAGGTCGAGCCCGACGCTCTTCTTGTTGCGGTTGACGCCGATGAAGTAGCTGGCATCGCCGGCATCGTTGAAGGGCGGGCCCCAGTCGCGCACCTCATCGCCCTGCGGCGGCTCCAGCTTGATCACCTCGGCGCCGTGGTCGGACAGCAGCATGGTGCAATAGGGGCCGCCCAGCACCCGGGTCAGGTCGATGACCTTGAGCCCGGCCAGGGCCCCCGGGCCTTGGGCCAGGGCCTTGCCCTCGATCATGGGCAGAGCGTCGTTCATGCCGCCAGCTTCCTTCCGAACACCCGGGCGCAGAATTCCGGGTAAGTCTCCAGCATCTCGTCGCAGACCGTGCCGCGCAGCAACGCCAGTTCCGCCTCGGTGGGTTCCGGTGCCTCGGCGATGCCGTCCGCGACGTCGAAGCCGAAGCCGGTCGCGGTGCGCACGCTGTCCACCGTCTCGCCCGGCAGCAGCGCCGCCAGGGTGAAGCGCGCGCGCGCCGCATCGAAGGTGAAGATGCATTTGCCGGTGACCAGCGCCTGCGCGGTGCCGCGGCGGAACACGCCGGGCGCCGAGACGCCGGGGGCCGAGATATTGTCCACCCGCTCCACCAGCACGCGCGGTGAATGCTCCTCCCGGAACAGGATGGTGCGCGGCGTCATGAAATACATGAAGGCGCTGCCGAAGCTGCCGGGAAAGCGCACGCCGGCGCCCGGCCACTCACCGGTGCCGACCAGGTTCAGGTTGGCCTGGCCGTCGATCTGGCCGCCGCCCAGGAAGAACAGGTCGATGCGGCCCTGGCCGGTCAGGTCGAAAAGCTCGCGCGAGCCCTCCGTGAAGGGATTGCCGCTGCGCTTGTGCAGCAGCGACAGCCGCACCGGGTGGCCCTGCTTCTTTACCAGCCAGCAGGCGGCGGCGGGGATCGGCGATGCGGCGCCGACCGCGATGTGGCGCGCCGGCGGTGCGGCGGGGTCCAGGATCAGTCGCGCCAGCGCGACCGCCAGGCGTTCCTCGGGCTGCACGCTCATTCGGCGGCGGCCTGCAACTGGCCGAACACATGCTCCGCGCACCAGGCGGCGAAGCCGGCATCGGTCTTCGCGGCGCGCGCATAGGCCGCGACATAGCCGGCATCGAAGCCGTATTCGTCGAGCAGCGCGACCGGCTGCGCGCCGCGTTCGGCGATCGCCACCGCTTCGACATAGGTGCCGCTGATGGTCCCGGGGGCGAGGCGCTCATCCTCAAGGAAATTGCCCTCCACCACGCGCTCCACCGTGACCAGCGCCCGCTTCGAGGCATGCGCGACGGTCGCGCATTCGCGCCGCCGCCCGGTCCAGACATTGCCTTCGCTGTCGGCCATCACCGCATGGAACACGGCGATGTCCGGCTGCTTCGCCGGCAGCAGCAGGATCGGGTCGCTGCCATCGGCAAACGGATTGTCGATCACCTTCCAGTCCGGGCGGTTGGCCAGGATATCACTGCCGATCACCCCGCGCAGCGGCATGAAGGGCACGCCCTTCTCGGCCGCCTGCAACATGGTGTGGATGGCCGGGCAGGTGGCGTCCCGCACCGTGATCGTGCCGGCCTTCAGTGCCGCGCTGAAGCGCGGCGCGAAGCCTGCCTCGCCGAGCGAGACCGCGCTGGTCTCGACCTCGACCACGCAGCCCGCACCGATCAGCAGGTCGGTCGCGAAGCCGGAAACCGGGACACCGAGCAGCCGCAGCCCGCGGGCGCCACGGCGCACCAGCGCCTTGGCCAGCGCGACGGAGGGCAGGGAATTATCCGGCGGCAGCGCGATCAGCGCGCCATCCGGCACGCTGGCCGCCATTGCATCCAGGCTGATCGGGGTCATTCGGTCTCCTCCATGCCCCGATCCATAAACCCTCACGGCCAGCCTGCGGAAGGGGAGCCGCTCAGCGCCCGGGCGGGAAATGGCGGGCCCGGGCGATATGATAGCTGGGCATGCTCAGGATTCCGGCCGGCGCCGCGTTCGGCAGCGGCGTCGGCCGGGGCGGCAGGATCTTCGCCACCGCCAGCTTCAGATCCTGCGGCGCGAGCGGATCGGTCAGGATGGTGAACCCGGCTTCCGGGAAGATCGTATTGAAGCGTTCATTCATATGAACGATCGTATAGAGGTTGCCGTCACGCGTTATCGGGCTGCCCTGACTGTCGTTCGGTGCCGGATGGACGGCTCCGTCGCCGGCGTTGGTCGCCATCGTGCTGACGAGACTGCCATTGGTGCCGGAGACGACGAAAGAATCCGACGTCGCCTGGTAGTTGATGATCATGTCGAACGTCATGTCGCCCGCCTTGCCGTCAACGGCGAAGAATTTTCCCTTGCGTTTGACGTAGTCGGAGAAGATCCGGACGTAGGAATCATTCGGGCTGTCCCGTGTTCCCATCTTCAGAAGTAAGTATTGGACGAGCATGGTGTCTGTTTTTTGGTTTTTCTTGCTGTCCGAGGCATATTTGGCGACGGGGTGACTGACCGAGAGGTAGGTGCTGACATGCGCCAGGCCATGGACCGTTGCGTCCTGGGTTGGGATATGACCGAGTAGCATGGCGTTGGCTCCTGTTGCTGGCGGTCCGATGCGACAGGAGCAGGCTGCGGGTTTTGTTTCGCTCGCGTCGTCATCCTTCGGGGGGATGGACGGCGGCGACATGCGGGCTTCGCAGTCTGTTGATCGGCGGGAGCAGGTCGCAGGAATGCTCTGGCCGCGCAGGCTCGGCAGCGCCGGCCCGCCATGCCATCCTGGCCTGCCGAACCAGGCACCGAGGCAAGCCAGCCGATGGATCCCGTCACACTCGAAGGCCCGCGCCTCAGGCTTCGCCCCTGGCGCGCGGATGATGATGCGCCGCTCTTCGCCATCAACGGCGATGCCGATTGCATGCGCTACTTCAAGGCCGCCATGACGCGGACGGAGAGCGACGCCTGGGCCAACCGCATGCGCAACCACCTTGCCGAGCATGGCTGGGGTTTCTGGGTCGCCGAGGAACGCGCCACCGGCAGCTTTGCCGGCGTCGTCGGCCTGCTGTCCATCCCCTGGGACGTGATTCCGTGGCCGGTCGAGCCCGCCACGCCACCGGTGGAAATCGGCTGGCGCATCGGCCCGGGCCATCAGCGCAAGGGCTTCGCCGAGGAAGCGGCGCGTCTCTCGCTCGCCTATGGCTTCGGCCGTCTCGGCCTGCCCGAAATCGTCGCCTTTACCCGCCCCGACAATGAGGCCTCCTGGCGGCTGATGGAAAAGCTCGGCATGCGCGCCGCCGGCAGCTTCGACCATCCGGGCATGGAAGACCATCCGATGCGCGAGCAACTGCTCTACCGGCTGTCGCGGGCGGATTGGGTGACGAGCCGCTTCGGCTGAGGGGCGGTACTGCCCGGGTGCTCAATCGAACGGGCTCGCATCCAGGCCCGCCAGGGCAGCCCAGGCGGTGGCGCCGAGGTGCCAGCGGTCGGGGTAGTAGAAGTCGGCCACGCCAGGGGTGATGCCGGTCTCGAGGCCGGTGGTGAGCTGCGGGATGCTGGCGGCGCGGACCCAACCGGCGCGGGTCATATGCCGGGTGATGGCGGTGGCACAGCGGGCGGCCGGGATGGGCGCCTCGATGCGGCGCAGCAGCAGGGCGGCCTGGGCGGTGCCTTCGAGCCAGATGCCGTCGCGGTCATTGTCGAAGTCGAAGCCGTCGCCGACGGCGTGCTCGCGACGGACCCAGTCGAGGGCCGGGCGGTATTGTAGGGCGCGGGGCCAGGCGAGCAGGGGCCAGAGATTGGCGTCGAGGGCGGAGTGGCGATTGGGCGCGCCTTCGGGGGTGAGGCCGGAGAGGAAGCGGCCTTCGCCAGGGTCCCACATGGCGCGGACGAAGGCTTCGGCATGGGCGGCGTCGGCGGGCCGGCCGGCGCGGCCGAAGGCGATGGCGAGGTCGAGGTTCTGCTCGGTCGAGCGCCACAGGAGCGGGGTCGGGGCCGGTTCATGGCCGATGGTGCCGCCGGTGAAGCCGCGATCGGCGCGCAGCGTGGCGCACCAGGCGGCGGCGGCCTCGGCGGCGGCGCGGAAGGGAGCGCCGCCGAGCCTGGTCCAGAGCAGGATGGCGAAGGCCGCGGGTCCCGCCGCGCTGCCGACCTGGTAGGCATCCTCGAACCATTGCCCGTCCCACCAGCCGGGCGGACGGGCGCTGCGCGGTGCGTCGGGATATTGGCGGCCGGCGGCATAGGCGTTGCGCAGGCGCCCATCCTGCCAGTGCCGGTCCTGGGCCTGGGCGAGGCGGAGCGCTTCGGCGATGCGGGTGGCGGCCTCGCGTTCCCCGGCCGCGAGCAGGGCAAGGCCGACCAGGGCGTTGTCATAGGTATAGGCGGTCTCGCCCTGGACCTGGTCGAAGGCTTCGCCGCGCCCGATTTCCCAGCTGCGTAGCAGGACCGGGCCGTCGGCGGCGGCGATGGCGGCCAGGATCGGGGCCAGGGCGCGGCCGGCGAGGTCGGGCCAGGGGGCGTCGGCATCGGCCGCGGCCAAGGCCGGCGCACCGAGCAGCAAGGCCCGGCGCCGGATGTGAAACAGATGACGCAATGATGTGTTCGGCTTGCGATGGATGCTGGCAGCCGAGATAAGGTCAAATGCGCAGAATAACCACCCTTGCGGTCCTGCTGCTGGCGCCCCTGCTCGGGGCGGCGGCGGAGCCGGGCGTGACGCCGCCGGACCTGGCGGCGGCCGGCTGGTCGGTGGGTGCCTGGCGCGGGATGCCGCAGGCACTGTTCGCGGCTTTGCCGGGCGGCGGGATCAGGGTGCGCGGGCAGGCGGCGGGAGGCTTTGTCCGCCGTGCACTGTCCGGCCCCGGGCAATGCCTGTCCTGGCGCTGGCGGGTGGATGCCGGGCCGCCGGCGACGGCGCTGAACCGGCGCGGCGGCGATGACCGCGCGCTGGCGATCTCGGTCGGCTTCGCCGGCTGGCCGACCTTCTCCAGCCTGTGGCAGCGCACCCAGCAGAACTTCGCGCAGGCCGCGGCGGGCGACTACGTCCTGCCGCGCAGCATGCTGATCTACACCTGGGGCGGCACCGGGCAGGAGCCGCGGCCTTTCCCGAGCCCCTACCTGGCCGGCCTCGGGCAGGTGCGGGTGCTGCAGCCGGCCGCGGCGCCGCGCGGCGTCTGGATGGAGCAGCGGGTGGATCTGGCAGGGGACTGGCGGGCGACCTTCGGCGGCGATCCGCCGCCGATGCTGGAATTGTCGATCAGCGCCGATACCGACGACACCGCCAGTGCGCTGGATGCCATGGTGGAGCGGATCCGCTTCGGCCCGTGCTGAACGGGCGCTGCGGGTGAAGCGGGGTTGACCGCTTTTGCCCGCGCTCGTCTTGTTGCCGGGCAAATACTGCGATGGACCTGCCGATGACCGTTTCCCGCCAGGATTTCCGCGATGCCATGGCGCGCCTCGGCGCGGCGGTGAATGTCGTCACCACCGCCGGTCCGGCGGGGGAGGCCGCCTTCACGGCGAGTGCCATCTGCTCGGTGACCGACGATCCGCCGACGCTCCTGGTCTGCCTGCGGCGCGGCAGCTCGGTCTGGCCGGCGGTGACCGGCAATGGCGTGCTGTGCGTGAATGTCCTGGCGCATGGCCAGCGCCCGGTGGCGGAAGCTTTCGCCGGCTCCGCCGGCCCGCCGATGGCCGAACGCTTCGGGATCGCGAGCTGGAGCCGGTTGGCGACCGGCGCGCCGGTGCTGGACGGCGCCGTGGTGTCCTTCGATTGCCGCATCGCGGAGGTGGTGGAGAAGGGGACGCACAGCGTGCTCTTCGCCGAGGTCCAGGCGGTCCGCCAGGGCAGCGCGCATGACCAGGCGCTGATCTATTTCAGCCGCGATTACCACGGCATCGGCAGGATGCTGGGCGCAGGCTGAGCGTCCGGGCGGCGGGCCGAGCGGTCCTGGAGGACAGATCCGCGCGCGCCCGGGAGGGCGGGAAGCTCCTATGTCGAAGCCGCAAAGCTGCCGTCTTCAGATGGGAGTTTAATACCGGTGCCGCGATGCAGCATATGGAGCCGGGACAGCAATGATCGAAGTGAAGGTTGAGTTGGCGGACGACGTCGCGGAGGCGATTGCCCGCCGCGCCGCGCAGCTCGGCTGCACTGCCGATGAATGGGTGTCGGCGGTGCTGCAGGATGTGGCGGCCGACCTGCCGGAGGATCCCTCCGATGATGGGCATGACGGGTTCATCTGCCGCTAGCTCCGCCTGCGACGGCAGCCCTTGAAGACGCAGAGGGCCCCGCGCGGTTCCCCGCCGGAGCCCTCCCATCGCGTGGCGGTCAGCCGCCCGCGAAAGCCCTGGTGACCCGCGCCGGCTTCAGACCGACGCGATGATCCGGGCCGCGGACGAAATGCTCCGCAGATTGCGATGTGACACCGGATCACCTCCTTTCGGTTGTTGACGATACCGGGGAGCTTGCGCCCGCCCGCGGCCGGCGCGCAACCGGATTCCGCGCTTCCGCTTCAGCGCCCGGGCAAGGCCTGTTACCATCCCGGCATGAAAGTCCTGTTCCTCGAAATCGACACCGAGAGCGACTGGGCGGTGGCCTCGCTCGGTCCGGGCTTCCTGGCTGCCTATCTGCGCGAACATGGGCATCAGGCGGCCTTCCTCCGCATCGGCCTGGATGCGGGGGTGGAGGAGATCGCGGCGGCGGTGCGGGCCGAAGAGGCCGGCCTGATCGGGATTTCCGCCACCACGCGGCAATGGCTGCGCGCCCGCGGCCTGCTGGCGGCGCTGCGCCGCCGTTCCAATGTG
>DASYDR010000316.1:0-2879 GCA_036499545.1 Roseomonas sp. | reverse complement strand
GGATCGCGAGAGCTTCATCGCGGACAGGATCAGCCCCACCTGCGAATAGGTCTGCGGAAAATTCCCCCAGAGCTGCCCGGTGCCGGGATCCACATCCTCGGAAAGCAGCCCGACATGATTGCGCAGCGACAGGATGCGCGTGAACAGCGCCCGCGCTTCCCCGCTGCGGCCGATCGCGTGCAGCGCATCGACCAGCCAGAAGGAACAGACCAGGAAGGCGCTGTCGGGCATGCCGAAATCATCCGGCATGCCGTAGCGCAGCAGCAGCCCGCCGCGGTCGAGGTCGCGGCGTACCGCCTCGACGGTGGCGACGAAGCGCGGATCCGACGGCGCCACGATGCCGATATCGGGAAGCAGCAGCAGCGCCGCATCCAGCCCTTCGCCACCCAGGCTTTCGGTGAAGCTTTTGGCGCCGTCCGACCAGGCGCCATCCAGGATCAGGCCGCGCAAGCGGTCGGCACGCGTCTTCCAGCCGATCGCCTCCTGCGTCAGGCCGAGGCCGGCGGCGATGCGGCCGAGCCGGTCCAGCGCCGCCCAGCACATGGCGGCCGAGAAGGTATGCACCCGTGACCGGCCACGATATTCCCAGATGCCGGCATCTGGCGTCAGCGCGGCGGCTTCGGCGGCGACGCCCAGCGGCTCCAGCCGGCGGAACAGCGCTTCGTCGCCCGGCACCGGCAGGCGGCGGTCGAAGAAGGTCATCGCCGCGGCCATGACGACCGAGCCCCAGGCGTCGTTCTGCACCTGGTCGGCGGCGGCATTGCCGACCCGGACCGGCGCATGGCCCAGGAAGCCGGACAGCGCCTTCGCCTCCCACTCGTCGATCGGCGCGTTCGGGACCAGCGGGTAGACCGGGCGCGGCGGGCCGCCTTCTTCCGGCAGCGCCGCGGTCAGGTAGCGGATGAAGTTCTCCATGGTGCGGGTCGCGCCCAGGCGGTTCAGCGCCTGCACCGTGAAGAAGGAATCCCGCAGCCAGCAGAAGCGGTAATCCCAGTTGCGGGCGGTGCCATGCGCTTCGGGGATCGAGGTGGTCAGCGCGGCGACGATGCCGCCGGTATCGTCATCGGCGCAGAGCTTCAGGGTGATCGCGGCGCGGATCACCGCATCCTGCCACTCGAAGGGCACCGCGAGCAGCCGCACCCAGTCATGCCAATAGGCGGTCGTCTCGTCCTCGAACTCGCGGGCGATCCGGCTCGCGGATTCCTGCACGGTCTCGTCGGGTCCGAGGATCATCGCGATCGGGCGGTCGAGCGGAAATTCGGTCTCCTGCGCGATGAAGCCGAGCGGCGCATCGGTGGTCAGCCGGATCGCCTCGCCTTCACCCAGGAAACGCAGGTGGTTGCTGCCGGCGCGGCGCTGGGGTGCATCGGCGCCCCAGTTGAAGTGCGGACGCAGGCGGATGCGGATGCGCGGCCGGCCCTGGACCGGCTCCAGCCGGCGCACCAGGGTCGGCGGGCGGAACATGCGCCCGAAACGCCGCATGCGCGGCATGGTGTCGGTGATGCGCAGCACATTGCCCTGGGTGTCGGTAAGCTCCGTCTCCACCACCGCGGTGTTGCGCCGATAGCTTTGCCGCGCCGAGGCGAAGCGCGCGATGGTGACGTCGAAGAAGCCGCGCTCCGGCTCCGTGCCGTCGACCAGCGCCGAGAAGATCGGGTCGCCATCCAGGCGCGGCCAGCACATCCAGACCACGCGGCCCATCGGGTTGATCAGCGCGGCCAGGGTGCCGTTGCCGGCGACGGCGAGATCCAGCGGCTGCGCCATGCTCACGCCTCCTCCGCGCCGGCCAGCGCCGCCAGCCAGGCGCGCACCCCCGCCGCATTGCCGAAGACGTCCTGTACGCGCATGCCGACGCCGCCGAGGGCGAAGGCCGCCGCCATGCCGTCCTCGTCGGTCACGTCGTCGCCGATGAAGAAGGGGCGCCGCCCTTCGAAATCCGGCTCCCGCATCAAAGCCCGCACGGCTCCCCCTTTGTCGATGCCGCGTGGCCGCAATTCCCAGGCCGCGGAGGCTTCCATGATCTCGAACTCGGGCGAAGCCGCGATCAGCTCCGCCAGCGCCGCACGCAGCGGTTCCGCCGCGTCCGGTGCGCGCCGGTAATGCAGGACGAGGCCAGAATGTTTCTCCTCGACAAGCACGCCCGGCGTCGTGGCGGCCCAGCGCTCGGCCGCCAGGCGCCAGGCCTCGGGCAGCGTCGGCAAGGCGGGACGGCTGATCGTCATGTCGGGCGGGACCCGCATCGCCGCGCCATGCTCACCGGCGATCGGCAGGCGCAGCGGCGCCAGGAAACCGTCGATATCCGCGACGGACCGGCCGCTGACCAGCGCGAGCGCCCCGCCGAGGCGTCGGGACAAGGTGTCGAGCGAGGCACGAAGCCCCATCGGCACGGTGATCAGCGACGGCTCCGCCGCGATGTCCACCAGGGTGCCGTCAAAATCGAGCAGCAATGCGCCGCGCGACAGAACGTCGCGCGGCGTCGGGGGATCTCGATCAACCATTGCCTGCAAGAGATGCCGCGAAGAACGGGATTGGGTAACCCCGCCTCACGCCATCGTGCGCCCTGCAGTTGTCTCCGGCCCGCGCGTCACGCGGGCCGGATGCGGATCACGGGCCCTGGCGCGGGCGGGCGAGGCGCAGCGGGACGAAGCGCTGGCCCTGGGCGTTTTCGACCAGCAGCAGTGCGGACGGGCGGTTCTGCCGGCGCAGGCGCTCGATCCGTTCCTGCAGCTCCGGCACGGTGTTCACCCGCTCCTGCTGCACCTCGACGATCACATCGCCGGCGCGCAGGTCGCGTTCGGCGGCCGGGCTGTCGGCCGCCACTTCGACGATGACCACGCCGCGCTGCTCCGGCCGCAGGCTGAAACGCTCCCGCAGCTCGT
>DASYDR010000315.1:0-5674 GCA_036499545.1 Roseomonas sp. | reverse complement strand
CGCGGTCTTCTCGACCGGGCTCCACATCACCGGGCGCAGGCCGCGATAGAGCGAGCCGTTCATCAGGAACTTGCCGATCTCGCGCGCGATCGCGGCCTCGCTCGGCAAGTCCATGGTGGCGTAGCGGCCATCCCAGTCGCCGGCGATGCCGAGGCGGATGAATTCCTGCCGCTGCACATCGAGCCAGTGCGCGGCATAGGCCCGGCATTCGGCGCGGAAATCGAGGACCGGGACGGCGTCCTTGTCGCGGCCCTTCGCCCGGTATTCCTCCTCGACCTTCCATTCGATCGGCAGGCCGTGGCAGTCCCAGCCGGGGACGTAGTTGGCGTCCTGCCCGGCCATCTGCCGGGCGCGGTTGATGACGTCCTTGAGAATCTTGTTCAGCGCGTGGCCGATATGCAGGCTGCCATTCGCATAGGGCGGGCCGTCATGCAGCACGAAGGGCTCGCGGCCCTTGGAGCGGGCGCGCAGCTTGTCCCAGAGGCCGAGGCGCTGCCAGCGCTCCAGCATCGCCGGCTCCCGCTTCGGCAGGTCGCCACGCATCGGGAAGGGCGTGTTCGGCAGGAACACGGTGCCGCGGTAGTCGCGAGGCTCGGCAGGGGCGTCGTTCATGGTCTTCGCTATCTCGGGCCGCCGGGGCGGCAATGGCGCGCGTGCAGGAACCCGGCCCCCTCAGGGGGCCGGGACGGTAATTCGCGCGGGGTCCGCCGGGGCCATGGCAGGCTTATGGGGAGGCCAGGCGCGGGAGGTCAAGCGCCGGCCCGGCGGGTCATTCCACCGCCTGGGTCACGATCCGGGCCAGAACCTGCTCCATCCCCGCGATCGCCGCCGCGTCCGGGTGGATGCCGTGCCGCGGATAGACGCTGCCGAGAAGGTAGGCGGCGGTGTTCCAGGAGACCGAGACCCGCCCCTGCTGGTCCTGCCAGACCAGCGCCCGCAGCGGCAGATCGAGCGCCAACGTCGGCTGGCGCAGGAACAGCGGCGTGCCGGCGGCGGGATTGCCGAACACCAGCACCGTCGTCGGCGGCATCGCGAGCCCGGCTTCGCGCGCCGCGGCGGCATGGTCCAGCCGCGTGAACACCCGCAGCCCGGCCTGGCGCACGGCGGCTTCCAGGCGGGTCAGCGTCTCTTCGAAGCCATGCCGGCTGGGCTGTGTCAGGACACCGGTGTCCTGCGCCCGGACCAGTGACGGACAAAGCAGCAGCAGGACGGCGAGCAGGGCGCGGCGCATGACGGATCCTCAGGATGCGTGAACGGCTTCGCGCCGGCGGCGGGCAAGGTAACGCCCGCCCGGCCTGGCATCTCCGTCCTGGCAATACGCATCCGGATCGTTTCTAATGCGCACGCAAAGGGGCGCACCGCATGATCATCGGCATCGAGGGCACCGGTTCCCAGGACTGGGGCAATGACGACCTGAACCGCACCTTCGTGCGCCGGGTCCTGCACCAGACCCGGCTGCGCCCCTGCAGCTATTTCATCGGGCCGAGCAAATCGGGCGATGACGGCGCCGAGATCATGGACAAGGCCGAGATCGCGTTGCGGAACGGCGCTCACAACAAGCCGGTCGTCCTGGTGGGCTACAGCCGCGGCGCCGCCTATTGCATGGAGA
The DNA here is from genome assembly GCA_036499545.1 of Roseomonas sp. Classification (GTDB taxonomy): domain Bacteria; phylum Pseudomonadota; class Alphaproteobacteria; order Acetobacterales; family Acetobacteraceae; genus Plastoroseomonas. The sequence goes on along the minus strand of DASYDR010000315.1, from coordinate 4,065 downwards.
TCGCCCGCCGCCTGCGCGATCCGGTCGATGTGATGGTGTTGTTCGACGCCGTCGCGCGGCAATCCGACGTGGACCTGCCGGAGAAGGTGCCGAGCAACGTCAAGCGCTGCATCCACGCCTATCGCGACCCGCGCGCCGGGTCCCGCTACTTCTTCCAGAATGTCGGGCTGGTCCATGAATCCGGCCTGACCCAGTTCGAACACAAGATGTTCTTCGGCTCGCACGGCGCGCTCGGCGGCACCTCCTACAACGCGGCCGACGAGGAATCCGGCGACACCCTCGGCAATGCGACTTTCACGGTCGACGACCGGCAGCATCTGAACATTCCGCGCCAGCCGGTGACCCACAAGGCGCAGGACGACAAATGCGCGATCGATGTCGCGACCTGGGTCTGGCCGTTCCTGCTCCGCTGGGGCGTGTTGCAGGGCAATTGCGATCCCTTCGCCTTGGCGCCCGACTTCAAGGGCAGCCGGGTCGCCGGCGCCCGCAACATGATCAGCTGAGGCCGAGCAGCCGCCGCGCTTCGACCGCATCGGCCGCGATCGCCGCCGTCAGCGCCTCCAGCCCGTCGAATTTCAGGTCCGGGCGCTGGAAATGCAGCAGTTCCACGGCGATTTCCTGCCCATAGAGATCGCCGTCGAAGTCAAGGAGATGCGTCTCCAGCCGGGTCTGCGGATCGCCGCCGAGCGTCGGGCGGCGGCCGATATTGGCGACGCCTGGCAGGATGCGCCCATCGGCCAGCCGCGCGCGCACCGCGTAGACGCCCCGTGCCGGCTCCAGGTGACGGCCGATCCACATATTGGCGGTCGGCCAGCCCAGCACCCGGCCGAGCTTGTCGCCATGCACCACCTCGCCCTGAAGTGCCCAAGGCCGGCCGAGCAGGGCGGCGGCGCGTTCCGGATAGCCATCCTGCAGCAGCCGCCGGATCCGGGTCGCGCTGACCGGGCCTTCCGCATCCGCCAGCGCCGGCACGACGGACAGGCCGATGCCGCGCTTCTCCGCCTCCCGCGCCAGGAAACCCGTATCGCCGCCCTTGCGGTGGCCGAAGGCGAAGTCATGCCCGCAGGCGAGGTGCCGGGCGCCCAGCGCCTGGTGCAGCACCTGGTCCACGAAAGCCTCCGCCGTCATGGCGGCGAAGGCGGCATCGAAGGGCACCGCATGCACCACGGCGACGCCGGCGGCGGCGAGGGCCGCGTATTTCTCCGCCGGCAGGGTCAGGCGAAAGGGCGGATCATCGGGGCGGAAATGCTCCCGCGGATGCGGCTCGAAGGTCAGCACCGCCAACGGCAGGTCCGGCCGCGCCGCATGCGCCGCGCGCAGCACCGCCCGATGCCCGAGATGCACGCCGTCGAAATTGCCGAGCGCCACGGTACCGCCGCGCGCCGCCTCCGGCACCGCATGCCAGTCGGGGACCAGCAGAGGTCCGATCATTGCTCGCCCGGCAGCAGCCAGCGCGGCACCGCCGGCGGTTCGAAGCTGGCATAGCTGTCGAGCGCGGCGGCGGGATCGGGCGCGATCCGGGCCAGGGCGCGGGTCTCCGGCCGCAGGAAGCCTTCCGCGACCATATGGTCGAACATCGCCATCTGGCGCGACCAATAGCCCTCGGTATCGATGAAGGTGGCCGGCTTGCGGTGGATGCCGAGTTGCAGCCAGGTCAGCACCTCGACCACCTCCTCCAGCGTGCCGAAGCCGCCGGGCAGCACCGCGAAGGCATCCGTCAGCTCCGCCATCATCGCCTTGCGCTCATGCATGGTGGCGACGACGCGCAGTTCGATGCCGTCGCGCTTGCCGGCTTCGCGGGCCAGCAGCCCGTGCGGGATGATGCCGATCACCTCCGCCCCGGCATCCAGCGCCGCATCCGCGACCACGCCCATCATGCCGATGGCGCCGCCGCCATAGACCAGGCCGAGGCCCCGCTTGCCGATCTCCCGGCCCAGCGCCTCGGCCGCCGCGCGATAGGCGGGGTTGTTGCCGATCGAGGCACCGCAGAAGACGCAAACCCGTTTCATCGCCAAGTGCCTGTACTCCACCCGGAGCATGATCCCTTCGCTCGCGCGACCGGACCACGTTCGAAATCTTCCGTCAGCCGGCAGATTGGGCTTCCGGGTGCTGTCGCCCGCCCAACGATCTGCCGTGACGCGCCGCGAGCGATACCGGTGCCCCCTGCCCGCGGCAAGGGGCGGCATTGAAGCCGGACGAAACCCCTTTAGGATCGCCACAGCGCTGAAAAGGAACGCAACCGCAATGCCCGCTACCGAAATCGGCTCCTCCGAACGCCTGCTCGCGGAGCTGCGCGGCTGGGTGGAGCACGAGACGCCGACCACCGACCCCGTCGCCGTCAGCGCCCTGATCGGCCGCGCGGAGGCGGAGCTGCGTGGCGTCGGCGGCGCGGTGGAGCGGATCGCCGGCCGCGACGGCTATGGCGACAACCTGATCTGCCGCACCCCGGGCGAGGGCAGGCCGGTGCTGGTGGCGGGCCATCTCGACACCGTCTGGAACCATGGGACGCTCGGCAGTTCGATGCCCTGGCGGGTCGAGGGCGACAAGGCGCACGGCCCGGGCATCTACGACATGAAGGCCGGCAGCTTCGCCGCCTTCCATTCGGTGCGCGAGATCCTGCGCCAGAAGGTGAAGACGAAGCGCCCGATCACCTTGCTGCTGACCCCGGACGAGGAGGTCGGCAGCCCGACCAGCCGCGCCATCATCGAGGCGGAGGCGCTGAAGGCCTGCGCCGTGCTGATCCCGGAACCGGCCGGGGTCGGCGGCGCCTGCGTGACGGCGCGCAAGGGTGTCGGCCGCTTCGTGATGTCGATCGCCGGCCGCAGCGCCCATGCCGGCGGCAATTGGCAGGATGGCCGCAGCGCGGTGGTCGCGCTGGCCAGGAAGATCCTGGAGATCCACGCGCTGACCGACCTGCCCGGCGGCACCACCACCAATGTGGCGCCGATCTTCGGCGGCACCCGGCCGAATGTCGTGCCGCCCGAGGCCGGCTGCGAGATCGATTTCCGGGTCGCGACCGTCGAGGACGGCATCCGCATCGAGCAGGCCATCAAGGGCATGGCCGGCGATGACGGCGACGGCATCGTGATCACGGTGACCGGCGGCATGAACCGGCCGCCGATGGTCGAATCCCCGGCGGCGCTGGCCCTCTACGAACAGGCCCGCGGCTTCGCCGCGCAGCATGGCTACGACCTGCCGAAGCAGTATCGCGGCGGCGGCTCGGACGGGAATTTCTCGGCCGCCCTCGGCGTGCCGACCCTGGACGGGCTCGGCTGCACCGGTGCGGGCGCGCATGCCCCGTTCGAGCACATCCTCTGGCGCGACCTGGCGCCGCGCTGCGCCACGCTCTGCGCCCTGCTGGAGACGATCGAGGGGTGAGGGCTTGCCTCGCGCTGGTTCTTTATCTCTGTGCGGCGGCGGCGGCTGCCGCCGCACAGCCGCTATTCCCGCCCGGCAGCGCGATCGGGCTGGAACCGCCGGCCGGCTTCATCCCGAGCCTCGCCTTTTCCGGCTTCGAACAGCGCGAGACCCGCACCGCCATCATCTTCGCCGAACAGCCGCCCGCCGGGCCCGAGGCGCTGCGCGCCAGCCTCGACGCGCCGCGCCTCGCCCGCCAGGGCATCACCGCCGAGGCCGTGACCACCCCGCGCGTCGCCGGCCGTGACGCCGTGCTGGTCCGCGGCCGCCAGGGCGATGGCAGCGGCGCGCGGGCCATCTGGCTGATGATGCTGCCCGGCCAGGGCTTCACCGCCTTCATCACCGCGACCCTGCCCCGCTATCCGGCCGGTGCCGCCGAGGCCGCGACCATCGAACGCGCTTTGCTGTCGGTCGCGCTGCGGGCGCCCGACCCCGCCGCCGCCCGCGCCGCCCTGCCCTTCGCCTTCGACGAGACGCCCAATCTGCGCTTCGCCGCCGCCGTCGCCGGTTCCGTCGCCGTGCTGATGCCGGCCGCCGCCTCCCCCCAGGATCCGGCGGCGCCCCGCCTCAGCATCGCATCCTCCCTGCAGGCCGTGCCGCGGAATGCCGATCGCCGCCAGGCCGCCGAACAGGCGCTGCGCGGCACGA
>DASYDR010000314.1:0-9390 GCA_036499545.1 Roseomonas sp. | reverse complement strand
CACCGCGGTGCCGAAGGGTGAGGAAGCGGCGGCGGCCAGGCTGCAGCTCATGACCACCAAGCCGGTGCTCTATGTCTGCAACGTAGGCGAGAGCGAGGCCGCGACCGGCAATGCGTATTCCGCCCGCGTCTTCGCGCGTGCCGAGGCGGAGGGTGCCAGGGCCGTGATCGTGTCGGCCGCGATCGAGGCCGAGATCAGCCAGATGGGTGGCGAGGACCGCGCCGAATTCCTGGGCTCGCTCGGGCTCGAGGATAGCGGCCTCGACCGCATCATCCGCGCCGGCTACGCGCTGCTCGGCCTGATCACCTATTTCACCTGTGGCCCCAAGGAAGCGCGGGCCTGGACCATCATCAAGGGCATGAAGGCGCCGCAGGCGGCGGGCGTCATCCATGGCGATTTCGAGCGTGGCTTCATCGCGGCCGAGACCATCGCCTATGAGGATTATGTCGCCTTTCGCGGCGAACAGGGCGCCAAGGAAGCCGGCAAGATGAAGGTGGAAGGCAAGGAATACGTCGTGAAGGACGGCGACGTGATGCTGTTCCGCTTCAATGTCTGACCAAGGCCATGGCCGTCCGCCGCATCGTCGCCAACATCGCGGCCACCCGGACCGATCAGGCGCGCGATTTCTATGAAGGCGTGCTCGGCCTGCGGGTGGCGATGGATCTCGGCTGGATCGTGACCTTCGCCGGGGACGGCGCCGCGCCGCCCCAGATCAGCATCGCGACCGAAGGCGGCGCCGGCACGCCAGTGCCGGATCTTTCGGTCGAGGTCGATGACCTGGACGCCGTGCATGCCCGCGCCCTTGCGCGCGGCTACGCCATCGAATACGGGCCGGTGCGGGAGGCCTGGGGCGTGCGACGCTTCTTCGTGCGCGATCCGCATGGGCGGATGGTCAACATTCTCAGCCACGACTGAGGCCTTCTACGGCTCGCGATGCCGCGATCACCGCGGGCCTCCAGGCTCATCGGTCCGGGGTGTCGAGCTTCGCGCCGTCCAGCAGGGCCCGGCGCTGCTTCTCCTCCGCCGCATCCTTTGCCCGCTCCGCCTTGGTCCGCCCGTGCCTGGCGCGATTGGCCGCGGCGGTACTCTCCGCCTCGGCGCGCGCTTTTGCCTTCTTCACACGGTTCAGGTTGACGATCTCGGCCATGCGGGGAGGATACCCCACCCCAGGGACGCAAGGGAACGCAACCCATGATGACGGACCTCACCGCCGCTGACGGCCATCGCTTCGGTGCCTATGTGGCCGGACCGGAGGATGCGAAGCATGCCCTGGTCATCGTGCAGGAAATTTTCGGCGTGAACAGCCATATGCGCCGGGTCGCGGATGCCTTTGCCGCCGAGGGCTACCGGGTCGTCTGCCCGGCCTTGTTCGACCGCGCCGAACGCGGCGTCGAGCTGGGCTAGCAGCCGGCCGATGTGAAGCGCGGCCTCGAGCTGCGGGCCGGCGTGACCGAGCAGGCGGTGATGCTCGATATCCAGGCCGCCGCGGATGCGCTGCCGGCCGGCGTCAAGCGCGGCATCGTCGGCTATTGCTGGGGCGGCACCATCGCCTGGTACGGCGCGACCCGCAGCAGCGCCTTCGCGGCCGCCTGTGGCTGGTATGGCGGCGGCATCGCCGCGACCAGGGAGGAGGTGCCACACTGCCCGGTGCAGCTGCATTTCGGGGAGCAGGATGGCGGCATCCCGATGACCGATGTCGCGGCGATCCGCGAAGCGCAGCCCGGCGTCCAGGTCTTCACCTATCCGGACGCCGGCCACGGCTTCGGCTGCGAGGAGCGCGGCAGCCTTGTGGAAGCCGACGCCCGGCGCGCGCAGGAGCGGACGCTGCGCTTCTTCGCCCAGCATTTGGGATAGAAGCGCCAGGAAAGCCGCAGCCGTAGGCGATTGAGGCCCAATATCACCCCGCGCGCAGCACCCGGCCCGCGACAACATCCAGCTTCGCGACCAGCGCCGGGTCACGCAGCTCCGGCGCAGTGATCACCGCGTATTCCAGCGCACGGTCGCAGCCCGCCGGGCAAGGGCCGCGCGGCGCGCCGAGCGCCGGGATCACCGCCTTCACCAGCGCCCGCGCATGGTCGGCATTGGCGAACAGCACCTTCACCACCTGGTCGACCGTCACCGCGTCGTGGTCGGGATGCCAGCAGTCGAAATCGGTGACCATGGCGACGGTCGCGTAGCAAAGCTCCGCTTCCCGCGCGAGCTTCGCCTCCGGCATGTTGGTCATGCCGATCACGCTGCAGCCCCAGCTCCGGTACAGCAGGCTTTCCGCCTTGGTGCTGAATTGCGGGCCTTCCATGACGAGATAGGTGCCGCCGCGCGTCACCGGCAGCGACAGGCCGCGCGCCGCCGCTTCCAGCGCGTCGCCGAGGCGCGGGCAGACCGGGTGCGCCACCGAGACATGGGCGACGCAGCCAGGACCGAAGAAGCTCTTCTCGCGGGCGAAGGTGCGATCGATGAACTGGTCCACGATCACGAAATGGCCGGGCGCCAGGTCTTCCCGCAGGGACCCCACCGCGCTGAGCGAGATGATCTCGGTCACGCCGCTGCGCTTCAGCGCATCGATATTGGCGCGGTAGTTCAGCGCCGAGGGCGGCGTGCGGTGGCCGCGGCCATGGCGCGGCAGGAAGACGCAGCGCACGCCGGCGAGCCGGCCGAACAGCAGTTCGTCCGAAGGCTCGCCCCAGGGCGTCTCGACCCGCCGCCATTCCCGCTCCTCCAGCCCGTCGATGTCGTAGAGGCCGGATCCGCCGATCAGGCCGATGACAGGCTCGCGGAGCGTGGGGTCGGTGGTCATGGGGCAGGTCTCCAGGGGCGCCCGGGGCGGCGTCGCAGGGGGCTAGCCGAAGGGTGGCGTGGGATCAACCTTCGCGCCCCTTGGCGGTGGGCGCGCCACCCCCCAATCTCGTGCGGCGACCGCCTGTCGCGGTCCCCGGAGGATGAAGCCATGTCGATCCTGTCCCGCCGTGCCGCCCTGGGCGGCGCCCTGCTGATCGGAGCTTCCGGCCTGCGCGCGCGCGCCGCGCTGGCGCAGGGCGCATCGTCGCGCGTGCGCGGCACCGTCGTCTCGCGGGAAGGCAGCCTGCTGACCGTCGCCACCCGCGATGGCAGCCACGCCACCGTGACGCTGACCGAGCCGCTGACCGTCGTCGCGCTTCGGCGCGTCGCCCTGGGCGAAATCGCCAATGGCAGCAATCTCGGCGTCGTCGCCGAACCCGGCACGAATGACGAGCTGCGCGCGATCGCCATCACCGTGCTGCCGCCGGGCCAGCGCATCCGGGAAGTGCAGGAACCCTGGGACCTGGGCACCAACAGCTCCATGAACAACGGTGCCGTCCAGGCGGTGATGGAAAGCCGCGACGACCGCCTGGTGACGCTCAGCATCTTCGGACACAGCGTGAAGGTGCGGATCACGCCGCAGACGGCGCTGGTGATGCCGATTCCGGCCGCCGCCGCGGATCTCACCGCCGGTGCGGTGGTCTTCATCAACGCCACGCGCGGCGCCGATGGGCAGCTTTCGGCCAATCGCGTGACCGTCGGCAAGGACGGCGTCCTGCCCCCGATCTGACGCCGGGCGCCGTGCTTGACGCCGGGGTGCCCGGCGCGCCTTCTCGCGGCTCCTGTCCTGTCGGAGCCGCGTATGCGTTCTTTCCTGCTTCTCGGTCTGTTGCTGCTTGCCGCCTGCGGCGGCGGGGGCAGCGCGCGCGACACGCCGTTAGGGCCGCGCGGCACCGCCCTGCCCCCACCTGACCCGATCACCGGTGCGGTGCAGGAGCCGGCCACGCCCGCCCCGCGGCGCTGAACGCAAAAAGGGCGGCGCGATGCGCCGCCCTTTCCCGTCCGGACCGCCGATCAGCGGCCCGACGATGTCAGTGCAGGTCGGCCCAGACCCTGCGCTTCACGCCATAGGCCAGCACGCCGAGCACCGCGAGGAAGAGCAGGATCTTCACGCCCATCTGGCGGCGCTGCTCCAGCTCCGGCTCGGCAGCCCAGGCGAAGAAGGTCGCGACGTCATGCGCCATCTGGTCGACGGTCGCCGGCGTATGATCCGCGTAGGTCACCTGGTCGGGGTTCAGCGGATGCGGCATCGCGATCTGGTGGCCGGGGAAGAACCGGTTGTAGTTCATGCCCTGGCCGAGGTTGAAGCCGGCCGGCGCATCGGCGTAGCCGGTGAGCAGCGCATGAATATAGGGCGCGCCACCCTCACGGGCCTTGACGATGAGGGACAGGTCGGGCGGCAGCGCACCATTGTTCGCCGCCCGCGCCGCCGCGTCATTGGCGAAGGGGCTGTGGAAGCGGTCGGACGGGCGGCCCGGACGGGTGAACATCTGCCCTTCGTCGTTCGGGCCGTCCTGCACCTCGACCGAGGCCGCGATCGCCTGCACCTGCGCCGCGGAGAGACCGATGCCGGTCAGGTTCCGGTAGGAGAGCAGCCGCATGCTGTGGCAGGCGGCGCAGACCTCCTTGTAGACCTGGAAGCCGCGCTGGGCGGCGGCGCGGTCGAAGGTGCCGAAGACGCCGTCGGAGCTGAAGCGCGTGTGCGGCAGCTCGATCTCATCCTCCGCATGAACGGCGGGCGAGATGGCGACCAGCGCGCCGAGGACGGCGAGGGCCTTGAGGATCTTCATGGTCAGGCCTTCTCCATCGGCGAGTTCGCGGCCCCGGCCGGCAAGGGCCCTCCGCCACGCAGGACCGGTGTGGCGATGCTCTCCGGCAGCGGCAACGGCCGCTCCAGCCGGCCGAGCAGCGGCAGGATCACCAGGAAATACGCGAAGTAATAGACGGCGGCGACGCGGGCGGTCAGCACGTAGATGCCCTCGGCAGGCTTGCCGCCGGCCCAGAGCAGCGCGCCGAACGCGATCGTCCAGACGAAGAAGGCCAGGCGCGCCAGCGGGCGGAAGCGCATCGAGCGCACCGGGGAACCGTCGAGCCAGGGCAGGACGAAGAGGACGGCGATGGAGCCGAACATCATCAGCACGCCGCCGAGCTTGTTCGGGACCGCGCGCAGGATCGCGTAGAAGGGCAGGAAGTACCATTCCGGCACGATATGCGATGGCGTCGAGAGCGGGTTGGCCGGGATGTAGTTGTCGGCATGGCCCAGGTAGTTCGGCGCGAAGAAGACCAGCACCGCGAAGACCATCAGGTAGACGACGATGCCGACGCTGTCCTTCGCCGTGTAGTAGGGGTGGAAGGGGATCGTGTCCTGCGGGCCCTTCGGGTCGATCCCGAGCGGGTTGTTGGAGCCCGTGATGTGCAGCGCCGCGACATGCAGGAACACCACGCCCACGATCACGAAGGGCAGCAGGTAGTGCAGGCTGAAGAAGCGGTTGAGCGTCGGGTTGTCGACGCTGAAGCCGCCCCAGAGCAGCGTCACGATCGAATCGCCGACCAGCGGGATCGCGGAGAAGAGGTTGGTGATGACGGTGGCGCCCCAGAAGGACATCTGGCCCCAGGGCAGCACGTAGCCCATGAAGGCCGTGGCCATCATCAGCAGGAAGATGACGCAGCCGAGGATCCAGAGCAGTTCGCGCGGCGCCTTGTAGGAGCCGTAGAACATGCCGCGCCAGATATGGACATAGACCACGATGAAGAACATCGAGGCGCCGTTGGCGTGCACGTAGCGCAGCAGCCAGCCGAAATTCACGTCGCGCATGATGCGCTCGACGCTGTCGAAGGCCATGCTGGTGTGCGGCGTGTAGTTCATCGCCAGGAAGATGCCGGTCGCGATCATGATCACCAGGTTGACCATGGCGAGGGCGCCGAAGTTCCAGAAGTAGTTGAAGTTCCGGGGCGTCGGAAACGTCCCGTACTCCTTCTGCATCATGGTGAAGATCGGCATGCGGCTGTCGATCCAGCGCACCACCGGGTTCTTGAAGTCGCTCTTGTGCAGACCGATAGACATTCCGGTGCGCCCCTCAGCCGATGCGGATCTTGGTGTCGGACGTAAAGGCATAGCCGGGCACCGCCAGGTTCAGCGGTGCGGGGCCGCGCCGGATGCGGCCGGACGTGTCGTATTCGCTGCCGTGGCAGGGGCAGAACCAGCCGCCATACTCGCCGCGGTTGTCGGTGGGCTTCTGGCCGAGCGGCACGCAGCCGAGATGGGTGCAGATGCCGACCACGATCAGCCATTCGTCGCGCTGCACGCGGGCCTGGTCGGTCTGCGGATCACGCAGCTCGGCGATGTTGACGGCCCGGGCGGATGCGATTTCCTGCGCGGTGCGGCGGCGGACGAAGATCGGCTTGCCGCGCCAGACGACCGTGACCGCCTGGCCGACCGCGATCGGGCCGAGCTCGACATCGGTGCTGGCCAGCGCCAGCACGTCCTGGGCCGGGTTCATCGAAGAAATGAAGGGCCAGGCAATCGCGCCGACACCCACGGCGGCGAAAGCGCCGGCGGTGAGCTTCAGGAAGTCACGGCGGTTGCCGCCATCGCCATGCTCAGCTCCGGGGTTGGTCGCCGTCTCGGCCATTTCATCGTCCCTTTCCGGTCCCCGGACCGGCTGATTGGCCGGGGCCGTCCATCCATCACGACGCAACGTCTCGCCCGCGACGACGCGCACGCGTAGCCGCGCGCTGCCATCCCTGCGCCGCCCGCTTATAAAGGCGGGCGGCGCGAGGTGGCAATCCGCGCCAGTGGGTCGAAGCCGTGAATGAAGGATAGATCATGCCCGAAACCATCCAGGACCAGGCTGGGCCCGCCGGGCATCCCGAGGTCGCGCCCGCCCGCGCCTGGTTCGAGGGGCTCCGCGATCGCCTCTGCGCCGAGTTCGAGGCGATCGAGGATGCGCTGACCACCGGACCGCAGGCGGCGCGCCCCGCCGGTCGTTTCGAACGCAGTGCCTGGAACCGGCCGGGCGGCGGCGGCGGCGTGATGTCGGTGATGCGCGGCCGGGTCTTCGAGAAGGTGGGCGTCAACGTCTCCACCGTCTGGGGCGAGTTCTCGCCGGAATTCCGCCAGCAGATCCCGGGTGCCGAGGTCGACCCCCGCTTCCTGGCGACCGGGATCTCCCTGGTCGCGCATATGCAGAGCCCCCGGGTCCCGGCGGCACATATGAACACCCGCTTCATCGTCACCAGCCGGTCCTGGTTCGGCGGCGGCGGCGACATCACGCCCATGGATCCGGCGGCGCCGCATTCGTTGCAGGACGCGGCGGATTTCCACGCCGGCTTCAAGGCGGCCTGCGACACCCATGATCCGGCCTATTATCCGCGCTTCAAGCAGTGGTGCGACGAGTATTTCTTCCTCCCGCACCGCGGAGAATCCCGGGGATTGGGAGGAATTTTCTACGACCGCTTGAACAGCGGCGATCATGCGGCCGATTTCGCCTTCACCCGCGATGTCGGTGAGGCCTTCCGCGCGACCTATGCCACGATCATCCGCCGCCGCATGCACGAAGCCTGGACGACGGCGGAACGCGAGCACCAGCTGGTGCGGCGCGGCCGCTATGTGGAGTTCAACCTGCTGCACGACCGCGGCACGGTCTTCGGCCTGAAGACCGGCGGCAATGTCGAGGCGATCCTGATGTCGTTGCCGCCGGAGGTGAAGTGGCCCTGATTCGGCCGAAGGCACGGAAGCCGGCGGCAGAGTCTTTAAGTTGAGCCTCAAGCGCCGGCGGGCGCATCCGCGCCCTTGGCTAACGCGCCGCCAGGGCGCGCCGGCGGTGAAGTCGGTCGCGCGCGGGGCCGCATTTGCGGCCCCGGGGCATCGCTGCGCTCGCCCCGCAGGAATTGGTGGCGGCCTGCGGCCGCGACGGGGGTTGCTGCGGCGCTAGTTGTGGGCGGAGTTCAGGCGTCCTCAGGCGTCACGCCGGGTTTTCCCTCGAGCGCCGCGATCCGGGCCTCGAGGGCGGCGACCTTGATAGCGAGCGCCTCCTCGCCTTCCCGCGCCCGGCGGGCGACCTCCATGGCGGCGTCCAGATCCTCGCGCCGGACCAGTTCCAATCGCTGGACCATGGCCTCGACCTGGGCGCGGGCCATGGCCTCGACCTCCGCCCGCATCCCGGCGATGGCCGAAAAGGCGCCGCCCGCCACGCCGGCCAGATCGTCGAACAGGGAGCGCCGGCGCCCGCCCTCGCCGCCCGTGGTGCCTTCGCCCTTGCCTTCGGCCATCCTGCCTCTCCATTCCCATGGCGCCCTGGGCGCCCTATACCCCGCGCGCCGGCGCTTGGCGCGCCCGGCGGAGACGGTCTCGCATGTATCTGGTCACCGGCGGCGCCGGTTTCATCGGCTCCAACCTGGTCGCGGCGCTCACGGCACGCGGCGCCGAGGTCATGGTGGCCGATCGCCTGCGCCAGGGCGAGCCCGGCCGGGAGAAATGGCGCAACATCGCCAAGCACACCATCGCCGGCATCGTGCACCCGGATGCGCTCATCGATTTCCTCGCGTCCGCCCCGCCGGTCGAGGCGGTGTTCCACATGGGCGCCGTCAGCGACACCACCGTCACCGATGGCGACCTGGTGGCGGCGAGCAACCTGACCTTGTCGCTCGACCTCTGGGCCTGGTGCGCGAAGCGCGGCCTGCCTTTCATCTATGCCTCCTCCGCCGCGACCTATGGCGATGGCGGCGAAGGCTTCGACGACAACCTGGCGCCGGACGCGCTGGCCAGGCTGCGGCCGCTCAACCTCTATGGCTGGTCGAAGCTCGCCTTCGACCGCAGGGTCGCGCAGCTGCTCGGCCGCGGCGCGGCGGCGCCGCCGCAATGGGCAGGGCTGCGCTTCTTCAACGTCTATGGCCCGAACGAGTATCACAAGGGTCGCATGCAGAGCGTGGTCGCGCATAAATACGCGCAGATCGCGAAGGGTGAGCCGGCGACGCTGTTCGCCTCCGACCGGGCGGACATCGCCGATGGCGGGCAGTTGCGTGACTTCGTGCATGTGGACGACGTGGTCGGCGTGGCGCTCTGGCTGCTCGACCATCCCGGCGCCTCCGGGCTGTTCAATGTCGGCTCCGGCCAGGCGCGCAGCTTCGCCGATCTGGCGCGCGCGATCTACGCCGCGCTCGGGCTGCCGCCCGATATCCGCTACGTGCCGATGCCTGCCGACCTCAAGGGCAAGTACCAGTACTTCACCGAGGCACGCCTCGATCGGCTGCGCGCCGCCGGCTACGACCGCAACACCATCGGGCTGGAGGACGGCGTCGCGCGCTATGTGCGCGACTTCCTGGCGACGCCCGATCCACACCGCTGAGGCGCCCGTGCTCTTCGCCATTCCCTTCCCGATGATCGACCCGGTACTGGTGCAGGTCGGGCCGCTCGCCATCCGCTGGTATGCGCTGGCCTATATCGCCGGCATCCTGCTCGGCTGGCAGGTGGCGCGAAAGCTGATCGCGCTCGCGCCCAAGGTCGCGACGCGCGAGCAGCTCGACGACTTCGTCACCTGGGTGACGCTCGGCATC
>DASYDR010000313.1:0-11281 GCA_036499545.1 Roseomonas sp. | reverse complement strand
GGCCGGAGACGGTCACCTTCGCCTCGCCGGGCGTCGGCACCGACGATCATCTGGAGATGGTGCTGATCCAGGAAGCGACGGGCGCGCGCTTCACCCATGTGGTGTTCCAGGGCGATCCGCAGCTGCGCACCGCGATCCTGGCGCGGCAGGTGGATGCGATGGGGCTGAATGTCGGCCCGGTCACCGCGGCGCCCGACAATATGCGGATGCTGGCCCAGGCCGGCGCCGAGCGCAGCCGCTTCCGCCCCGACGTGCCGACGCTGCGGGAACTCGGCATTCCGGTCGACATGGCGTCCGAGCGCGGTGTGGTGGCGCCGGCGGCGACCCCGCCCGCGATCATCGGCAAGCTGCGCGAAGCGGCGGCGGATATCGCCCGCGATCCGGAGTTCATCCGGGTGATGGAAAGCCGCTTCACCTATCCGAGCTTCGAGGAAGGCGGCGCCTGGTTCCAGCGCCTGGCGGCAACCCGCTCGCGCTATGTCGAGCTCTGGCAGAAGACGCCCTGGTCGCAGCGCTAGGCTACACCAGGCTCTCCCGGATGAAGCCGACCAGCGGCTCCACGACGGCGGCGCTGCCGCCGGCTTCACCGAAGACGCACATCTCGGCATGGCCGAGCGTCGGCAGGCCGGGGATTTCCACCACCCCGCCCGGCATGCCGGAACGGCCGAGCACCGTGAGCGCGAAGCCGGCCTGGGCGGCGGCGGTGACGCCGAGCAGGGAGGCCGAGGTGTAGACCACCTCGAATGCCAGTCCGGCGCGGGCCAGCGCGGCCAGCGCCCGGTCGCGGAACATGCAGCCGGCCGGCAGCATGGCCAGCGGCAGCGGCCGGTCATCCGGGGTGGCCCAGCCGGCGGCCCCGGCCCAGATGATGGTTTCGGTCCAGATCGGGATGCCGTCGGTGTCGCCGTCGCGGCGCTTGCCGAGCACCAGGTCGAGCTGGCCCCTGGCCTGCGCAGCGCGCAGTTCGTGGCTGCGGCCGACTTCGACTTCCAGCTTCAGCCCGGGATAGGTGCCGGCGAAGCGGGCGAGGAGGGGGGCGAGGTTGCGCGGGATGAAATGATCGGCGACGCCGAGGCGGAGATGGCCGGTGACCGGCGGTGCCACCATCCGGCGCACCGCTTCGTCATTCAGGGCGAGGATGCGGCGGGCATAGGCGAGCAGGATTTCGCCGTCACGGGTCAGGGCGGCGCTGCGGCTGGTGCGGACCAGCACCCGCTTGCCGAGCAGATCCTCCAGCCGCTTGATCTTGAGGCTGACGGCCGATTGGGTCAGGCCAAGGGCGAGGCCGGCGGCCGTGAAGCCACCGCGCTCGGCGACGGCGACGAAGCAGCGCAGCAGGTCCAGGTCGAGGTCGGGGATGCGCATGACCGCCAGGAGACCCCGGGGCGGCCTTGGACGGCAAGCGCCGGGTGACGCGCCCGATGATCGAGGGCCGGAAAGGCCTGGGGATCTGAATCGGGCGTTCGGCTTGCAGGGGCCGCTATTCCATGCGCGGGGCCGGGAAACCGGCCCCGCCTGCGGGACGGCTACACGTCTTCGTCGAAACCGGCGGCATCGTCGGAGCCGCCGCCGCCGAAATCATCGCTGCCGCTGTAATCCGCGCCGGCATCGGCCTGCTGGCCCCAGCTGTCGACGCCCTGGTCGCTGCCGCCACCCTGGTCGCCGGGATTCTGGTCGGCGACCGGGGTCGCGTCGTCCTGCGTCCCGGTCGGGTTGGTCCAGGGGGAGGAGGTCGGCACGGCTTCCTGGCCGAAGGCACCGGCCGCGGCCGTCCCGGCCCCGCCGAGCGCGCCCGCCGCCGCATGCGCGGCGCCGCCCGAGAACATGCCCATCAGCGCATTGCCGAGCACCATGCCGCCGGCGACGCCGGCCGCGGTCATCAGCGCGGTGCCGAGGAAGCCGGAGCCGCTGCGGCCGGCCGGCTGCAGGGCCTGCGGATTGTAGCCCGGCGGATACTGGGGCTGCGGCGGCGGCGGCATCGGCGCCGGCTGCGGGCCGCGATTGCCGCCGAACATCCCGCCGAACACGCCGCGCGGCTGCGCCGCCGCGGCCTGGCCCTCGCGCTGGGCGTTCTCGACTTCCCATTCGAGCCGGCGGATGCGGTTCTGCGCCTCGACCAGGGCCGCTTCCTGCACGAAGGCGGTCTGGGTGATGCGGTAGCGCGCCTCCGGATAGCGGGCGAAGAGGTCGGCGATCAGCCGGTCGGCATCGGCATCGACCGGCGGCAGCGGTGGCCGGGCCGGCGCCTGGGTCTGCGGCACGCTGCCGCCCCAGGGGCTGGCCGCGGCGGGGCCAGGGGCCGGCTGTGCCGCGCCGCTGACCCGCTCCACATAACCCGTGATGATGCGGCGTTCTTCGTCATTCATCGAAATTGTCCTGTCCTCTCCCGGCCAGGCCGGGCGCGTTGGCCGCGCCGTTTCGGCCCTGGGGGCGAAGTGGCCCGGGCGGAGCAGGGATTCAAGCGGAAAGGCGTGACGGAAATTGGTCAGAGACTCCGCTGCCTGCGGGCGTCCGACAGGTTCCCGTCGAGCGGCGGTCAGGTCGTCGGAATGCGCGGCGGCAGACCGAGCCGGCGCCATTCGATGGCCGGGCAGCGGTCCATCACGATGGTGAGGCCGGCGGCGCGGGCCCGGGCGGCGGCGGCTTCATCCACCACGCCGAGCTGCAGCCAGACGCTCCTGGCGCCCAGCGCGATGGCCTCGTCCACCACCGCCCCGGCCTCCTCCGAGCGGCGGAAGACGTCGACCATGTCGAGCGGCGCCGCGTCGGCCAGGCTGGCGGCTACCATGGCGCCATGGATGCTGCTGCCGGCAAGACCCGGATTGACCGGGGTGACGGCATAGCCACGCCCGATCAGGAAGCCGAGCACGCCATGGCTCGGCCGCTCCGGCTTGTTGGAAGCGCCGACCATCGCGATGCGGCGGGTCGACAGCAGCAGGTCGCGGATCTCCGAATCGGTCATGCGCAAGGGGCTCCGATGAAAGTTAAGGTCCCGGCGGGCCGGTCGCCTGACCGGTCCGAGGCCGCGAACGCGGCCCGCCGGTAGTCCGGCGAACCAAGGCCGCGGATGCCGGCCGCCCGGCGACGGAGGGCGAAATATGGAGAGACACGCTTCCGCCGCAAAGCCAATCCATGCAGGTTGTCGCGTCAATTTCCGCCGGGCCGCGCTTCACGATATGCCGAAACCGACCACGACGATCGCCGCGCTCCTGGTCGCGGCCCTGCTCACGCTGCTCGCCTGGTGGTGGCCGAACCGGCCGCAGGCCGGCGATGTGCCGATGGTCAGCGCGCGCTTCAACTCCGTGAGCTTCGCGCCCTTCCGGCCCGGCCAGTCGCCGCTGCGCGACACCTTCCCGACCGCGCAGCAGGTGGAGGAAGACATGGCGCTGGTGGCGCAGCGCAGCCGCGCCATCCGCACCTATGCGAGCATAGAAGGCGATTACGAGGTGGCGGAGATCGCCGCCCGGCATGGCCTGCGCGTCTGGAAGGGTGCCTGGCTCGGCCAGGACCGCGCCCAGAACCAGCGCGAGATCGCCCGGCTGATCGAAACCGCGAATGCGCATCCGGAGACCATCGAGCGCGTCATCGTCGGCAATGAGGTGCTGCTGCGCCGCGACCTGCCGGTTAGCGAGCTGGTCGCCAATATCGACCGGGTGCGGGCAGCGGTCCGCCAGCCGGTGACCTATGCCGATGTCTGGGAATTCTGGATGCAGTTCCCGGAAGTGGCGCAGCACGTCGACATCATCACCATCCATATCCTGCCCTATTGGGAAGACGAGCCGCTCGGCGTCGAACGCACCATGGCGCATGTGCGCGACGTCTATCGCCGCATGCAGGCGATGTTCCCTGGCAAGCCGATCGCGATCGGCGAGATTGGCTGGCCCTCGCGCGGCCGCTGGCGGGAAGATGCGGCGCCGTCGCGGGTGAACCAGGCGGTCTTCATCCGCGAATTCATCCGGCTCAGCCAGGAGATGGGCTTCGACTACAACCTGATCGAAGCCTTCGACCAGGTCTGGAAATACAAGAACGAGGGCACGGTCGGCGCCGCCTGGGGCCTCTGGACCGCGGACCGGCGGGAGAAGTTCCCGCTTTCCGGCCCGGTCGTCGAAAATCCGGACTGGCCCTGGTATGCCGGCCTGGCGCTGCTGCTGGCGCTGGCGCTGTTCGGCGCGACACGCGCCGGCTTCGCGGGTGCCGGCTGGCGGGAAGCGCTGCTGGCCACGGCGCTCGGCAATGCCCTGGCCTATGCCGCCTGCGGCGGCATTCCCTATGCCTTCGATGAACATCTGATGCTGGCGGTCGTGGTCAATCTGGCTGGACAGGCGCTGCTGGCAGCCCTGCTGATGCGGCGCGCGGCGATGATCCTGGCGGGGCTGCCGGCGGAGCCGGCCCGGGATGGCCGTGCCGCGACCGCGACCATGCGCGACCTGCTGCTGTTGCGCTGGCGGGGCTTGCGCGGTTGGCGCGGCTTCGCCTTCGACGACCTCTCCTTCGTCTTCCTGTGGACCGCGGCGGTGCTGCAGGTGATGCTGCTGGTCGATCCCCGCTATCGCGATTTTCCCTATCCGACCTTCGCGGTGCCGATGGTCGCGGTGCTGGCGCGCGCCCTGCTGCGCGACCTGCCGCGCGGCGGTGGCCGGCGCGAGGAACTGCTGGCCGGCGGCGTCCTGGCCCTGGCGGCGATCGCGAGCGGGATGCTGGAGCATCCGAGCAACCTGCAGGCCCTGGGCTGGTCGCTCTGCGCCCTGGTGCTGGCGGTGCCGCCGCTGCTGCGGATGCTCCGGCGTCAGCCGGTGCCGGTGCCGGCGGCCTGATCCATCACGCCTGGCGGATCAGGCGCGCCGGGTCGCGCCCAGCCAGGCCCAGATGCCGAGCGCGGCGCCCAGCATGCCCCAGGTGGCGTTGTAGTTGATGGTGGCGATCAGCCCGAGCGCCACCGCCGCCACCCGGACCGCATGCGACCCGCCGAGGAAGCTCCAAAGCCCGAGCGCCAGCGCGCCGCCGCCCCAGAGCTGCCAGTGCTGCAGCCAGAGCAGCAGGGCGCGCGGTTCGCAGGCAAAGGGCCGGCCGGGGGCGGCGCAGAGCCCGCCCCAGACGCGCGGTTCCACCCAGACCGCCCGATAGGCGGCCATGGCGCCGAGGGCGGCGAGGGCGATCAGCAATCCGGTCCAGTCGCGGCGGGTCATGTCCGTAAGTAACTCGGCCTTGATGGCGAGCGAAAGGCGCGCGATCTGAACGATATGCGAATCCCCTTCCTGCGCCGACCCCCGCGGGTCGCGTTGCTGCGCCTCTCCGGCCTGATCGCGGCGCGTGGCGGGTCCCCGCTTGCCGGCGGCAGCCTCAACGACGCCGCGACCGGGCCGCTGATCGAGCGCGCCTTCGCCCAGAAGCGCCTGGCGGCCGTGGTGCTGGTGATTAATTCACCCGGCGGGTCCCCGGTGCAATCCGCCCTGATCGCCAACCGCATCCGCCGCCTGGCCGATGAAAAGAAAGTCCCGGTGATCGCCTGCGTCGAGGATGCGGCGGCCTCCGGCGGCTATTGGATCGCCTGCGCGGCGGATGAGATCGTGGCCGATGCCGCCTCCATCCTCGGCTCGATCGGGGTGATCAGCGCCAGCTTCGGGCTGGAAGGCGCGATGCGGCGGTTGGGCGTCGAGCGGCGGCTGCGGACGGCGGGCGGGGAGAAGAGCTTCCTCGATCCTTTCCGGCCGGAGGAGCCCGCCGATGTCGCCCGGCTGGAAACCCTGCTCGGCAATCTTCATGACGAATTCAAGACATGGGTGCGCGCCCGCCGCGGCACGCGGCTGAAGGGCGAGGAGGATGCGCTGTTCTCCGGCCGTTTCTGGACGGGGCGGGACGCGGTCGCGAATGGCATCGCCGATACGCTGGGCGACGCGCAAGGCCTGATTCGCCAGCGTTTTGGCAAGGCGGCGCGCGTCATCCCGATCGGGCCGCGCCGCCCGCCGATCCCCTATCGCTGGCTGCCGGGCGTGGAGCAGCTGGCCGCCGCGGTCGAGGAACGCGCGGCCTGGGCCCGGCTGGGGCTATAGGCGGCGACGCTTGACCCGGGCCTTCACCGCCGCGCAAATGCAGGCCGCCAGAATACCCGGACAGGATCGATGACCGACACGCCGTACGACCCGATGGAAAATCTCGCCGGCGCGCTGCCCTTCCTCAAGCGCTATGACGACGAGATCATCGTCGTGAAGTACGGCGGCCACGCCATGGGCGAGGAAGAGACGGCGCTGCGCTTCGGCCGCGACATCGCGCTGCTGGAGCAGGTCGGTGTGAACCCCGTCGTCGTGCATGGCGGCGGGCCGCAGATCAACGCCATGCTGAAGCGGCTGAACGTGCAGTCGAACTTCGTGCAGGGCCTGCGGGTGACCGATGCGCAGATGGTCGACGTGGTCGAGATGGTCCTCGCCGGCACCGTCAACAAGCAGGTCGCCGCGGCGATCACCCGGGCCGGCGTCACCGCGGTCGGCATTTCCGGCAAGGATGGCGACCTGATCCGCGCCCGCAAGCTGACCCGTACCTTCCGCGACCCGGGCTCGAACATCGAACAGGTGCTTGACCTCGGCTTCGTCGGTGAGCCGGAAAGCGTGAACCCCAAGGTGCTGCAGCTCCTGATCGGTGCCGATATCGTGCCGGTGGTGGCGCCGGTCGGCGTCGGTGCCGATGGCCACACCTACAACATCAACGCGGACACGGTGGCCGGCGCCGTCGCCGGCGCGCTGGAGGCCGAGCGCCTGCTGATGCTGACCGACGTGCCGGGCGTGCTGGATCCGGAGAAGCGCCTGATCCCGGAGATGACGGTGGCCGAGGTGAAGCAGGGCATCGCCGATGGCTGGATTTCGGGCGGCATGATCCCGAAGGTCGAAACCTGCATCTACGCGGTGGAGCGCGGCGTGAAGGGCGCGGTCATTCTCGATGGCCGGGTGCCGCATGCGGTGCTGCGGGAACTGTTTACCGACAATGGCGCGGGCACCCTGATCCGCCCCTGACCGGGCGGGATCAGCGCGGCTTCCGGGCGTCGGTGATCGCCTCCCAGGCCAGGGTGCGGTCGAGCCCGCCGGATGCCGCGCCGGCCGCCGGCGCGGGGATCAGCAGGTCCTGCACCGCACGCGTGGCGGCGGGTCCGAACCGGGCCCGCCAGCATAGCCCCGCCAGCCCGGGCCGGTCGCGCTGCTCCTGAAGCTGGCTGATCGCCGCCCGGCTGGTGCCGGCCATCAGGCTGAGCGCCGCGGTCACGAAATTGGCCTCGCCATAGAGCGCTGCCTGTTCGATGGCGGCTTCGTTCAGGGCGCGGGCGCGGTGCAGCATGCCGGCCCGTTCCATCGCCGCCGCCGGCGTCTCCTCCGCGTCCGGCGGCACGGCCAGCCGTTCCGCCACCCGCGCGCGCAGGCGCTGCGCGACATCCGGCGCCAGGTCGGCACGGCCCGCCAGACGGCTCAGCAGCCCATCGGCCAGGAATTCCGCCAGTGCCAGGGCGGCGCAGGCGCTCAGCCTGGGGCGTGCCACCAGCGGCGCCTGCCACTCCCGCCGCTGCGCCGATTCGGCGACCAGCGTTTCCAGCGTGGCATCCCGGATCACGGCGGTCGCATTGCCGAGCAGCGCCGCGACTGCGGTGCCGTCGCGGCGGGCGATGATCGCCTCCGATACCCTCTCGCTCAGCGCCGGCCGTCGCGCGACCGCGATGACGGAGCCGGCGGCGGGCGGGGCCGCGATCAGCGCCAGCAGATCGGCATCGGTCAGCAGCGGCGAGAGCTGGATAACGGGGGCCGCCACCGGCATTTCGATGTCCCGCGCCAGGCGCAGCACCAGCTCGCGCGGGGCGCCGGGCAGGTCCTTCACCGCATCGGCGATCGCAGCGCGAACCAGTACCTCGGTATCCTCGACCAATCGCTCCAGCAGGCGTTGCAGCCGGATCGCGGTGGCATCCAGTTCCGCGCCCGCCGGCGGACGCGGCAGCGCCGCGATGCGTGCGGCGAGCATGGCGCGGACCAACGGGTCCGGGTCGCGGGCCAGCAATTCCCGGGCCGCCGCCGGCGCCTCGCGATGGGCGGCGACGGCCTGGCGGACGGATGGATCCGGGTCGGCCGCGAAGGCCAGCAATTCCCCGGCCGACGCCTCGCGCCGGCCCGCCATGGCGGCGCGCCGGAGCACCGCAGGGTCGGTCGGGCTGAACAGGGTCATGCGCGTACCGGCGGCTGGCGTGGCCGTACGACGCTGTGGATCTGGGGGGCCGGCGACATGGGAGGCATCTGGCCCCGGGGCCGGTGAACATCCCGTTAGCGAATCGGCATGCACCGGTCTGGGCAGCGACGCCCGGACGTCGCGTTGACATCGTGATGGGCCGGTCGCAAACGAACGAATCCCTTGCAGCAGGAACCCAGCGATGACCGACACCGCCTCCCTCCAGGCCAGCATCGAGGCCCTTTGGGCGCGCCGCGACGGCCTGAGCCCGGCGACGGCGGGGGCGGATCGGGTGGCGATCGAGAGCGCGCTGGAACTGATGGATTCCGGCAAGGCCCGGGTCGCGGCGCCGGATGGCAAAGGCGGCTGGGTGGTCAACCAGTGGCTCAAGCAGGCCGTGCTGATGAGCTTCCGCCTCACCGACAGCGCGCCGATGGACACCTCGGCCGGCGCCTATGACAAGGTGCCGCTGAAGTTCGAAGGCTGGGGCGAGAACCGCTTTCGCGAAGCCGGCTTCCGCGCCGTTCCCGGCGCCGTCGTGCGCCGTTCCGCCTATATCGCCCGCAACGTCGTGCTGATGCCCTCCTTCGTGAATCTCGGCGCCTATGTGGATGAGGGCACGATGGTCGACACCTGGGCGACCGTCGGGTCCTGCGCCCAGATCGGCCGGAACGTGCATCTCTCGGGCGGCGTCGGCATCGGCGGCGTGCTGGAGCCGCTGCAGGCCAACCCGGTCGTGATCGAGGATGACTGCTTCATCGGCGCCCGGTCGGAAGTGGTCGAAGGCGTGATCGTGGAGCGTGGCTCGGTGCTGTCCATGGGCGTCTTCCTCAGCGCCACCACCAAGATCATCGATCGCAACACCGGCGAGATCTTCATCGGCCGGGTGCCGTCCTATTCGGTGGTGGTGCCGGGCAACCTGCCGGGCCGGCCGCTGCCGGACGGCACGCCGGGCCCCTCCCTCTACTGCGCGGTGATCGTGAAGCGGGTCGATGCGCAGACCCGCGCCAAGACCGCGATCAACGAGCTGCTGCGGGATTGATCAGGTGAGCTCCAACCAGCCCACCGATCCGATCCCGATCGCGCAGGCGCTGATCCGCTGCCCGAGCGTGACGCCCGTCGAGGGCGGCGCGCTCGGCGTGATGGAGGAGGTGCTGCGCCCGCTCGGCTTCACCTGCACGCGGCTGCCCTTCGCGGAGGTCGACAACCTCTTCGCCCGCATCGGGACCGAGGGCCCGCATTTCTGCTACGCCGGGCATACCGACGTGGTGCCGCCCGGCGAGACCGGCTGGAGCGACGATCCTTTCTCCGGCCTGGTGCGCGATGGCGTGCTCTATGGCCGCGGCGCCTGCGACATGAAGGGCGGCATCGCCGCCTTCGTCGCCGGGCTCAAGGATTTCCTGCGCGCCAACCCGAATCCCAAGGGCAGCATCAGCCTGCTGATCACCGGCGACGAGGAAGGCCCTTCCGTCAACGGCACCGCCAAGGTGCTGGAATGGATGGCGGCGAACGGCCAGATCCCGGACATGGCGCTGGTGGGCGAGCCGACTTCGAAGGCCGTGCTGGGCGATACCCTGAAGATCGGCCGCCGCGGTTCCATGACCGCGCGCATCGCCATGCATGGCATCCAGGGCCACAGCGCCTATCCGCAGAAGGCCGACAATCCGATCCACCGCATGATCCGGGTGCTGCACCGGCTGACCGCGGAGCCGCTCGACCAGGGCAGCGAATGGTTCGAGCCGACCACCCTGCAGGTCACCGGCTTCGATGTCGGCAACACCGCGTCCAACGTCATCCCGGCTGTGGCACGGGCGATGGTGAACATCCGCTTCAACGACCTGCACAGCGCCGCCACGCTGACCGCGCGGATCGAGGCGGCGCTGGCGGCCGAGGAGGCGCGCGCCGATCTCGATATCCGCTGCTCGGGCGAAAGCTTCCTGACCGAGCCAGGGGCCTTCGTGGACGGGCTGCAGAACGCGATCCGCCGGGCGACGGGGCGGGAAGCGACGCTCGATACCGGCGGCGGCACCTCCGATGCGCGCTTCATCGCGCGCTACTGCCCGGTGGCGGAACTCGGCGCCGTCGGCGCCAAGCTGCACATGGTCGATGAAAGCGCGCCGGTCGAGGAATTGCGCGACCTGGCGGTGCTCTACCGGCACGTGCTCGAGGAGTTCCTCGCCTGAGCGGCTTGCCCACCGGACTGGCGATCACCGCCGGCTTGGCGGGGGCGGTGCGGCTGGCGACCGGCCGTGCCGACGGGCTGCGTGCCATGGAGACGACGCTGGATGGCGCCGCGCGCAGCTTCTGGGCGGCGGCGATCTGCCTGCCGCCCTTCCTGGCCATGCGGCTGCTGGGCGACGACGCGCCGGTAACGACCCAGGCGCTGCTGGCGGAACTGGTCGGCTATGTGATCGGCTGGACCGCCTTCCCGCTGCTGTCGCGGCGCATGGCCATCGCAGGCGGCCGCGGTGCGCGCTGGCCGCTTTTCGTCGCGGCCTGGAACTGGTGCAACGTCATCCAGTACACGACGCTGATCCTGCTGACGTTGGCGACGGCGATGGGCCTGCCCACCTCCATCGCGACCGTGCTGGGTTTCGTCGTGCTGGGCTATGCGCTCTGGCTCGGCTGGTTCCTGACCCGCCACGCGCTGGCGATCGACGGCTTCAACGCCATCGGCTTCGTGCTGATCGATGTCGCGACCGGCATCCTGGTCTCCCAGATCGTCACAGCGCTTTCGAAGTTATAGTCGCCCTCAAGCGCCGGCGCGCGCATCCGCGCGCTTGGCTACCGCGCTGTCAGGGCGCATTGGGGGCGACTGTCGGTCGCGCGCGGGGCCGCGTTCGCGGCCCCGGAGCATCGCTGCGCTCGCTCCGCAGGAACCGGTGGCAGCCTGCGGCCGCGGACCAACACTGACCCGCGGCCGCAGGCCGCCCCTGGAAAGGCCGGACTGCGAGGCGTCAGCCGATGCAGGCCGAGGCCGCGAAGCGGCCCGCGCGCGACCGACAACTGTCACCAGTGCGCAGCTGACAGCGCGGTAGCCGAGCGCGCGGATGCGCGCGCCGGCGCCTGAGCGACTGTGTTGAGT
>DASYDR010000312.1:0-7267 GCA_036499545.1 Roseomonas sp. | reverse complement strand
GGTGTCATAGGCGACGACGGAGCCGAGGCGCGGCGTCTCGTTCCAGCGCCGCCGATAGGCCTCGCGGAAGGCGACATGGCCCGGGGTGCTCAGATCCTCCCACGGGTAGCCGGTGACGATCCAGTTCTCCGGCGCCTCGTCGCCGAGCGGCAGCAGGTATTCCGGCTCGCCGGTCAGCATGGAGACGACGCGGCGGCGTTCGAACAGCCCGCGGGTATTGCCCTGGCGCACGAAATTGGTGAGGTCGGCACCGAAGGTCACGTTGAAGATCGCATCCGGCGCGGTGCTGGCCAGCGCCTGCACGGTGGCGCCGGCATCGATGCGGCCGAGCGCCGGGAACTGCTCGCCGACGAATTGCACATCCGGCTTGGCGCGGGTCAGCAGTTCCTTGAACCAGCGCACCGCGCTCTGCCCGTATTCGTAGTTGGGCGCGACCGTCGCCCAGCGCCGCGCCGGCAGCTTGGCCGCTTCTTCCACCAGCATCGCCGCCTGCATGTAGGTCGAGGGGCGCAGGCGGAAGGTGTAGCGGTTGCCCTGCGCCCAGACCAGCGCATCGGTCAACGGCTCGGACGCGACGAAGAGCCGCTTGTTCTGCTTGGCGAAGTCGCCGATCGCCAGGCCGACATTGGACAGGTAGCCGCCCGCCAGCAGATGCACGCGTTCGGCATTCAGCAACTCGCCAGCATGGCGCACCGCGTCTTCCGGGCGGCCGCCATCGTCGCGGAACACCGTCTCCAGCCGCCGGCCATGGATGCCGCCGGCGGCATTGACCTGTTCCATCGCCAGGGTCCAGGCGTTGCGATAGGGCGAGAGGAAGGCCGGCTGCGCGGTGTAGGAATTGATCTCGCCGATGCGGATCGCCTCGCCCTGCGCACGCGCGATGCCCGGCGCCGCGAGCAGGCCCGCCCCCGCCAGAATGCCGCGCCGCCCGATCACCATCACCATGCGGCCCTCCGGATGCCCCGCGTCAGGGCCGCATCGAAACCCGGCGCGGCGTGCGGCGCAACGGCTATTCGTTCAGGCCGGCGCCGGGATAGGGATGCGTCGCGATCCAGTGCCGCGCGATATCGGTGCGGCGGCAGATCCAGACATCCTTGTGCGACATGATGTGGTTCAGCAGGCGTTGCAGCCCCATCGCCCGCGCCGGATGGCCGATCAGGCGCATATGCAGCCCGACCGACATCATTTTCGGCCGCCCGCGCCGGCCTTCCTCCAACAGCATGTCGAAGGCGTCGCGGATGAAGGAGAACCACTGGTCGGAATTGCCCGTCCAGCCGGCGTATTTGCCGTCATTGTTGACCAGCGAGTAGGGGATGACGAGCTGGCGCTTGCCGTCGACCGTCAGCCAGAAGGGCAATTCCTCGCCATAGTAATCGCTGTCGTAGAGGAAGCCGCCTTCCTCCACCACCAGCCGCCTCGTGTTCTGCGATGGGCCATAGCGGCAATACCAGCCATCCGGGCGATGCCCCACCGTCTTCTGCAGGCTTTCGACGGCGCGGCGGATATGCTCGCGCTCCTCGGCCTCGGGCAGCTCGAAATGCTTCACCCAGCGCCAGCCATGGCAGCAGACGTCATAGCCGGCGGCACGGATGGCGGCCGCGGCCTCCGGATTGCGCTCCAGCGCCAGCGCGCAGCCGAACACCGTCAGCGGCAGGCCGCGATCGGCGAACAGGTCGTGCAGGCGCCAGAAGCCGACCCGGCTGCCATATTCGAACATGCCCTCGGCGGCGAGATCGCGGCCGGCTTTCACCTGGTTGAGGCCGTGCGCCTCGGTCAGCCCATTCTCGGTGACGCCGTCGCCGAGTTCGAAGGAAGGCTCCGAGCCTTCCTCGTAATTCATCACGAAATTGACCGCGAGCCTGGCGCCGTCCGGCCATTGCGGGTCGGGCGGGTTGCGGCCGTAGCCGATGAAATCGCGCTTCACCTCATAGGGCATGGCGGATCGCTCCTCAGGGGCGGTCGATGACGAATTCGGGAACCGTGACGAATTCCTCGTCCTGGCTGCCGTCCAGCCACATGGCGACGGCATAGCTGGCCGGGCGGTCCAGCACCGTGAAGGGATGGTGCCAGATATCGGGCGCATAGGTGACGCCCTGGCCGGGTGCCGCCAGGAAGGCACGGGCGCGCGCCATGTCCGGACCGCCGGTAGCGGCATGCGGCGCCACCACCACGATGCAGACGCCGCCATCCATCGGGATGAAGGACTGTGCGGAGAATTCATGCCGCTCCATCAAATGGGAGGTGATGGGCAGCGCCGCCGGCGTCTTGTGGCTGAAGGACAGGCTCGGCCGCGCCCGCGGCCGCAGGTTGCGCCAGGCCGCGTCGTTATAGAC
Organism: Roseomonas sp.; assembly: GCA_036499545.1. Taxonomy (GTDB): domain Bacteria; phylum Pseudomonadota; class Alphaproteobacteria; order Acetobacterales; family Acetobacteraceae; genus Plastoroseomonas. The sequence goes on along the minus strand of DASYDR010000312.1, from coordinate 4,934 downwards.
CCGCCCGGGCTCGGCCGGGGCGGCCAGGACATCGCCATAGGGCGCGAAGGCCTCGGCGGTCAGCGGTTCGAGCGTGAGCTTCATCATCCCCCCATCCGGCGCATCGGCCGGCAGCATGTCCGTCCGCGCCGGGAAGCGGAAGGGGGGGCGGCGGCCACTGGCCGGGATGCGCCCAGGCACTGGGCAGGAACCGCCCGGATATGCCTGTTCGTGAGGCGTTTTGTGCCTGGCGCGGGCTGTGGCAGCTTCGGCCCGTGCCGCCGACCGTCGTCCCGATCCCGCCTTCGCATCAGCGCGCCGCCGGTCAGCTCGAGATCGGCTTCGGCCGGGCGGGGCTGCGGCACCTGTTCCAGGTGGCGCCGCTGCGCGCGCTGTTCCCGACGCCGGAGCCGGACGAGGCGCCGACCATCGCCATGGTCAATACCGCGGGCGGCCTCGCCGGCGGCGATACCGCGCGCATCGCGGTGCGGCTGGAGGCCGGCGCCCGCGTCACCTGCAGCACGCCGGCGGCGGAGAAGGTCTATCGCAGTCTCGGCCCCGACAGCGCGCTGCGCTGCGCGCTGGCGGTGGACGCGGGCGCCAGGCTGGAATGGATCCCGCAGGAGACCATCCTCTTCGACGGCGCCCGCTTCACCCGCCGGATCGAAGTGGACCTTGGCGTTGGCGCCAGCCTGTTGGCGGCCGAAGCCGTCATCTTCGGCCGCCCGGCGCGGCGGGAAGCCTTCACCCACGGCCTCTATCGCGATGCCTGGCGCATCCGGCGCGACGGCAGGCTGCTCTGGGCCGATGGCATCGCGCTCGAGGATCCGGCGGCGCTGCGCGATCCCTTCGGCTTCGGCGGTGCCGAGGCGATGGCGACGCTGCTGCTGGCCGCGGACGACGCCGCGGCGCTGCTGCCGGCACTGCGGGACGCCGGCTGCCCGGTGACCCTGCCGCGCCCGGGTCTGCTGCTGGCGCGCTGGCTGGGCGGGGCGGCGGCGGTACGCGGCTTGCTGGGGCAGGCCATCTGCCGGCTGCGCGCGGCGGCGCTCGGCCTGCCGCCGCGGCTGCCGCGCCTGTGGACGACATGAGGTTGCGCGCGACATGATCCACCTGTTCCCCCCGGAGGCCGCTTCGCCATGCATCTGACGCCCCGCGAGAAGGACAAGCTGCTGGTCGCCATGGCGGCCGAGGTCGCGCGCCGGCGGCTGGCGCGGGGCGTGGTGCTGAACCATCCCGAGGCGATCGCGCTGATCACCGATTTCGTGGTGGAGGGGGCGCGGGACGGCCGCAGCGTGGCCGAGCTTATGCGCGACGGCGCCACCGTGCTGACCCGGGCCCAGGTGATGCAGGGCATTTCCGAGATGATCCATGAGATCCAGGTGGAAGCGACTTTCCCGGACGGCACCAAGCTCGTCACCGTCCACAACCCGATCCGCTGAGCGTCCGATGGCCGGAGGGCCGCATGGCCCGTAGATCTGAATCGGATGCCGGAACAAAAGTGAGGGCCTGCATGATCCCGGGTGAAATCATCACCACCGCCGGCGAGATCGAACTCAATGCCGGCGCCGTCGCGCTGGAGCTCGAAGTCGCCAATACCGGCGACCGGCCGGTGCAGGTCGGCAGCCATTATCATTTCTTCGAAGCCAACCCGGCGCTCGCCTTCGATCGCGCGAAGGCGCGCGGCCACCGGCTGGACATCGCCGCCGGCACCGCGGTGCGGTTCGAGCCGGGGCAGACGCGCAGCGTGCGGCTGGTGCCCTTCGCCGGCGCCCGCATCGTGCATGGCTTCCGCGGCGCGATCGAGGGGGCGCTCTGATGCCGGCGCGGATGTCGCGGGCCGCCTATGCCGGCATGTATGGCCCGACCGTGGGCGACAAGGTGCGGCTGGCCGATTCCGAACTGTTCATCGAGGTCGAGCGCGATTTCACCATCCATGGGGAGGAGGTGAAGTTCGGCGGCGGCAAGGTGATCCGCGACGGCATGGGCCAGTCGCAGAAGACGCGGGCCGAAGGCGCGATGGACACGGTGATCACCAATGCCCTGATCCTGGATCACTGGGGCGTGGTGAAGGCGGATATCGGCCTGCGCGACGGGCGGATCGCGGCGATCGGCAAGGCCGGCAATCCCGATACCCAGCCCGGCGTCACCATCGTCATCGGCCCGGGGACGGAGATCATCGCCGGCGAAGGCCGCATCCTGACCGCCGGCGGGCTCGACGTGCATATCCATTTCATCTGCCCGCAGCAGGTGGAGGAAGCGCTGGCATCGGGCGTCACGACGATGTTCGGCGGCGGGACCGGCCCGGCGCACGGCACGCTGGCCACCACGGCGACGCCGGGGCCCTGGCACATGGCGCGCATGCTGCAGGCGGCGGAGGGCCTGCCGGTCAATCTCGGCTTCCTCGGCAAGGGCAATGCGGCGCTGCCGGCCTCGCTCGAGGAACAGATCCGCGGCGGCGCCGCCGGCCTGAAACTGCATGAGGATTGGGGCACCACGCCGAAGGCGATCGATACCTGCCTCGCGGTCGCGGATGCGCTGGACGTGCAGGTCGCGATCCACACCGATACGCTGAACGAGAGCGGCTTCGTGGAGGAGACGATCCGCGCGATCGGGGGCCGCACCATCCAGGCCTTCCACACCGAAGGCGCCGGCGGCGGCCATGCGCCCGACATCCTGCGCCTGGTGGGCGAGCCGAACGTGCTGCCGAGCAGCACCAACCCGACCATGCCCTATACCGTGAACACGGTGGACGAGCATCTGGACATGCTGATGGTCTGCCATCACCTGGATCCGCGCATCCCGGAGGATGTGGCCTTCGCCGAAAGCCGCATCCGGCGCGAGACCATCGCCGCCGAGGATATCCTGCACGATATCGGCGCCATCAGCATGATGAGCAGCGACAGCCAGGCGATGGGCCGCGTCGGCGAGGTGATCATCCGCACCTGGCAGACCGCGCACAAGATGAAGCAGCAGCGCGGCCGGCTGCCCGGCGAGACCGGCGACAACGACAACCTGCGTGCCCGCCGCTACATCGCCAAATACACCATCAATCCGGCGATCTCGCAGGGGATCAGCGCCCATCTGGGCAGCGTGGAGGTCGGCAAGATGGCCGACCTCGTGCTTTGGGCGCCGGCCTTCTTCGGCGTGAAGCCAGAGATGGTGCTGAAATGCGGCAGCATCGCCATGGCGCCGATGGGCGATCCGAACGCGTCCATCCCGACGCCGCAGCCGGTGCATTACCGGCCGATGTTCGCCGGCTATGGCAAGGCGATGGCGGCATCCGCCATCACCTTCCTGTCGCAGGCGGCGATCGATGCCGGCGTCGGCGAGCGGCTCGGCCTGGCGCGGATGGTGCTGCCGGTCGTCAACACGCGCGGGGGCATCACCAAGCGCGACATGGTGCTGAACGATGCCCTGCCGAAGATCGAGGTCGATGCCGAGACCTATGAGGTGCGCGCCGATGGCGAGCTGCTGATCTGCGAACCCGCCAAGGTGCTGCCGATGGCGCAGCGCTATTTCCTGTTCTGAGCATCTGATGGCCGAAGGCCTCAATCGGATGCTTCACCTGACGAGGACGCTGATGGAAGCCGATCTCCCCCGCGCCACCCAGGTGCTCCGTGCCGGGCATTGGATAGACCGCACGGCGCGCGACGTGGTGACGCTCGATTTCGATGACCGTTTCCGGCGCCGCCGCCGCTATGTCGGCGCCGGCGGCCTGGTCTTCCTGCTGGACCTGGAGGAGGCGGTGGCGCTGCGCGACGGCGATGGGCTGCAGCTCGAAGGCGGCGGCGTGATCCTGGTGCGGGCGGCGCCGGAACCGCTGGTGCAGGTCACGGCGGCAACGCCGGAGCGGCTGATGCGGCTCGCCTGGCATCTCGGCAACCGGCATCTGCCGGCGCAGATCGAGGGAACGCGCATCCTGATCCGCGACGACCATGTGATCATCCGCATGCTGCAGGGGCTGGGCGCGACGATCGCCAGGGTGGAGGCGCCCTTCGATCCGGAGGGCGGCGCCTATGGCGAGCACAACCGCGACCCGGCGCATCGCCACGTCCATCACGACCACGGGCATGATCACCAGCACTGACGCGCTCGCGCGCCTGCTCGCCTGGTCCTCGCCCGCCTATCCGGTCGGCGCCTATACCTATAGCCACGGGCTGGAAACGGCGGTGGAGGAAGGCGCGGTGCGCGATGCGGCGACGCTCGCGGGCTATGTGCGCGCCGCGCTCCGCCACGGCGCCGGGCGCATCGATGGCGCGCTCTGCGCCGCCTCGATCGCGGCGGCGGGCGATGACCCGGCGCTGGATGCGGTGGCGGCGCTGGGTTTCGCCTGGCGCGGCACGGCGGAGACGGCGCTGGAGGCGACGCAGCAGGGCAATGCCTTCGCCGCCGTCACCATCGCCGCCTGGCCGGATCCGCGCTTCGAGAGCTTCTGTGCCCGGCATCCGCGGCGCCTGGCGCATGCCGTCGCCTTCGGCGCCGCCTGCGGCTTCGCCGGCATCGCGGCGCGGGACGCGGTCTTCGCCTTTCTCGCGGCCTTCGCCGCCAACCTGGTCTCGGCCGGCGTGCGGCTGGTGCCGCTCGGCCAGACCGATGGCCAGCGCACCACCGCCGCGCTGCTGCCGGATGTCGCGGCGGCGGCGGATGCTGCGATCAAAGCTGATCTCGACACGCTCGGCAGCGCGGCGCCGATGCTCGACCTGTTTTCCCTGCGTCACGAGACGCAATACACGAGGCTTTTCCGCTCATGAACGCAACCGAGGACGCCCGGCCGATGCAGCCCTCCGCGCGCGATGCGCGCTCCGGCCAGCGGACGGGCGGGCCATTCCGCGTCGGCGTCGGCGGTCCGGTCGGCTCCGGCAAGACCGCGCTGGTCGACCGGCTGTGCAAGCATCTGCGCGACCGCTGCGACCTCGCCGTGGTGACCAACGACATCTATACTAAAGAGGATG
>DASYDR010000311.1:0-15705 GCA_036499545.1 Roseomonas sp. | reverse complement strand
TTGACCTGCACGCATCGGCGGACGGTTTGATGCGACGCATCCTGTTACCCATCCTGGTGATGCTGCCGGCGCTTGCCATCCTGGTGGCGCTCGGTACCTGGCAGGTGCATCGCCTGCGCTGGAAGACCGACATGCTGGCCGCCATCGCGGCCTCCGAAGCCGCACCGCCGGTGCCGCTCGGCGCCGCGCCGGCGACCTTTACCAAGGTCGAAGCCCGGGGCCGCTTCGACCACAGCCGCGAAGTACGCTTCGGGCTCGAGGTGCGCGACAATGTCCTTGGCACCCAGCTCATCACGCCGCTGCTGCGGGATGGCGCGCCGCCGCTGCTGGTCGATCGCGGCTGGGTGCCGATGGCCGGCAGCCAGCCGATCGCGCGGCCGGAAGGGGAGGTCGCCGTCACCGGCTGGATCCTGCCCTCCGAACCCGGCGGCTGGCTCGCCGCCCAGGACGACATTCCCGGCCGCCAGTTCTACAGCTTCGACACCGCGACCATCGGCAACGCGCTGGGCTTGCCCGCCATCGCCCCCTTCGGCCTGGTGGCGCTGGCCGATGCATCCGCTGGCGCGCTGCCGGACCCGGCGCGCAGCCTGCCGCGGCCGCCGAACAACCATCTGGGCTATGTCATCACCTGGTACGGGCTGGCCCTGGCATTGCTGGGTGTCTTCGCCGTCTGGATGCGGCGCCGCCTGAGCGCCACCGCGTCACGCTGAAGCGATCCCGCCGCCGGAAGGACCCTGCCGCATGAGCAACGCCGCCTATGAGCACCTGAAGGCGCGGTTCGCGCGCATCGCGACCCTCGGCGAAGCCGCCGCCATGCTGCATTGGGATGCCGCCGCCGTCATGCCGCCGGGCGGCGGCGAAGCCCGCGGCGAACAGCTCGCGACCCTCGCCGGCCTTGGCCACGAACTCCTCATCGCGCCCGAAGTCGCCGGGGACCTCGCGGCCGCCGCCGCCGAAGGCGACTGGGACGGCGCCAACCTCGACCTCATGCGCCGCGCCCATCTGCGCGCCACCGCGCTGCCGACCGCCCTGGTCGAAGCCAGCACCCGCGCCAATTCGGCCTGCGAGAAGATCTGGCGTGAGGCCAAGGCCGCCGCCGATTTCGCGCGCGTCCGCCCCGCCCTGGAAGAGGTCGTGCGCCTGCAGCGGGAAACCGCCCAGGCGCTGGCGGCCGCGACCGGCCTCTCCCCCTACGACGCCCTGATGGACAGCTATCAGCGCGGCGTCACGGCGGCCGATGTGGAGCCGGTCTTCGCCGCCTATGAAGTCTTCCTGGCCGATGCCCTGCCGCGCGCCGAGGCCATCCAGGCCGCGCGCCCCGCCCCCATCGCGCCGCAGGGCCCGTTTCCGGCGGCCGCGCAGCGCATCCTCTGCCAGCAGCTCTCGGCGGCGATCGGCCTCGACTACAGCCACGCCCGCCTGGATGAGAGCCTGCATCCCTTCTGCGGCGGCACCCCCACCGATGTTCGCATCACCACCCATTACAGCGAGGCGGGGTTCGAGAAATCCCTGCTCGGCGTACTGCACGAAACCGGCCATGCCCTCTATGAGCGCGGCCTGCCCGCCGCTTTCGCCCGCCAGCTCGTGGGCGAAGCCGCCGGCATGGCCGCGCATGAATCGCAGAGCCTGATCGTCGAGATGCAGACCTGCCGTTCGGACGCTTTCCTGAGCTTCCTCGGCCCCCGGCTCCATGCCGCTTTCGGTGGCGCCGCCGAACCCTATGCCCCGGCCAACCTGGCCCGCCTCTGGCGCCGTGTGGAGCGTGGCTTCATTCGCGTCGACGCCGACGAACTGACCTATCCGGCGCATGTCATCCTGCGCTTCCGGCTGGAACGCGCCCTGATCGGCGGCGACCTCGCGGTCGCCGACCTGCCCGCCGCCTGGAATGACGGCCTGCACCGCCTGCTCGGCATCACGCCGCCGGATGATGCCCGCGGCTGCTTGCAGGACATCCATTGGCATGATGGCGCCTTCGGCTATTTCCCGAGCTACACCTTGGGCGCGATGGCCGCCGCGCAGCTCATGCGCGCCGCCCGCAAGGCGGCGCCTGGGCTGGACGCGGCCCTGGCGCAGGGCGACATGGCGCCGCTGCTCGGCTGGTTGCGCCTGCATGTGCACGGCCAGGGGGCGCGGCTCGGCTTCCAGGACCTGCTGCGCGCCGCGACGGGCAAACCGCTCGACCCCGAGGATTTCACGGCGCACCTGACCGAACGCTACCTCACCGCTTAGAGCAGGATGCATTCGCAAGCGTTCACGCATCCTGCTCCAGAGCTTTATTTGATCGCGTGATGCACGGTTTTCGGTGAATCCACCTCAACCGATCCTGCTCCAGGCCCGGGCGGCAGGCGCCCTACGGCAAGGCCTCTAGCTGCCGCTGCACCATGCCGCGCCAGGTGGCATCGGGTGGCGCGTCGGCGAGCAGGGCCTGCCAGGTGGCGCGGGCCGCGTCGGGGCGGTTGGCCCGGGCCTCCGCCAGTCCGGACAGGAAGCGCAGGCGCGGATCGCCGGCGCGGGCAGCCAGGGCGCGCTGCAGCAGCGCCAGCGCGGCATCGGCGCGATCGCGCTCGATCTGGATCTCCGCGACATCGGCGGCGAGGCCGGGATCGAAGCGCGCCGCCAGAGCGCGGGTCCAGGCCTCGATGGCGGCATCGTCGCGGCCGCGGGACCGTTCGGCATTGCCAAGCAGCACGTAGCCCTGCCGGGCGGCGTCGCTGCTGGGATCGGCCTGGGCCAGGCGCGCGCGGAGCGCCGCCACCAGCGCCTCCTCCTGCTCGGCGACCTCATGCCGTAGCGCATAGGGGGCGGAGGGCATGTCCGGCGTCCCGCGCAGCAGATAGAGGCCGAGGGCGAGCAGCGGCACCAGGGCGAGCGCCGAGAGCAGCGGGCCGCTGGCCCGGCGGGGCTGGGCGACGGGTTCCGATTGCGGCGCGGCGAGCAGACGGCGCTGCAACTCCAGCAGGGCGGCACGATGGGACGCCTCGTCGAGGCGGCCTTCGGCACGCTCGCGGTCGAGCTCGGCGCGCTGGGTGGCATAGAGGGCGCGGTCGGCTTCCGCCCGGCCGCGCGGGCGGGCCGGGCGCAGCAATGCGAGGACGAGCGGCGCCAGCGCCAGGATGGCGAGGGCCGCGATCAGCAACCAGGTCATGCTCGCGGTGTCTCGTCGAGCTCGGCGAGGCGGGCGCGTTCGGCCTCGGTCAGCGGGGCGGGGGCAGGGGTCGCGGCGATGCGCCGGCGCATCAGCAGGATGGCAAGGATGCCGCCGCCCAGAGCCAGCACGGGTGTTGCCCAGAGCAGCGCGGTCACGGCGTTCACCGGCGGGCGCAGCAGCACGAAATCGCCGTAGCGGGCATGGAGGAAGTCGATGACGCGGGCATCGTCGGCGCCGGCCGTGACCTGTTCGCGGACGATGCGGCGCAGGTCGCGGGCGAGGTCGGCGTCGCTGTCCTCGATCGACTGGTTCTGGCAGACGAGGCAGCGCAGCTGCCGGCCGATCGCCTCGGCGCGGGCTTCCTGCGCCGGATCGGCCAGCCGCTCTTCCGGCGTGCCGACCGCGGCGAAAGCGGGTGAAGCGAGCAGAAGGAGCAGGAGCAGCGTCGCGGCGCGCATCAGGCGTAGCGCCGCAGCAGGGGCGTGATGTCCTGGTCGACCACCTCCGGCGTCACCGGGCCGGGCCAGCGCCAGCGCACGATGCCGTCCTTGTCGAAGAAATAAGTCTCCGGCACGCCATAGACGCCCCAGTCGATGGCGGCGCGGCCCGGCTCGTCGCAGCCAAGGCGCCGGAAGGGATTGCCGCGGCGGGTCAGGAAGGCCTGGGCATCCTCCGCGCGGTCCTTGTAGTTGACGCCGAAGACCGGCACGCCGTCGCGCGACAGGCGCATGAGCTGCGGGTGCTCGACGATGCAGGGCACGCACCAGCTCGCCCAGAAATTCACCAGGAATGGCCGGCCGACGCCACGCAGATCGGCATCCGAAAGGCCGGGCAGATTGGCGGTCGCGAGCGGCGGCAGGCTGAAGCCGGGGGCGGCCTGGCCGACGAGCTGGGACGGTACGCCGCGCGGGTCGTAGCTGCCGGATTGCAGCCCGCGCAGCATCGTATAGAAGCCCGCCCCCGCGGCGGCGGCGATGCCGAGCGGCGCGTAGAGCAGCCAGCGGCGGCGTGGCCTGGCGGCATCGGTCATAGCGGCCAGCCTGCCGGCTGACCCGGTATGAGAGCCTTTGTTCGGCGCGCGGCCGCCCCACCAACCCCGCGCGCGATACCGCTGAGCCTCTCCATGGACGGAGCTGCGGCGAAGAAGTCAGTCATAAGGCTCGGCGGCATCATGCGGTCTGCGTCGCTCCCTTGGGCGCCGGGGCCGCGACGCGGGCGCGGCGGTCGGAGAGTGAGAGGCCGCCGCCCAGCGCCATCACCAGCGCGCCGAGCCAGATCCAGGGCGCCAGCGGATTGCGGTGCAGGCGCAGGACCGCGGCGCCGTCGCGCTCCTCGCCGAGCACGGCATAGAGATCGCGGAAGAGGTTGGTGTGGATGGCCGCTTCGGTCGTGGTCATGCGGGCCACGGGGAAGGACCGGCGCTCGGGCTCCATCACCGCCACCACCGCGCCGGCGTCGAGCACGGTGATGGTGGCCCGGCGGGCCGCCCAATTGGGACCGGCGACGTCGCGCACGCCATCCAGCCGCCATTCATAGCCGCCGAGGCGCGTGCGCTCGCCGGGGTGGAGCTGGACCAGGGCATCGGTCGCCAGGCCCATGCCGGCGATGCCGGCGATGGTGACGCCGAGTCCGGCATGCGCGATGGCGGCGCCCCAGGCGCCGCGCGGCAGGTTGCGGGCGCGGTTGAAGGCGTTGCGCGCGCTGGTGCGGAAGGCGGCGGTACGGTCCAGGATATCGGCGGCGGCGCCCGCGATCAGCCAGGCCGCGGCGCCGAAGCCGATCGCCGGCCAGACCGGCGCGCCGCCGAGCAGCAGCGCCACCAGCGCGACGCCGAGCGCCGTCGCCATCGCCCACCACAGCCGCTGCAGCGCGCCAAACAGGCCGGCGCGCTTCCAGGGCAGCATCGGCCCGATCGCCATGGCGGCGATCAGCGGGATGGCGAGCGGCGCGGTCGCGGTGTTGAAGAAAGGCGGTCCGACCGAGATGCGGGCGCCCGTCAGGATATCGGCGAACATCGGATACAGCGTGCCGACCAGCACGACGGCGAGAATGGAGCAGAGCAGCAGGTTGTTCAGCACCAGCGCGCCTTCACGGGAGACCGGGGCGAAGATGCCGATCGGTGCCAGGCGGCCGGCGCGCCAGCCGAACAGCGCGAAGGCGCCGCCGACATAGACCATCAGCAGCACCAGGATGAAGATGCCACGTGCCGGGTCGTTGGCGAAGGCGTGCACGGAATTCAGCACGCCGGAGCGGACCAGGAAGGTGCCGAGCAGCGACATCGCGAAAGCGAGGATCGCTAGCAGCACGGTCCAGGTCTTCAGCGCCTCCCGCTTTTCCACCACGATCGCCGAATGCAGCAGCGCGGCGCCGGCGAGCCAGGGCAGCAGGGACGCGTTCTCGACCGGATCCCAGAACCAATAGCCGCCCCAGCCGAGCTCATAATAGGCCCACCAGGAGCCGAGTGCGATGCCCAGCGTCAGGAAGCTCCAGGCGGCCAGCGCCCAGGGGCGCACCCAGCGGCCCCAGGCGGCGTCGACGCGGCCTTCCAGCAGCGCCGCGATGGCGAAGGCGAAGGTCACCGCATAGCCGACATAGCCGAGGTAGAGCAGCGGCGGGTGGAAGGCCAAGCCAGGATCCTGCAGCACCGGGTTCAGTCCCTGGCCATCGGGCGCCGGCGGCCAGACGCGGTCGAAGGGATTGCTGGTCAGCAGGATGAAGGCGTGGAAGCCGACCGCGATGAAACCCAGCACGCCGATCACCCGCGCCTGCAGCGCGCTCGGCAGGTTGCGTCCGAAGCCGGCGACGGCACCGCCGCACAGCGCCAGGATCAGCACCCAGAGGAGCATGGAGCCCTCGTGGTTCCCCCAGGCGCCGGAGATCTTGTAGAGCAGCGGCTTCGCCGAATGGCTGTTGGCGACCACCGCGGACACGGTGGTGTCGTTGACGACGAAGGACCAGATCAGCGCGGCGAAAGCCGCCGCGACGGCGATGAGCTGCGCGGTGGCGAGCGCCGGGGCCAGTGCCATGGCGCGCTGGGCGCCGCGCTGGGCGCCCCAGATCGGCACGACGGTCTGGAACAGCGCGATGGCGCAGGCGAGCGCCAGCGCGAAATGGCCGAGTTCGGGGATCATCCGCCGGCCCGGCTGGTGGTGGGCGCGGTGTTCCAGGTCGCCGCCGGCGGCGCCGCGCCCTGGGATGGGTTCCAATGGCCGCTGCGGCGCAGCGCGTCGGCGACTTCGGGCGGCATATAGGTCTCGTCGTGACGGGCCAGGACTTCGGTGGCACGGAAGGTGCCGTCGGGCGTCAGCCGGCCGAGGGTGACGACGCCCTGGCCTTCCCGGAACAGGTCGGGCAGCACGCCGGTATAGGTGACGGTGACGGCATGGGCGCCGTCGGTCACCCGGAAGCGGGCCGCGGGGCGGCCATCGGTCGCGGTGTCGCGCGCCAGGCTGCCGGCTTCGACCAGGCCGCCCAGGCGGAAGGCGCGGCCGTCCTGCGGCTGGTCGCGCGCGACGTCGGAGGGGGAGCGGAAGAAGACCAAGTTATCCTGGAAGGCGGCCAGCGACAGCGCGGTGGCGCTGCCGATGCCGAGCGCGCAGAGGCCCAGGATCATCAGCCGGCGGCGTTTGCGGGTCATGCGCGCGGGTCCAGGATGGCAAGCCGCCGGCGCGCGGCGCGGTGGCGCAGCGCGGCGCCCAGCGCCAGGCTGCCGAAGACCAGCAGGGTCAGGCCATAGCTGATCGCCACATGCCACCAGTGCAAGGTCATCCCGCGGCTCTGAAGTCGGGCGCGTCCGCTTCACGCCTCCGGTGCCCGGGACCATCGGCCCCTGTGCCCTCCGGCGACCGGACCTGGTCGTGGCGCCGCGCGCGGGCCAGCTCAAGCCCGCGGATGCGCCTCTCCATCACCGCGCTCCGCACCCTCGCCAGCACCAGGGCGGCGAACAACAGGGTGAAGCCCAGCGCGCAGACCAGCAGCGGGTACAGCATGTCGACATGCATCCCCGGTGCGCCGAGCCGCGCGACGGAGGCCGGCTGGTGCAGGGTGTTCCACCAGTCGACCGAGAATTTGATGATCGGCAGGTTCACCACGCCGATCAGGGCCAGGATGGCGCCGGCGCGGGCGCCGCGCTCCGGCTCCTCGAAGGCGCGGACCAGGGCGGCGTGGCCGAGCCAGAGGAAGAACAGCACCAGCACGCTGGTCAGCCGCGCATCCCAGACCCACCAGGTGCCCCACATCGGCTTGCCCCAGAGGCTGCCGGTGGCGAGGCAGAGCGCGGTGACGGCGGCCCCGACCGGGGAGAGTTCCCGCGCCGCCAGATCGGCCAGCGGATGCCGCCAGACCAGCGACAGGATGGAGGCGACGGCGAGCCCGGCATAGCCGCCCATGGCCAGCCAGGCCATCGGCACATGCACGTACATGATCCGGACCGTCTCGCCCTGCTGCCAATCGGGCGGCGAGAAGACCAGCGCCCAGGCCAGCCCGACGCCCAGCACCAGCAGGGCAGCGGCCCAGAGCCAGGGCATGGCGGCATCCGTCGTCCGCAGGAAGCGGCCGGGATTGGCGAAGCGGTGCAGACTGCGGCCGGTGGCGATCGGCGCGGTCGGGGCTTGGGGGCTGGCGGTCACGGGCGCAAACTAGTGGCATAACGCCGCGGTTTGAAGGCGCGCCTTTGTCACGACCCGGCCGCGCAACGAGGGAACCGGTTCCGCATGCTGTTCGCCATCCGCATCCTTGACCGGCCAGGCATGGCCGAGACCCGCCGCACGGTCCGCGCCGCCCATATCGCCTATCTGCAGGACCATGCCGCGGCGCTGGTGCTGGCGGGGCCGGTGATGGATGTGGAGGGCGGCTCGATCGGCTCCGTCCGGATCGTCGATGTCGCCGACCGGGCGGCGGCGGAGCGGATGGTGGCGGAGGATCCCTTCGCGAAGGCCAGCTGCTTCGGGGAAATCCGCATCGACCCCTATCGGATCGTCTTCAAGGACGGGAAACTGGCGGAATGAGCAAGCCCGCCCATTGGCTCGTCAAGAGCGAGCCCGACGCCTTTTCCTGGGACCAGCAGGTCGCGAACGGCACCGAGGCCTGGACCGGCGTCCGCAACCACCAGGCCGCCGCCTTCCTGAAGGCGATGAAGACCGGCGACCTCGCCTTCTTCTACCACTCGAATGAGGGGAAGGAGGTCGTGGGCGTCGTCCGGGTGGTGAAGGAAGCCTATCAGGACCCGACCGACGACACCGGCCGCTGGGTCTGCGTCGACATGCAGGCGGTCTCCCCGGTGCCGAAGCCGGTGACCCTGGCCGTCATCAAGACGGAACCGAAGCTCGAAGGCATCGCCCTGGTGCGGCAGAGCCGGCTGTCGGTGATGCCGATCTCGGATGCGCATTGGGCGGTGATCGCCAGGCTCGGCGGATGGAAAGGGTGAGCGAACGGCACCTCTGCCAACTGGCCGACATTCCCGATGGCGGATCGAAGGGTTTTCCGGCGGCGCCGGGCTCCTTCACCGGGCTGTTCGCGGTGCGGCGTGGCGGCGATGTCTTCGTCTATGTGAATTCCTGCCCGCATATCGGCCTGCCGCTGGATCCGGTGCCGGATCGCTTCCTCGATGCCAAGGGCCAGCACATCATCTGCGCGGCGCATGGCGCGCGGTTCCGGGTGGAGGATGGCGAATGCATCCTCGGTCCCTGCTTCGGTGACCTGCTGGACAAGGTCGAAACGCGCATCGATGCCGAGGGCGCGGTGTTCGTGCCGGCGGATGCCGGCCTGTAGCGCTTCGATACGCGCGCCACGGTTTGGCCGCAGGCCGCGCAGCGCCGCCGCAATCGCCCCGAAACCACCTTGCCCGCGCCCTTCGGCCGACAAGGCCGCGGGCTGAACTCCTCCTTGCGCCACACCCACCAAGGAGGGTTCCAATGCGCCAGATCCTGCAGACTTCCTTCGCCGCCGCCCTGATGATGGGCGCTTCCTTCGGTGCCATGGCCCAGGGCGCCACGCCCGCGGCCAGCGGCAGCGTCCCGGCGGCTCCGGCGGCGAGCGCCGTCCAGGCCCAGCGTCCGGCGGTGACACCGGCCCCGGCCGGCCAGGCCGGCAGCACCCTCCAGCGCCCCGCGGCGCAGGCGGCGGGCACCCCGGTGCCGCATCCGGTGGGTACCGCCCCGGCGGTGCGTCCGGCGACGCCCGCGAACCCGGCCGGCAGCACGGCCGCGACGCGTCCGGCGGCCGCCGCGCCACAGGCCCAGGCGCGGCCCGCGGCTCCGGCTTCGCCCCAGGCGGCGACCACGCCCACGGCCCCGGCGCCCGCGCGTGTGAACTGACCCGCAACAGCGGCTGAGCGGAGGCGGCGGCGGGCTGGACCTCCGGCCGGAGGAGCCCGCGCCACCCCCTGATCCGCCCGGAGGGAGCCGCCCGGCCGCAAGGCCGGGCGGTTTCCGTCATGGCTGGTCCATCTCCCGCTGGCCGGCCTGGCGCCCATATGGGATCGCATGATCCCGCTCTCGGTCCTCGACCTCTCCCCCGTGCCGGACGGCAGCGATGCCGGCCAGTCCCTCCGCAACTCACTCGACCTCGCGCGCCATGCCGAGGCCCTGGGCTATGCCCGCTATTGGATGGCGGAACATCACAACATGCCCGGCATCGCCAGCGCCGCCACCGCGGTGGCGCTGGCGCATGTCGGTGCCGGCACCAGCCGCATCCGAATCGGTGCGGGCGGCGTCATGCTGCCGAACCACGCGCCGCTGCTGATCGCGGAACAGTTCGGCACCCTGGCCGCGCTGCATCCGGGCCGCGTCGATCTCGGCCTCGGCCGCGCCCCAGGCACCGACCAGGTCACCGCCCGCGCCATGCGCCGCACCCTCGCCGGCGATGTCGACGACTTCCCGCGCGATGTGGTGGAGCTGATGGCCTATTTCCGCCCCGCGCAGCCGGGCCAGGCCGTGCAGGCAGTGCCCGGCGCCGGGCTCGAGGTGCCGGTCTGGATCCTGGGATCCTCGACCTTCGGCGCGCAACTCGCGGCCGCGCTTGGCCTGCCCTACGCTTTCGCCTCGCATTTCGCGCCGGCGCAGATGATGGAGGCGATCGCGATCTACCGCGCGCAATTCCGCCCGTCCGGGCATATCCCGGGGCCGCATGTGATGCTGGGCGTCAACATCGTCGCCGCGGAGACGGATGCGGAAGCGCGCTTCCTGTTCTCTTCGCAGCAGCAGGCTTTCGTGAACCTGCGCAGCGGCCGTCCGGGCAAGCTGCCGCCGCCGGTCGCGGATTTCGAGGCCGGGCTCGATCGCTATGCCAAGGCGATGCTCGACAACGCCTTGTCCTGCGCGATCGTCGGCAGCCGTGACAGCGTGCGCCAGGGCCTGACCGATTTCATCGCCCGCACCGGCGCCGACGAACTGATGGTGACCGCGCAGATCTTCGACCACACGCTCCGCCGCCACTCCTACGCGATCGCGGCCGATGCGCATGGGATGGCGGCGGCCACTTCCTGACCCGCCAATCGCCCAGCGGTCGCAGGCCGCCACCCAGTCCTGCGGGCTGCGAGGCGAAGCCGATGCAGACCGGGGCCGCGAAGGCCCCGCGCGCGACCATCAGCCGCCGCTGGCGCGCCCTGACAGCGCGGAAGCCAAGCGGCCGGAGGCCGCGCCGGCGCTTGAGGCTAGAGAAGATGCCCGAAGCGCCGGGCCTTGGTTTCGAGGTAGTGGTCGTTGACGCCGTTCGCTTCGAACTGATGCGCCTCTCGCCCCTCGATCTCGATGCCGCAGGCGGCGAGGCCGGTAAGCTTGTCGGGGTTGTTGGTCAGCAGCCGGACCTTCGGCACGCCGAGCTCGCGCAACATCGTGGCGGCGACCAGGAAATTGCGTTCATCGGCGCCATAGCCGAGCGCGCGATTGGCATCGAGCGTGTCGAGCCCCTGATCCTGCAGCGTATAGGCGCGCAGCTTGTTGACCAGGCCGATGCCGCGGCCTTCCTGCGCCAGGTAGAGCAGCACCCCGGCACCATCCGCCGCCATGCGCTTGATGGCGCCGCGCAACTGCGGGCCGCAGTCACAGCGGAGTGAGCCGAGCAGGTCGCCGGTGAAGCATTCGGAATGGGCGCGCACCAGCGGCACGCCGCCGCGCGCCACCATCTCCTCCACCTGGCCGATCAGGATCGCCAGATGCTCGATCCCGCCATCGGCGGCACGAAAGGCGACGATGCGCGCATCCGGCGCATCCTCGAGCGGCACCTGCGCCGAGGCCACGCGGCGGAGGGAGGTGGCGGCGGAGGCCGGATAATCCAGCACGTCGCCGGCCGGCACGCTCAGCAGCGCCAGGCGCGCGGCGGCGCTTTCCGGGGCGGGGGCCGCGACCAGGGCCGGCAGCAGCCGGCCGAGCTTGGCCAGCGCCAGCGCGGCCCGGGCCAGCGGCGGCACCGGCGCCCGTTCCGGCGCCTCGGGCAGCAGGTCCGTGGCGACCGGGTCGGCCAGGCTGCGCAGGGCGTCGGGGTCGAACAGGGCAGGCGGCAGGCGTAGCGCGACGGCGCCGCTTTCCTCCGTCTTGTCGGTCTGGGCCTGCGGTACCGGCCGGTGCAGCACGGCCGCGGCCCGCACCGGGGCCAGCAGCAGCACCGGCGGCGCCAGCGCCGCCTCGGACAAGGCCGCCAGGCCACGCGCGCCGACGGTCTCGGCCGCGGCGACCAGCAACGCGCCCTCGGCACCGTGGATCAGCACCGGGGTGCCGCGTCGCAGGTCCGCAACCGCGCGATGCACGCCCCGCAACGCCAGGACCTCGGGGTCGGCGGTGGCGGCGCTGGCGTGCCGGGAAGCGGCAAGGCTGCCGGAGGCGAAGTGGCCGGGACTGGTCATGGCTATTTATGGCGTTCCATTCTGGGCAATGCCGCACCGCGAATGTGGCATCGCGACGGCAGAGGCCCAGGGGGCCCGGAGTGAAATATCAGCGCCGCCGCAGAGTTGCCGCCGTTCCCGGACGATGAGGCCTTGCCCTCGGTTCCGCCGCAATGGCACCATTTTGCGCGATCATACCTATTTGCGTCTCGTCGCAACTCTGTGAGCGACGGATACGTTGTGTGCGCATCGTTTGTGAGGCCTGCTCGTCCGAGGCGCCTTCGCGTTGGGATGTCGCAACGCCCGTCACGCCGCTGAAGTTGAGGAGTTCCAATGCCGGGTCCGAGGCCAGTCCTGATCGTGGATGACGACGAGGCGCTGCGCGGCACGCTCGCGGAGCAGCTCGCCATCGACCAGGAGTTCCAGACGGCCGAGGCCGGCACCGCCGCTGAAGCGGAAGCCATGCTGACCTCACCGGATCGCCGCTTCGACGCCGTGCTGCTGGATATCGGCCTGCCGGATGGCGATGGGCGGGA
The DNA here is from genome assembly GCA_036499545.1 of Roseomonas sp. Taxonomy (GTDB): domain Bacteria; phylum Pseudomonadota; class Alphaproteobacteria; order Acetobacterales; family Acetobacteraceae; genus Plastoroseomonas. The sequence continues at coordinate 3,203 of DASYDR010000311.1, read as the reverse complement.
ACTCTGCACGCGGCTGCGCCGGCACGGGCTGCGCATGCCGGTCATCATGCTGACCGGCGCGGATGCGGAAGCCGATGTGGTCCGGGGCCTCGATGCCGGGGCCAATGACTATATCGCCAAGCCCTTCCGCCTGAACGAGCTGCTGGCCCGGCTGCGCGCCCAGCTGCGCGTGTTCGACAATTCGGAAGACGCGGTGTTCACCATCGGGCCTTATATCTTCCGCCCCTCGGCGAAGATGCTTCTGGAGCAGGCGCGCAACCGCAAGATCCGGCTGACCGAGAAGGAAGCCGCGATCCTGAAGTACCTCTATCGCGCCGGCGGCCGGCCGGTGCCGCGCCAGATCCTGCTGAACGAGGTCTGGGGCTACAATTCCGCGGTCACCACCCATACGCTGGAGACGCATATCTACCGCCTGCGGCAGAAGGTGGAGCCGGACCCGACCGCGGCGCGGCTGCTGCTCACCGAAGGCGGCGGCTACCGGCTGGATCCGACCCCGGCGGATTGAGTTCTTGCACTCCCGGGCGCCGGGCGCAGGATCTGTCCTGCCCTACCGGAGCTGCGGGTTGTCGAAATCCGGGCGGCGCCAGCGTGCCAGCGCCGCCGACAGCGCATCGGCCAGCGCTTCCCGCTCGGTCTCCGACAAGGGCAGCCCGATCGCCGTGCTGCGGTTCCGCTGCAGCACGGCCGGGCGGCCACCGGCATCGCGGCCGAGTCGCGCCCAATAGGGGTCGATGCGGATCGTGCGCAGCCGGCCGCGATGGTCGGTGCGGCTGATGGTCAGCGCGCCTTCCGTCAGCACCAGCGTCTCCCGCACCCGCAGGGACCAGCGGGCATGCAGCGCGATCAGGCCGAGCACCAGCGCCACTTCGCCGCCCAGGAACCCCAGCACCGGCCAGGCGCCGAGCAGCATGAACAGCAGCGCCGGCACCATCGCCAGGCCGGTCATCAACACCGCCAGCACCCGATAGGCGCGCGGCGTCAGGCTGCGCGGCGGGGTGCAGATGGCCTCGAACAGGATCGGTTCCGGGCTGGCTGACATCGCGTCCGCATTCTAGGCTGCCCGGTACCGTATCACCATGTCGATTCCGCCAGATCCCAAGCTTCCCGCCCCGAAGCTGATCCGCAAACGCGCCAGGCCCCTGCATGGCAGCGCCGCCGCGCCGCGGCGCGCCCGCATGATGGGGCTGGACCAGGCGGCCGCCTTCATCCGCGCCCTGGCCGACGCCAATCCGGCGCCGGAGACGGAACTGCAGTACAGCGACCCTTTCACCCTGCTTGTCGCCGTCGTGCTGTCGGCGCAGGCGACGGATGCGTCCGTGAACAAGGCGACGCCCGATCTCTTCGCCGCGGCGCCGACGCCGGCGGCGATGGCCGCGCTCGGCGCCGACGGCATCGGCCCCTACATCCGCCGCATCGGCCTGTGGCAGGGCAAGGCGCGCAACGTCGCGGCGCTGTCGCACCTGCTGCTGGAACGCCATGGCGGTGAGGTGCCGGCCGACCGCGCCGCGCTGGAGGCGCTGCCCGGCGTCGGCCGCAAGACCGCCAATGTCGTGCTCAACGTCGCTTTCGGCGAGGAGGCGATGGCCGTCGACACCCATATCTTCCGGATCGGCAACCGCACCGGCCTGGCCCCCGGCAAGACCGTGCGGGAGGTCGAGGACCGCCTGGTCGCCCGCTGCCCGCCGGCGCTGCTGCGCGACGCGCACCACTGGCTGATCCTGCACGGGCGCTACGTCTGCAAGGCGCGGGCGCCGGAATGCTGGCGCTGTGCCGCCATCGCCTTCTGCAACTACCGCGACAAGGTGCTGAAGCCGGGAGGGTAGAGAAGCATCCTCTCCGCGCGCCGGTTACAGCGGAATTTTTTCTTGTCTCCGGGCACAGCATCGGGTTGCGCCCCGGCGGCCACGGGTCCACACCCCCCTTCTTACCTTGTTCCGAGCCGAGCGCGCGCCCAGCGATGCAGGTCTACCTGCCGATCGCCGAAATGTCGGTGGATGCCCTGCTGCTGCTCGGCGTCGGTTTTGGCGTGGGCTGGCTCTCGGGCCTGTTCGGGGTCGGCGGCGGCTTCCTGCTCACCCCGCTGCTGATCCTGATCGGCATCCCGCCCCCCGTCGCGGTCGCCTCCGGCGCCAACCAGACCCTGGGTGCTTCCGTCTCCGGCCTGATCGCGCAGTGGCGGCGGGGCAATGTCGATCCGCGCATGGGCGTGGTGCTGCTGAGCGGCGGCCTGCTCGGCTCGCTGGCCGGCGTGCAGCTCTTTGCCGCGCTGCGGCGGATGGGCCAGGTCGATCTGGCGGTATCGCTGTTCTACGTCGTGGTGCTCGGCACCGTGGGCGTGCTGATGGTGCGCGAAAGCGTGCGGGCCATCATCCGCCGCCGGCGCGGCGCCGTGGCGAGGCCGCGGGAACACACCTGGCTGCACGGCCTGCCCTTCAAGATGCGGTTCCGCAAGTCGCGCCTCTATATCTCGGTGATCCCGGTGATGTCGGTCGGCTTCCTGATCGGCGTGCTCTCGGCGGTGATGGGCGTCGGCGGCGGCTTCATGCTGGTGCCGGCGATGATCTACCTGCTGGGCATTCCGACCTCGGTGGTGATCGGCACCTCCCTGTTCCAGGTGGTCTTCGTCTCCGCCAATGTCACGCTGCTGCAGGCCTGGCAGGTGGGCAGCGTCGATATCGTGCTGACCATGCTGCTGCTGGCCGGCGGCGTCGCCGGCGCCCAGTTCGGCGCGGCGATGGGCCAGAAGCTGCGCGGGGAGGAGACGCGCGCGCTGCTCGGCATGCTGGTGCTCAGCGTCGCCTTCGCGCTGCTGATCGACCTGGTGCGGACACCGGCGACGCTCTTCACCGTGAGGGCCCTGCAGTGAGAGCCGTGCAGGCGATGCTCGCGCTGCTGCTGTTGCTGGCCCCCGAGCTTGCCGTCGCGCAGGTGCCCGACACCGCGCGCCCGACGCTGGCGGTCGGTATCTCGACCCGCCTCGTCGAGGTCACCACCGGCTTCACCGGCGCTTCCATCCTGGTCTTCGGCGCCGCCGAGCGGCCGCTCGGCGGCGAGACCGGGGATGCGGTGCTGGTCACCGTGCGCGGCCCGCGGCAGCCGCTGGAGGTGCGCCGCAAGGTCGAGGTGCTGGGCATCTGGATCAACGGCCCCGCGGCGCGGTTCCGTGACATCCCCGGCTTCTACGCGATCGCCGGTACCCGCCC
>DASYDR010000310.1:0-4800 GCA_036499545.1 Roseomonas sp. | reverse complement strand
GACGGCGCCGGCATTGGTCTCACGCATGGACGTCTCTCCTCGGGTGCCCTTCACGCGGGCTGCGGTCTTTTTGTCGAGCGGCCGATCCAGACCTTCGGGCCATCCGGCCCTCCGGTCATCGGGCGCTCAGCCCTGGCCGGGATTCTTGATGCCGGCCGCGAAGCGCGCATTGCCCTCCGCCTGCGCGGTGGTCTTCGAGCGGATCATCAGGTTCACCATCTGGCCGTGGTCCATCGCTTCCTGCCAGTCGGTGATGAAGGCGGGGATGCGGTCGAGCGCCTTCTTGCTCTCGGCCAGCGCCACCGGGTCGAACTGCGCGACCTTCTGCGCCAGCTCCCGCGCCGCGGGCAGCAGCGCTTCCGGCTCCACGCATTGATTGACCATGCCCCAGCGCTCGGCGGTCGCGCCATCGATGCGGTTGGTGGTCAGCACCAGCCAGGCCGCCTGCTTGCGCGTGACGCCCGAGAGCTGGATCGCCGGTCCCGCCATGCCCGGATAGGTCGAGAACCCCATCTCCGGGCAGCCGATGCTGGCCTTGGTACTGGCGATCGCCAGGTCGCAGACATTGATCAGCGTGGCGCCACCGCCGAAGGCCAGGCCGTTCACCGCGGCGATGAAGATCGCGGGATGGGCGCGGATCGCCATGTTGACGGCGATCCATTCGTCGCCGGCACCTTCGATCCCTGCCTTGCGATCCTCCTCGCGCTCCTTCAGGTCCATGCCGGCGCAGAAGCTGGCGCCGGTGCCGGTCAGCACGATGGCGCGCGCCTCGTCCCGCAGGGCCTCGAAGGCGTTCAGCAGGCCGGTGCGGCTGGCGCGGTTCATCGCGTTGCGCTTGTCCTCGCGGTCGATGCGCAGCTCGGCCCAGCCTTCGTGGCGGGTGACGATGATCGGGCCGCTCATGCCGCTGCTCCCTCGGGTCCGAATTGCGGCAGCGCGAAGCCGTCCGGGCCGCCGGGAAAGCGCACCGAAAGCCGCATGCCGATCTTCGCATCGGCGGCCGCCATGCCGTCCAGGTTGGTCAGCAGGAAAGGGCCTTCATCCAGCTTCACCATCGCGACCGGGTAAGGCAGCTCGTCCTTCATGCCGGGGAAGTAGCTCTGGTGGAACACGACATAGGACCAGAGCTCGCCGCCGCCGGACGCCGCGATCCATTCCCATTCCGGCCGCCCGGTGAAGGGCGAGACCGGCGCGGGCGGGAAGAAGCATTTGCCAGTGGTCTTGCAGCGCTGCAGCGTGAGTTCGCCGCGGCCGCAAGCCTCCCAGAAGGGGCGGTTCCAGTTGTCGACGAGGGGCTTCGGACGGGTGGCGAGGCTCATGCGTCCCTCCGCAGGATCGCGCTCTGGGCGATGTTGGTGGCGCAGATGTACTGCATGGCCTGCACGTCGGGGATCTGGCGCGCGCCGCAATCGTCGCGCAGCTGCCGCACGCATTCGGCGATGATGCCCCAGCCCTGCATGTAGCTGTCGGACAGATGCCCGCCGGAGGTATTGGTCGGCCAGCGCCCGCGGCCGAGCGCCAGGGTGCCGTCGCGTACGAAGTCGCCACCCTCGCCCTGCTTGCAGAAGCCGAGGCCTTCCAGGCTGAACAGCACCGTCGGCGAGAAATTGTCGTAGATGCCGAGGCCCTGGATATCGTTCTGCCCGATGCCGGCGCGGTCATAGACGCTGCGGGTGGCGCTGAGGTTCGGGTACCAGAGGTCGTCAGCCGGGCCGCTGCCGTAGTGGAAGGCATCCTGCCGCGCATAGCCGGAGAGCAGCACCGGCGGCCGCTTCATGTCGCGCGCCCGCTCCGCGCTGGTCATGATCCAGGCGACGGCGCCGTCATTGATCAGGCAATAGTCGAGCAGCTTCAGCGGCTCGCAGATCGGCCGCGCATTGGCGTGATCCTCGAGCGTGAACGGCCGGCCATGCATCACCGCATCGGGGTTGAGGCAGGCATGGTCGCGGAAGGCCTTCGACACATGGCCGAGATCGGCATGCGTCGTGCCGAACTGGTGCATGTGGCGCCGCCACATCATGGCGTGGGTGGCGCCCGGGCTGGTCATGCCCCAGGGGCTCCACTGGCTGTCGCCGCCGCCATAGGTCATGCGGACGGAACGGCCGTTATTGCCATAGACCAGCGCGATGGTCTTGGCGGCACCGCTGGCGATCGCCTGCGCCGCCAGCGCCAGCGACACGCCAGAGAAGCGGCCCGGCGCCTCGGTCAGCAGGCAGTATTGGGGGTTGATCCCCATCATCTCCGCGAAGCGCTCATAGGTCGGGATGCGGTTGACGATGAGGCCGTCGATGTCGGAGGGCTTCAGCCCGGCATCGTCGAGCGCCGCGTTCAGCGCTTCGCAGCCCAGGCCGTAGCTGTCGGTCTCTGGGAAGTTGCCGTAGCGCGTGGTGCCGATGCCGGCGAAGGCGACCTTGTCGCGCATCGGCCAGATATCGCCGATGGCAGGCGCCGCGAGGGGAGTGTCGGGTGGCATGGAGTGTCTTCCGTTCCTCGTCATGCGATGGCCGCGGCCGTTGCCGGCATCAGCCTGTCGAGCCGCGCGCGGCAATCGGCCGCCTCGGCGATGATGGTGTTGATGATCGCGGCCATGGGTTCGACGCGATCGATGAAGCAGGCGGCGGCTCCCATGGACAGCATGCCGCTTTCCGTGTCGCCGTCGCGATAGCAGTCATCGCGCGACCGGGTGCCTTTCAACAGGTCGGCATAGGCCTCGAACCCGTCGAGGCCTTCGGCCTGGCGGCGCCGGATCTCCCGCGCCGTGCCGTTCGCCATGACGCGCCAGGCGCCGCCCATCGGCAGGTTGCCGGCGAAGGCGACCAGGTTGTCATCCTCGCCGGAGGCCACGACGCGCTGCTTGTAGGCGTCATGCGCGGTGACCTCGGCGGCGGCCAGGAAGCGGGTGCCGATCATCACCGCATCGGCGCCGATGGCCAGCGCCGCCAGCAATTGCCGGCCGGTGCCGATGCCGCCGCCGATCGCATAGGGGATGGTCAGCCGCCCGGCCGCGATCGCGCCGCCGAGCATCGCCGGCATGTCGCTATTGGCGCCCGGATGGCCGCCGCATTCCATGCCGACCAGGGCGACCGCATCGACCCCGAGCCGTTCCGCCGTCATCGCGTGGCGCAGCAGCGGCACCTTGTGCAGGACGATGCCGCTGGCGTCGCGGATCGCCGCGATCAGGTCATCGGCCGGCGCCCGGCCCGCCGTTTCGAAGAAACGCACGCCATGGTCCAGCGCCGCCTGCAGATAGGTCATCAGCGGCACCGCCGTGTGGCGGGAGGTGGAGAGGTTCACGCCGAAGGGCTTGCCCCCGGTCAGCGCCGCGCAGCGCATGAGCTGCGCCTCGAATTCCGGCAAGGTCGCGGAGGAGCGGGAGGTGATGAAGCCCATGCCCCCGGCATTGACGACCGAGGCCACATAGGGCGCATCGGACAGCCACATCAGCCCGCCCGCCAGGATGGGATGACGGATGCCGAACAGATCGGTGATGCGGGTGCGGAAGCGTTGCGGGGCGCCGATCTCGGACACTCGATTTCCTCCCTGCCGCGCGGCTGCCGCCGCTTTGTAAATTGAGCGGCCGATTCAGACCTTCGGGCCTTCGGCCCTACGGTCATCGGACGCCTTCTGAGTCGAGCGGCCGATTCAGACCTTCGGGCCTTCGGCCCTACGGTCATCGGACGCTCGGCTGACGCGAAACTGCCGCAGAAGCCGGAGCTTGTCGCCGGGGGAAAGTCGCAGGGTAGGCCAACCTGTGGTTAGTCTCCGGCCACGGATTCCAGCCGGCTGATCTCATGCAGCAGCCAGCCGCAGAACATTACCGCTTCCGGCCGGACCCGCCCGGGTGGCATCAGCAGCCAATAATAATCATCGGTCTGCAGGGGCGCGTCGACCACGGGCACGAGGCGCCCGTCCCGCACATCCTCCTCCACCAGCATCGGCGAGGCGATGACGACGCCCATGCCCTGGATCGCCGCCTGGATCGCCAGGCTGGTGCTTTCGAAGGAGACGATCCGGTCCTCCGGCAGGCTGACGCCGCGCGAGGCGGCCCAGTTCGCCCAGTCCCGTGGCCTGGCCAGGCTGGCCAGCAGCCTCGCCTCCCCCAGCCGCTCCCGCGCTGCCGCGGCGACCGCTGGCGCGCCATAGGGCATGATCGCGTGCCGCCAGAGCCGCGTCGCCCCCGGCAGCGGCGCATTGCCCGGCCCCATGCGAACTGCCGCATCGACCGCATCGGTCGAGAAGTCGACCGGCAGCAGGGAGGTGGTGACTTCGACGGCATGGTCCGATTGCAGCCGGTAGTATTGCGGCAGGCGCGGAATCAGCCAGCGCAGCGCCCAGGTCGTATAGGCGCGTACCCGCAGCGGCCCGCTCGGCGGCTTCATCAGCGCATCCGTCGCCCCCTGCAGCACCGCGAAGCCCTGCGCGATCGCCGCCGCATAGGCCGCCCCCGCCTCGGTCAGCGCGATGCGATTGGCCCGGCGCTCGACCAGCGGCTTGCCGACCCAGGCCTCCAGCGCCCGGATGCGCTTGCTGACCGCCGGCTGGGTGACGTTGAGCAGCGCCGCAGCCCGGGTGAGGCTGCGGGTCTCGCCGACATGGGCGAAGGCCTGGAGATCGGCCAGCGGCGGGAGCCGGGTGGACATGGGAGAAGGCTAACGCAGCGTTGGGGTGAGGGCGACCCCGGGGGAGTGAATTCCCCCGCCCCCCTTCTTTTCTTTTTCCCACTCGTACTGCAGAGCACGGCCGCCACATCCATTCCGCCATTCCAAGTAATCAAAAATAAAAGAAGGGGGTCCAGGGGGA
>DASYDR010000309.1:0-4977 GCA_036499545.1 Roseomonas sp. | reverse complement strand
GATCTCCCACTTCCTCTTCCTGACCCGCCGCCAGCTTGGCCCGCTGGCGCTGGAGGAAGCGCGCGCCCGCTTCGACGCGCCGGGCCGTGCCGAGACCGCGATCGCGGCGCGGCTGACCGCGGGCGGCCTGCCGGTCACATTGGCCGGCGGCGTCGGCGTGACCCTGAAGGACGACCACAATCTCTGGACGCTGGACGGCACGGGCGGCGCGATCCGCCTGCGCGACTGGTCCTTCGCGGAGCGCCGCGCGGATGACGGCACCTGGCAGCCGGCGCCGGATGCGATGCCAAACGAGCGCATGCGGCCGCTGGTGCTGAAATCGCAGCTCGACAAGGTCGCCGCGATGACGCGCGGCGAAGCGCATGGCCTGGCGACACTGCGCGAGGCCTTCGAGGTGCAACAGGTGGTGGAAGCGATCCTGGCCGCGAAGGCGTGATGGCAACGGCCCCTTGCCTGGCTTCTCGCCCCAGGTGCCGGGACCCTCGCGCGTATCACGCGCCCCGATAAGGGGGCGTGATACAGCCGCTCCGGCCACCCAACCCAGCTTGCATGGTGGGTCAGAGACAGGCTTCGAGCGAGGCGAGGCAGCCTCAGATTCCGGGGTATACGATCGGGAATCGTTTGGATATAGTACCGAAACGGAATTCCATGCCCTTCAGGAAGGGCTTCATCGTATTCGACCGCCCTGACGAACAACCCGAAATCAGCACCGATGCTTCATATAGGAGGAAGGAAAGATGAGCGAATCGAAACATCATGTATACACATGGATCAATGATCCCCCGGTATTCCCTATTCTTACCAATGAAGCGTTAGCATTACATCCGAATTTTATAGATAATGCCGTTACCGAACTCGTCGATTTCATCGTCAATGAAAATAATAATTTGCCCGCCAATCAACAAGAGCCCGATCCCGTTCAGAATTACCGATCCCTTGTCAAGATGATCAGAAACTCCGATGTGACCACAGGCAAGGGTGATGACCCTGACGACCGCTCTGGCGCATATGCATATATGCTGTGCGGGAAAGCGGCGGTTGTCGCCATGATTGTTACGGATGAGGACGGCATCTATATTGCCGATATCGTCAAGCACCCCCAATCTGGTACCGGCGCCTTGGCCGTCATGTTCGAGTATTTTCTGGGCATGTGCCTAAGCGAGCAATTGCCGGCACGGCTTTCGTTGATTCCGCTGACCCCGGTATTGAGAGGAATTTATAAGAATTTCGGATTTTCGGGAGACAGTGGCGAAATGACTTTGGATCCTGAGAAGAGCAGTCAATGGAAGAAGGATAGCAATGGACGGTGGAAATACTGCAGAGGCAAGGCGACCTACCTCCGTATAACCCGATGAGCTGATGGCCTCCACGAAGCCCCACTGTCTCTTCGGCGAGTGGAGATTCAAGCTGCCAACCATGGCGCGAGCGCGCCTGGCTCGGGGCGTGGGTGCTGCCGTCCTGCCCTGGAACGAGGCAGCTGATGTACCGACACGGGGTCGGTCCTGACGCTACGGCGGGATAGATCGGCGGCGCCACCTCCCGCGAAGTGCGGAAGGTGGCGATCAGCTGCGGCGGCACAAGCCTGACCGATCTTGTGGAGTTAGTAGGCCCCGGCCCAGCCGTCGCGGCGCGGGTCGGAAGCGGCCATCCGCACGCCATTCTCCAGGATGCGGATCGCCTCCAGACTGCAGGGCCCTTCCAGCGGCGGCACCACCTTCACCCGATGGCCGAGCGCCTGCAGCGCGGCCGCATGCGGCGCCAGCCCTTCCTCGATGGTCAGGGTATCGTCGCCGTCATGCGGGTAATTGGCCGGCTGGCCGAATTGCGAGGAGGTCCAGCGCGGCAGCTCCACCGCCTGCTGCGGGTCGAAGCCGAAATCGCAGAGCGCCACGATCGCCTGGGTGTTGATCTGCACCTGGTTATCGGCGCCTGGCGTGCCGATGACGCACCAGGGGCGACCATCCTTCAGCACCATCGGCGCGTTCATGGTGTGGCGCACGCGGCGGCCCGGCACCAGCAGGTTGGGGTGCCCGTCCTCCAGGTGCCAATAGCTCATGCGGTTGTTCAGCAGCACACCGCTGTCGCCGGCGATAACGCCGGAGCCGAAGGCGGAATTCAGGCTCTGGATGGCGGAGACGGCATTGCCCGCGGCATCGACGACGCAGAAATAGGTGGTGTCGCCACTGCCCTTCGCCGGCTTCAGCGGCAGATGCGCGGCGCGGTGCGGATCGATCGCGGCGGCATGTTCAGCGGCCCGCGCTTCCGACAGCAGCATGGCCAGCGGGATATCGCGGCCGCGCGGATCGGCGCCATGCGCTTCCCGGTCCAGGAAGGCGCGCTTCTTCGCCTCCACCATCAGGTGGATCAGCGCCGCGCTGTCCCAGCCGAGGGCCGCCAGGTCGAAGCGATCCAGGATGCGCAGCATCTGCAGCATGGTGAAGCCGGTGGAATTGGGCGGCGTCTGCGCCACGGTGAAGCCGCGATACGGCACCGCGATCGGATCGACCTCCTCCGCGCGGGTCTCGGCCAGCTCGGCCCCGGCCAGCGGCACGTCCGCCTGGGCGGCGCCCCGCGCCAGCAGCGCCGCGAAATCGGCGCCTTCGGCCACAGCACGCATGGTCGCCGCCAGCGCCTCCTGCCGCACCACCGCGCCGAGCCCGGGCGGCTCCCCGCCCGGCAGGAACAGCGCGGCGGCGCGTGAGCCGGCGCCAAGCCGATCGCGCTGGCTGCCGGCGAAATGGCGCAGCGCGTGGGTCGCCGCGAAGCCGCCGTCCGCCGCTTCGATCGCGGCGCCGAACAGCGTCGCCCGCCGCGCCTGACCGCAGCTCGCATGCAGCAGCGAGAGGCCGGCGAACATGCCGGGGATCGAGACCGAGAGCGGCCCGTGCAGCGGGATGCCGCCGCGCGCGCGATAGCTCGCCGCCGTCGCATGCGCGGGCGCCGTGCCGCAGCCGTTGAAGACGCGGCCCCTGCCCTGCGCCGCGTCCCAGACATGGTAGAAGCCGTCGCCGCCAAGGCCGGACATATGCGGTTCCACCACGCCGAGCGTCAGCGCCACCGCGAAGGCGGCATCCGCGGCATTGCCCCCGGCACGCAGCGCGTCGAGCCCGGCCTGGGTCGCGACCGGATGGTTGGAGGCGACCGCGCCGTGGCGGCCCATGATCAGCGGTCGATAGGCGCGGGGCGTCGGGTACATCAATTGCCTCCCAGGTTCATGCGGCTGACGATCGGGGACCAGCGCGCCATTTCCGCCCGCATATGCGCGGTGGCCGCCGCCGGCGCGCTGTCCGGCCAGACTTCGACCCCTGCACCCGCCAGGCGACGCTGCACCACCGGATCGGCCAGCACCCGGCGCGCGGTGTCGGAAAGCAGGGCGACGATCTCGGGCGGCGTGCCGGGCCTGGCGTAGAGCGCCTGCCAGGCGGTCAGGTCGTAGTCCGCGACGCCCGATTGCGCGAGGCTCGGCAGCCCCGGCACCAGCGCCGAAGGATCCGGCGAGGAGACCGCGAGGCCGCGCACCAGCCCGTCCCGCATCAGCGGCTGCAGCATGGTCGGGCTGTCGATGGTGAAGCTCATGCGGCCGGCCACCAGGTCCTGCACCGCATTCGCCGCCGTGCGGTAGGGCACGATGGTGAAATCGGTGTGGGTGATCTGCTTGAACAACTCGCCGGCCAGGTGATTGGTGGCGCCAGGGTTGGTGGCGCCGTAATTCGCCGCCTCCCCGCGCTGCCGCAGCCAGGCGAGCAGGCCCGCGACATCCCGCGCCGGCACGCCCGGATGCACCGCCAGCACGAAGGGCTGGCGCGCGACCAGGGCCAAGGGCAGGAAATCGGCGACCGGATCGTAGGGGAAATTCGGATAGACCGCCCGCATGACCGGGTGGTTGTTGGTCACGATCAGCATGGCGTAGCCATCGGCCGGGGTGCGCTGGAAAGCGGTGGCGCCGACCGTGCTGCCGGCGCCGGGCAGGTTCTCCGCCACCACCGGCTTGCCCAGGATCGCGCTCATGCCGTCGCCCAGGATGCGGCCGACGATATCGGTGACGCCGCCGACGCCGACCGGGATCATCATCCGGATCGGGCGCGCGGGATACCGTTCCTGCGCGGCGGCGGGCGAGGCCGCGAGCATCGCGGCGGCGGCAAGGATCTGGCGGCGGCTGGGCATCGCTGGTCTCCGGGCGGTTTGCGGCGTCGCACGGTTAAGGCAAGCTGTATGCCATCTAAGAGCAGATCGTCGCGGGGCGGAACGGCCCGACGGCAGGAATCTGCTCCCCAGCATGCACCATCGGAGCGGCCGCGATGCATTCCATCACCCTGCAGGAGCCCTTTCGGGCGGTGTTCTATGCCCCTTTCTATGCGGCGCTGGCGCGCGGCGACTATGCGTCGGAAGGGGTGGAAGTCCGGCTGCGCTCCGGCGCCCAGCCCTCCCTCGCCGAGGATGTGGTGCTGAGTGGCGAGGCGGACCTGGCCTGGGGCGGGCCGATGCGCCTGCTGCTGGCGCATGACAAGGACCCCGCCTGCCCGCTGCGGCTGTTCGGCGCGGTGGTGATGGGCGATCCCTTCTTCATCCTCGGCCGCGCCCCGCGCCCCGATTTCCGGCTGACCGACCTCGCGACGCTCACCTTCGGCACGGTGAGCGAGGTGCCGACGCCCTGGTGGGCCCTGCAGGAGGATATCCGCCGTGCCGGCCTCGACCCCGACAGCATCCGCCGCGTGACCGACGCGACCATGGCCGAGAATGCCGAAGCGGTGCTGGCCGGTCGCCTCGACTGCGCGCAGCTCTTCGAGCCTTTCGTGACGCGGCTGGAGGATGCGGGCTGCGCCGTCTGGCACGCGCAGGCGGCGCGCGGCCCGACCAGCTATACCGCCTTCTATGCGCGGACCGACGTCATCGCGGCGCGGCGGGCGGAATTCGAGGCGATGGTGCGGGGGCTGGCGAAGACGCTCGCCTGGTTCGCGGATGCGAGCGATGAGGAAT
>DASYDR010000308.1:0-11179 GCA_036499545.1 Roseomonas sp. | reverse complement strand
CCGCGCCGGCGGCCAGCGCCACGCCGGCGAGCTGCGCGATCCGGCCCGCGGTGTTGTTGATGCCGGAAGCGAGCCCTTCATCCGCCTGGTCCACGCTCGACATGACGGCGGCGGTCAGCGGCGCCACCAGCACGGCGAAGGACAGGCCGAGCAGCGCCATGGGCGCGATCACGCCGAGCGCCAGAGGCTGGGCATGGCCGACAGCCATCCAGAGATAGGCGAGCGCCGCCCCCGCCGGCCCGGCCATCAGCAGCCTGCGCGCGCCCAGCCTGTCCGCCAGCCCGCCGAAGGCGCGCGACAGCAGGCCGACGCCGAGCGTGAAGGGCAGGAACGCCAGCCCGGCCTCCGTCGGGGTCAGGGCGCGGCGGTCGACGAGGTCGAAGGGCAGCAGGAAGAACATGATGGACAGCCCCGCATAGACCATCAGCGTCGCGAGGTTCAGCCCGACGAAGGCGCGGTTCCGCAGCAGGCGCGGCGGCGTCATCGGATGCCGGCTCCGGCGCTCCCAGGCGGCATAGGCGGCGAGCCCGGTCAGGCCGATCCCGGCCGCGATCACCAGCCCGGCCGAGGATACCGCGTGGCTGCCGGGGCCGATCTGGCTCAGCGCCCAGGCCAGCGCCGCGAGCGCCGCGGCGAGAATGGCGGCGCCGGGGATGTCGAGCTGGCGTTGCTCCCGCGGCTGCGGCGGCGCGGCGGCGTACAGCATCCCGACCACCAGCAGCGCCAGCGGCGGGTTGATCCAGAACACCGCCGGCCAGCCGAAGGATTCGGTGAGCCATCCGCCCAGCACCGGGCCGCCGGCGGTGGTCAAGGCGGATGCCGCCGCCCAGATGCCGATCGCCCGGTTCCGCTCCGCGCGCGGATAGCTGGCGCCGATCAGGGCGAGGCTGGCCGGGGTGACGATGGCCGCGGCCGCCCCTTGCACGACCCGTGCGGCGATCAGCCAGGCGGGCGAGGGCGCCAGCGCGCAGGCCGCGGACGCCAGCCCGAACAGAAGACAGCCGAGCCCGAGCATCCGCGCCTTGCCGAAGACATCGGCCAGTGCGCCGCCGATCAATGTCAGGGACGCCAGCGCCAGCACATAGCCGTTGAGGACCCATTGGACGGCGGCGAGGTCGGCGCCGAAATCGGCGCGCAGCCGCGGCAGGGCGACGGTCAGCGCCGACCCGTCGATGAAGGCCATCGAGGAGGCGAGCACGCAGGCGGCCAGGACCAGGCGGCGGCGCGCCGGCGGCATCTCCCGCCCGAGTGCCCGCGGGCAGGGCTGCGCCGTGATGACGCCCTGGCCGCACGGCTCGGCGAATGGCTGCGCCATGTTCTACCTGTCGAACGCGACTTCCGCTTCGCCCAGCCCCTCGAAGCGTACCGCGCAGCGGTCGCCGGGGTTCAGGTAGCGCAGGCCGGTATAGGAACCGCAGGTCACGAACTGGCCCGCCGTCACGCCGCCGAACGGCCGCATCATCTCCACCAGGGCGACGGCGACGGCGACCGGATCGGCCAGCGGATGGCCGCCGGCCTGCGCCACCACGGTCTCGCCATTGACGGTGAGCGCGACCTGGATCTGCGCGAGATCGAGTTGCCGCCAGTCCGGCAGGATCGCGCCGAAGACGAAGCCGGCATTGCTCACGCCATCGGCCAGCTTCTCGAGCGTGGTCGCGGCGGCGGGGTCGGCGAAGCGGCTGCTGACCACTTCGATGGCGGCGCAGGCATCCATGGCCGCGCTCACCTCCTCCCGGCTGTAGGGCGCATCGCGCGGCGGCAGGTCCTGGCGGAAGCGGAAGGCGACCTCGCCCTCGACCCCGAGCTGGGGCATCGCCGCGGCCGGGATGTGCGCGGGGGAGGGGAACACCGCCGGCGCATAGATCGGCGCGCGCACGCCTTCGCTGGTGCGCGGCGGCATCGGCGCATTGGCCTTGAAGGCGCCGACCGTCTGGCCGAGGCCCGCCGTCACGGCATCCTGCACGGCATGCGCCTCGGCGATGCTCTGCGGCCGGACGGCCTCGGGCAGTCGGTCGATCCGGCTGTGCCGCTGCCGAGCGGCAACCAGCAACGATGCCGCTTCGGCGATGAGCTTCGGATCCATGGCAATGCTTCCTCCCAATAGTCGGAAGAGCTTCCCACAGCCCGGCCGCGCCGCCCAGGCGGGGTTCAGCGCGCGGCGGGCTGCAGCCCGAAGGTGTAGTCCAGCAGGCGATAGGGACGATCCATGGCGCGGCCGTCGCGCGCCACGCCGGCCGGCATGGCGGCGAAGTCGCCGATCAGCGCATCCTTCACCGCGAAGACCACGTCGCTGTCGAGATACGGATCGCCGGCCACGAAGATATGCGTCACCAGCCGCTCATGGCCTGGCGCCGCGATCATGAAATGCACATGCGCCGGCCGCCAGGGATGCCGGGCGGTCGCCTTCAGCATGTCGCCGACCGGGCCGTCATCCGGTACCGGGTAGCTGACCGGCATGTCGGTCCAGAAGCGGATGCGGCCCTCGGCGTCGCTGGTGAAGCGGGCGCGGTGCGACAGCCCGCCGCCGTCGCGCTGCACATCGTAGAAACCTTCGCTGTCGGCATGCCAGACATCCACGGTGGCACCGGCGATCGGCCTGCCGGCGGTGTCCTGGATCGCGGCCTCGACCAGCAGCGGCTGGGCGTCGCGGCCGGCATCGATGCGCGCGCCGTTCTCGGCCGCCGGCGCTGCTTGCACGAAGAAGGGCCCGAGCACGGTGGACCGCGTGGCGCCCGGCGCCGCCCGGTGGTTCAGCGCATCGACCAGGGTGGAGAGGCCGAGCGTGTCGGACAGCAGGATGAATTCCTGCCGCGTGTCGCTGCAGGCCTGGCCGGTGCGGGTCAGGAATTCGATCGCGGCCATCCATTCGGCCTCGGTCAGCGTGACCTCGCGCGCGAAGGCGTGCAGGTGCCGGGTCAGCGCCGTCATCACCTGGCGCAGCCGCGGCGGCGCGGCTTCGAAGCGGCGCACCACCTCCTCGGTGACGGTGCTCTCATCCCATTCGCGCATGGCCATGTTCCCGGTTCCGCAGCCGCCCACAGCTGGGCCGGGACCCGGCCGCCGGCAAGCGTGCCGGGAAGGTTAATGATCCTCCATCCCGGAGACTTACCGGGGTGCTCAGGCGAGTGCCGCCGTCGCCTCGTCGAAACTGTCGGGATCGCCGAGCGAACGTGCCAGCAGCATGGCGCCTTCCAGGGTCGCGAAGACCTGCTTCGCCTGCGCCGCCGGGCGCGCCAGGCTGTCCAGCCCGCGCAGGAAGAAGCGCCGCGCCTCGGCCTGCACCTCGGGCGGCAGGCTGCTGGATTCCGCCCCCAGCACGCCGCAGAGGCACATGCGCCCATCCTCGCGCAGCGCCTGGCGGAAGACATGGCGCCAGGCTTCGACCGGGGCGGCGCCGGCCGCCTGCCGCGCCGCGAAGGCGGCCTCGCAGCGTTCGGCGTAGCGGCGCGCCACCGCGACGGCCAGCGCTTCCTTGGTCGGGAAATGATGATGCACGCTGGAGCTCTTGATGCCGACATCGGCCGCCAGGTCGCGGAAGCTGAAGCCGTTATAGCCAGCCTCCCGGATCCGCCGCTCCGCCGCATCCATGATCGCTTCGGCACGCTCGGACACCGCCGGTTCGCCTTCAAGATTACCTATCGACCGGTAGATAGGTCTTGCGCGACCGTCGCGGCAAGGCCTATAGCGCCACGATCATCTATCTATCGATAGATAGACAAAGTAGGAGAGCAGCATGCGGTTCACGGGCAAGGTGGCGGTGGTGACGGGCGGCGGCTCGGGCATCGGGCTGGAGGTGGCGCGGCGGCTGGCGGCGGAAGGCGCCAGGCTCGTCATCAACGGGCGGGATCCGGCGAAGCTGGCGGCCGCGGCGGCCGCGATCGGCGGGGATGTCGCGACCTTCGCCGGCGACATCGCCGATCCCGCCACCGGCGCGGCGCTGACCGCGGAGGCGGTGGCGCGCTTCGGCGCCGTCGACATCCTGGTCAACAATGCCGGCGTGTTCCGGCCGAAGCCGTTCCTGGAGCTGGAGCCGGCCGAATACGACTGGTTCCTGGATACCATCCTGAAGGGCAAGTTCTTCGCGGCCCAGGCGGCGGCGCGGGCGATGCGTGCCCAGGGCCGCGGCGGCGTGATCGTGCAGACCGGGTCGATGTGGGCGACCCAGGCGATCGGCGCCACGCCTTCCGCGGCTTATTCGGCCGCCAATGCCGGCGTCCACGCCATGGTCCGCAACCTGGCGATCGAGCTGGCGCCGCACGGCATCCGCATCAACGCGGTCGCCCCGGCCGTCGTCGAAACCCCCGTCTACGGCACCTTCCTGTCGCCCGAGCAGGTGCGGGACGTGCTGCCGGGCTTCAACGCCTTCCACCCGATCGGCCGCAACGGCCAGCCGGCCGACGTGGCGGAGGCGATCCTGTTCCTCGCTTCCGCACAGGCATCCTGGATCACCGGCGCAGTGCTGCCGGTGGATGGCGGCGTGACCGCCGGGCGTCCCTGATACCGGGCCGGGCCATGATCGCTTCTGCGCGGGGCGATCCTGGTCCAGGTCGCCGCCCGCCCATGCCCGCGCTGCGTGCCTTCGAGGCCGCGGGGGCGGATCGTCCATCGACGGGCGCTTCGGTCGCCGCGCCGGGTGTCCTCTGCTTGATCAATCACGCCGGGCAGGCGATCCCCGCATCTCGAGCGCGAAGAGGCCGAGCAGCGCCAGGCTCGCCGCGACGCCCACCGCTGCGGTCAGGCTCCAGCCGCCGGCGTGGTAGCTGACGGTGCCGAGCACGGAGCCGAGCGCGCCGCCCGCGAACTGGATGGTCATGTAGATCGCGTTCACCCGCCCGCGCACCGCGGCCGGCACCGCGAAGATGGTGCGCCGGCTGACCACCTGGTTGGTCTGGATCGCGGCATCGATCAGCACCGCGAACACCACGAGCGCGGCCAGCGACCCCGCCGCCACCGCCCAGCCGGTGGCGAGGAAGGCGAGCCCGACCACCACCATGGCGCCGGCGGTCGACGGGTTCTCGAGGTCGCGATCCGCGAGGCGCCCGGCGATCGGGGCGGCCAGCGCGCCGCCGGCGCCGGCCAGCGCGAAGAAGCCGATGCCATGCCCCGAAAGGCCGAAATGCTCGGCCAGCATCAGCGGCGCCGCGGTCCAGAACATGTTGAAGGTGCCGAACATCAGCGCGGCATAGGCGGCGCGCCAGCGCACCGCCGGCATCGACCGGAACAGCCCGACGGTCGAGGCGATGATCTGCCCGTAATGCAGCCCGCCCGCCGGCCTGCTGCGCGGCATCATGCGCGCCAGCGCCAGGCCGATCAGCAGCAGCAGGACCGCCGAGCCCCAGAACACCGCCCGCCAGCCGAAGCTCGCGCTGATGAAGAGCGCGATCGGCCGGGCCAGCATGATGCCGGTCAGCACGCCGGCCATGATGTTGCCGATGACGCGGCCGCGCCTGGCTTCCGGCACCAGCTGTGCCGCGAAAGGCAACAGCACCTGCGCGCCGGTGGCGCAGAGCCCGATCAGGAAGGAAGCGAGGTAGAAGGTGACAGCACCGGTCGAGCTGGCGACGGCCACCACCCCCAGGAAGGTCAGGCTCACCAGGCAGAGCACGAGCCTGCGATTCTCGACCAGGTCGGCGAGCGAGACCAGCAGGAACAGCCCCATGCCGTAGCCGATCTGGGTGACGCTGGTGATCGATCCGGCGACATCGGGGCTGATGCCGATCTCGGGCGCGATCGCGGTGACGATCGGCTGCGCGTAATAGAGGTTGGCGACCAGCGCGCCGACCGCGACCGCGAGCAGGGTGAGGAACGCCGTCGAGGCTTGATCGGGTGTGTCAGGGGGCATGCCCGTCATGATGCATCGCAGCATCCTGCTTGGCATCCCGCCAGCCCCGTGACCCCGCCATTCCGGCCGTGCCATCCTCCGCCGGGGCGCAGGGGCGCCGCGGGGATGATGATGCGCAAGCCGATGCACTGGATATGGATCCTGCTGGCCCTGCTCGGCGGCACGGCGCAGGCGCAGCCCGCCACGCCGACGCCGCGCGACAACGGCGTCGCCTATTGCCTCGGCGCGCTCGGCGCGCGGGAACGGGCGATGAGCGATATCCAGCGCCAGGCCTGCGAGGCCGACCCGATGAGCAGCGCCTGCAGCGTCGTCGACTTCGCGCGCAACGTGGCGCTGCGGATCCGCCTGGCCGCCTATCTGCAGGGCCGCAGCTACGCGCTGTCCGATGCCGGGCTGCCGGAGCAGGCAAGCCTGCGGCCCGGTCTTCGTCGCGGCGAACACGACCAGCAGACCTGCCTCAGCCGCATCCAGGCCTCCTGCCGGCATTGCACGGCCCGCGGCGCGCCGGACGAGGTCGGCTGCATCAACCGCTGCAAGGCGCAGCTCTCCGCCTGCACCCAGCTCGACCGCTGCAGCGACACGGACCTGCTGCGCGGCGTGCCGTAGCGGGCCGGTTGCCGATCAGGGGCCGCCCAGCATGCTGCCGTGGATCCAGCCCTGCGGCTCGCTCTCGCCCACCTGGTACCAGCCGCCGGGGGCCTCGCCGAAGACGGTCAGCGAGGAGCCGGGCGGCACCACCCGCACCACGCTGCCGCCGGACGGGCTGGTGCGCAGATTGGCGTGCTGGCGCGTGGTGACGCTGCTGCGGCTGGAAGGGGATGCCACCACCATGGCCGCCGGCGCCTGGCCGGGGGCCGGGGCGGCGGGCGCCGGGGAAGGCAGGGCCGCGGCGGCCGGCGGCGGGTCCTCCGCCTGCCGCTGCAGGCCGTCGGGCAAAGGCGGCAGGGCCGGCACCTGGCGCGCATCGCGCGTGCCGCCGCCCTCGAAGCAGCGCGACACCATCTCGACATAGACCCGGGTCGCGGCCGGGCTGCTGTCGGCGAGATACTGCGCGAATTGGAAGCGCGGCTCCCCGCCTGCCGCCGGTGGATCGCCCTCATAGGTCAGGACGGTGACGAAGGGGATATAGGGGCTGTCGCCACGGCCGCTCGGGTTCACCTGGCCGCAGACCGCGATCGTCTGCGGCGCCGCCTGGCGATAGACCTGCATCGCCCGCAGCACCGCGCCGGGGCGCGCCACGCGGGCCAGGATCCGCTCCTCCGCCACGCGGCGGGCATGCGCCGGCGCGTCGAAGCCGGCCGCGGCGGCCTGGCCATGCTTGTCGTCGCAGCCAACGGTCGCCATGGCAGCCAATGCCACGGCGAATGCCGGAAGGCGTTGCCCGACTCCTGCCCAGTCCGTGCCTTTGCGATCCCGCATCCGCATTCTCAAGTTTCTCGGGCGCAAGCATAGCAGCCCGCGCGCGACAGCGGAATCAACCGGCCGGCATCCATGGTGGCGTCGACGGCGGCCGGCCGGGCAGCGGCTGCGATATCGCGGGATCGGCCGGAAGTCGCGGTGGATCCGCTCTTGGAGCAGGATGCGTTCGCAAGCGCTCACGCATCCTGCTCCAAGGCCTTGTTTGATCGCGCGCTCTAGAAATCCTGCGCGCGCACATCGGGCGGCGCCAGTTCGCGATCCTCGGTGGTGTCGCGCCCTGGCCGGCTGTCGAGCGGCAGCACGGGAATTGTCACCAGCGGATTGGCGGGCGGCTGGCCGGCGGGATCGACTTCCCCGACCACGCCGGCGGGGTTGTCGGCCACGGTATAAGTGGGGATGCCGAGGACGATGCGTCCCGGCACCTCGAATGGTGGCGCGACCGGCTGCGACGGGTCGGGCCCCGGCATCTCAGGTTGCGACGGGTCAGGCCCCGGCACTTCCGGTTGCGGCGGCCGGGCGCAGACGCTGGCGGCGAGCGGGCAGTCGTTGAACAGGAAGTCGAATTGGTTGGCCGGCGGATCGCCGAGCGTGAGGCCACCCGCGCTGCGCGTGCCACGCGCCGCCGCCGGGCCGCCGGCGATGCCGGCGATGGTCCCGGTCAGCAGGGCGCCGCCGCCATCGGCGACTTCCAGCGTGCCGGCATCGATGGCGCCGCTGGCGCTGCCGCCCAGCAGCAGCCGCACCCGCGCCGCCGTGGCGTCGAGCCCACCGAAGACGGCCGCTGGCGTGGTGATCCGCAGGTCGGGCGTCCGCGCGATGCCGGCGAGGGTCGCGCCCTGGCTGGCATCAACCGTGATGCCGGTGCTGCCGGCGATCAGCCCGTCGACCGCCACCTGCCGCGCAGAGAGCGCCAGCGCGCCGGCGCTGGCGATGGCGGAGAAGCCGTTCACCGCGACCGTGCCGTTGGAGGCGGTGAGGGTCAGCGCCTGCGCCTGCACGGTGCCGTCGACCGTGATCGATCCGCTGGTCGCGGTGATGCTGCCGGTGCCGCTGATATCGACCAGCGCGCCGGCCGGCACCGTCAGCAGCGGGCCGGCATTCACCAGCGTCATGTCGCCGCCGCTGAAGCTTTCCCCCAGCCGCTCGATCGCATTGGCGCCGGTCAGCGTGACGCCGCCATCGCTGGTGCGGACCCGCAACTCACCCGCGATGATCCGCCGCTCGCCGGCGCCGGCGATGTCGGCAGCGATGTCGATCATGCCGCTGGTGGTCAGGCTGACGAGTTGGCCGGGGGAGGCGACCAGGCCGCGCAGGAAGATCTGGCCGTCGGAGTTCACCGCGATGCCGCCGCCGGCCGTCATGTCGCCGATATAGAGCAGGCTGTTGCCGGCATTGGCGACGGTCAGTGCACCACCGGCCGCGCCGCTCAGGATATCCGCGCCGAGCGTGGTGCCGGCCGCCTGGGTGACGGCGCCGAGGCCGCGCAGGTCGAGCGTGCCGATCTCATTCCCTGGCGCGCCGGCGAAGTCGAAATTGCCCGCGACCTGCAGGTCGCCGGCCGTGGTCGTGGTGACGCCCGCGAAGGTGGTGGCGCCGAAGCGGAAGGTGTCGGTGACCTCGATCTGCGCGAGCAGCGCGTTGCGCAGCGTGAAGGTGCCGGCCGGCGGCGCCGGCGCGGCATCGGGCAGCGCGACCTGCATCGGCGTGCCGGCGGCGGCCGGCGCGATCTCCACGATCGCCCCCGTGATGCGGGGACCGGGGATGGCGGTGATGCCGTCCGGGATCGCGAGGTCGCCGATGCGCAGCGAGACACGGCCACCGGCCGCGGTGAGGAAGCCGGGATTGCCGATGGCCAGACTCCCCGGCGGCGCCAGGGTGAAGGTGCCGGTGGTGATGATGCCGATATTGGCCGCCTGCAACTGCCCCGCCAGGGTGAGCGGGGTGGTGCCGTTGTCGAGCACGAAATCGCCCGGCACCTGGATGCCGGCGCCGTTGAAGGTGATCAGCCCCGCGACGGCATTGGGTGCGGCATCCAGCCGTACGTCGGCGCCCGATTCCGTGAAGAGCCCGCCGGCGGTCACGGAACCGCCGGTCTGGCGGATGCCGCCGGTGCCGGCGGCGAGGAACAGCCAGGCGTCGCCGGCCGATTCGACGGTGCCCGCCAGGGTGATGCCGACCGGCAGGTCCTGGTCGTGGACATAGGGGGGGAACTGATCCGGGATGCGACCGGCGACGATGCGATCGAAGTTCTCGCCGAGCATGTTGCCGCGCACCACCGCGCCGGCGCCGATCGTCACATTGCCGGTGGCCGCGAGCGCGAACACGCCCTGGCCGCCGCCTTCCGGAATGGCATCGATGCGGCCGTTGACGATCAGATCGCCGCCCACCACCAGCAGGTCGATGCCGCTCAGCAACCCGGTGCCGGCAATCGACAGCGTCCCGTCCACGACGAGGTCGCCATTGTGGACCTCGAGGCCGATATTGCCATCGGCTTCGCCCGTGCTGCGGACCGGCCCCGCGACGGTCAGCGCCCGGGCGTTGACGATGAAGATGGTCTCGCCGCCGGCGGTGACAGGCCCGAGCACCTGCACCTGGTTGGCACCGGGCAGATTGATGTCGCCATCGGCGGCGGCGTTGAGCCGCGGCGTGGTGATGATGCCGGCCGCGTCCTGCAGCAAGGTCGTGCCGCGCGCCGTGACATCGAAGATGCCGCTGACGACTATGTTGCCGGCCAGGGTGACCGGACCCTGGCCGACGGCGAACAGCAGCGGCAGGCCGGTCGTGCCGAGGGTGAAGTTGCCGGTCACGTTGGAGGTGGTCAGCGTACCGATGGCGTTGTTGGCTCCGGTCAGCGTCACGTCGCCACCGGACTGCACCGACAGGGTGTCGGCGAAGATCCGCCCCGCAGTCTGGGCGATGCCGCCGGTGCCGGCGATCAGCGTGAGATTGCCGCTCGCGGTCAGGCCATTGCCCAGGATGAGATCGGCCCCCAGGGTGATGCTGCCGGCCGCGCCGGTGGTCTGCAGTGTCAGGCTGCCCGACCCCTTGGTGACCGCGGCCTCCACGCTGATGGAATTCGTCGCCTGCAGGACCAGGTCGCCGGTGACCGCGACGATCTGGCCGGGCGAGATCAGGGCGAGGCCCGGCGGGTTGTCGCCGGCCAGGATGCCGTCGGCGACATCGGCGTCGGTGAGCAGCCCTGGCGTGCCATCCGCGACGATCCGCAGCGTGTCGGGATCATAGAGCACCTGGCCGGGGCGCCCGGCCGGTGCCGAGGCGTCGACGGTGCCCGGCACCTGGAAGCCGCGTTCGCCCGAGACCTCGACGAAGCCGCCATCACCGCCCCGCGGCCCGCCGCGTGCGCTGACCGTGCCGCCCATCAGCGTCGTGTCGGTCGAATGGAGCACGACGCGGCCGCCCTGGCCGAGCACGGTCGCATCGGCGCGCAACTCCGCGCCCGCCGCGACGCCGGTGCGCTGCGCCCGCCGCGGCATGGCCGATCCCTGCCGCGTCTGCCCGAAGGCGATCTCGCCGCCGCCGGCGCTGCCGGACGCATCGATGCGCGCGCCGGCTGCCGCCAGCACCCGGTCCGCCACCACCTCCACCGTGCCGCCGCGCTGCCCGGCCGCGACGCCGCGCGCTTCCACCTGGCCTTCGATGACCACCGCGCCGCCGGTACCGGCCACCACCACCTCGCCCCGCCTGCCGGTCGCGGCATCGGTATTGGCCGAGATCCGCCCGCCGGCCCGCACCAGGTTCTGCACGATCCCGTCCGCGGCCGCCGCGGTCAGGGCGATCCGCCCGCCATCGGCCTGCAGGGTGCCGGTATTGGTCACCAGCGCCCCGCCATCGGCCGGCGCCTGCCGCACCGGGCCGGTGATCTCGAGCGACATCAGCCCGTCGCCATAGAGGTCGATC
>DASYDR010000307.1:0-11817 GCA_036499545.1 Roseomonas sp. | reverse complement strand
GGGCAGCATGCCTGCCCAGCTGTCGAACAGCATCAGCGCTTCCGCCCCCGCATCGGCCTGAGCGATCAGATACTCGGCCGTCGCCTCCACCAGGATCCGGATCAGCCGGCCGAATAGGGCGGGGTCGGCATAGGCCATGGTCCGTGCGGCCGCGTAGTCCTTCGAGCCGTGCCCTTCCACCATGTAGCAGGCCACAGTGAAGGCACCGCCCGCGAAGCCGATCAGCGCCGTCCTGGGCGCCTCTGCGGCTAATCCAGCGCGCACCCGGCGGACCGTCTCGAAGATCGGCGCCGCGGTGCTCAGCAACTGGCCGGGGTTCAGCCGTGTGATCGCCGCCGCATCCCGGAGCGGATCCAACAGCGGACCTTCCCCTTCGGCGTAGCGCAGGCCCTGCCCCATGGCCCAGGGGACGATCAGGATGTCGGAGAACAGAATGGCACCATCCATGCCGTAGCGCCGGATCGGCTGCAGCGTCACGTCCGCCGCCCGGGCCGGATCCATGCAGAGGGCCAGGAAATCGCCGGCTTCCGCCCGGAGCGCCCGGTACTCGGGCAGGTGCCGGCCGGCCTGGCGCATCAGCCACATCGGCGGCGGCCAGACGGCTTCCCCATTCAGGGCACGGAGCAAGGGCTTGGGCGACGGGTTCGGAGCGTCCATGCCCCTCCCTTCACTCAGATTGGAATCTTAGAAAAGGAGGAAGTGGCTGTAGGGGGTGTGAATGCTGGGGACGCATCTAGCGCGATAGTTGTGCACAGTGACATCCACAGCCCCCGCTCGCCGATAATGCCGATAAAATCAGGGCTGGAGCGTTCCATCCGCCGATCGCACGGAGTTTCGTCCCAAAGCGTCCAGAGGGGTATGACAGGATGTCGCGATCCCCGGCTTGCACCCCTGGCCACTGATGCGGCTTTCTTGTGCCCGCTACCCCCAAACAGCGCGCGGCTTTATCCACACGATGACCAACAGGATCGTCAACCTGCACCTGGTGTCAGATTCGACCGGGGAAACGCTCAACTCGATCGCCCGGGCGACGCTCGCGCGGTTCGAAGGTGTGAGAATCATCTATCACCGCTGGAGCCTGGTCCGGTCACGGCTGCAGTTGGACCGGGTACTGGAAGGCATCGAGCATGAGCCAGGCCCGGTGCTGTTCACCCTGGTGGACCGGAGCCTGCGTCACGCGCTGGAGGAGGCCTGCACGCGCCTCAACCTGGCCTGCCTGTCGCCGCTGGATGGGGTGATGGATCTGCTGCAGGGCGCGATCGGTGCCCAGGCACGGGAAAAGCGGGCGGCCCAGCATGTGATGGACGCCGATTATTTCCGGCGGATCGACGCCATGCATTACGTCCTGTCCCATGACGACGGGCAGGGAACCGCCGGCATCGCGGAGGCCGATGTCTGCCTGGTCGGCGTCTCCCGCAGTTCGAAGACCCCGACCTGTTTCTATCTGGCCAACCGGGGGATCAAGGCAGCGAATGTCCCGATCGTGCCCGGCGCTACCCTGCCGCCGGAGCTCGAGAACCCGCCCTGCCCGGTGGTCGGGCTGCATATCGAGGTGAATGCCCTGATCGATATCCGCCGCCATCGGCTGCGGCTGATCGGTGCCGGTGGTGTGCGCCAGGATGCCAACGACTATATAGATCACGAAGCCGTGAAATCGGAGATCGTGGCAGCGCGCCGGCTCTGCACCGCCCGAGGCTGGCCGGTGATCGACGTAACCCGCCGGAGTATCGAGGAAACGGCAGCGACCGTTCTGCAGCTCATGGAAGCGTGGCACACCCGCCGGCAAGGGGCCGATGCCGCGCCGCCTGCACCGGTGGATCCGGCGGCGGCGGTGCTGGGGCGCCCGTCATGATTCAGGCAGCGACCCCGGCACTCGTGCTGGCCAGCGGGTCCGCATCCCGTCGCATGCTGCTGACGGAGGCGGGGCTGCGCTTCGAGGCGGTGACCGCCGCGGTGGATGAGGCGGCGATCAAGGAGGCCTGCCAGGCCGAGGCGATCCCGCCCGGCGATGCCGCGGTCATCCTGGCCGAGGCCAAGGCGGAGCGCGTGGCGCGCAAGCGGCCCGATGCCCTGGTGATCGGGGGCGACCAGCTGCTGGTCTGCGAAGGGCGCTGGTTCGACAAGCCGCCCGACCTTGCGTCAGCCCGGACCCAGTTGCTGGCCTTGCGCGGCAAGCGGCACGAGCTGGTCAGCGGCACCGTCGCCTGGCGCGGTGGCGAGCGGGTCTGGCACGACATCACCATCTCCCGCCTGGTGATGCGCGAGTTCTCGGAAGCCTTCCTGGACGATTACCTGGCGCTGGAGGGGGAGCGCCTGTTGGCCTCGGTCGGCGCCTATCGGCTGGAGGGGCCGGGCGTACAGCTCTTCGCGAAGGTCGAAGGCGACCATTCGGCGATCCTGGGGCTGCCGCTGTTTCCGCTGCTGGGCTTCCTCCGCCAGCATGGGGTGTTGCGGCAATAGCGGGGTATCACACCGGCCAGCCTTTCGGCTGATCGGTATGAGAGGCTTTGCCCGCCGCGCGGCCGCCTTACCAACCCGCGCGCCGCATCGCCGCGCGTCGCCGCAGGCAGCTCGGCAACGAGCAGGTCAGCCATGAGGCTCTGCGGTATATCAGGCGTCCGGCATGAGCAGTCGCAGCAGCCCATCAAGCTGGTCAAGGTCGCGATAGGCGATCATCACGCTGCCGCCCTTGCCGGCCGATGCGACCTTGACCCGCAGCCCAAGCCGCTCACTCAGACTGCGTTCCAGAACGGCGATATCCGCGTCCTGGCCGCGGGCGGCGGGCTCCGCCGCGGCGGTGGGGGCCGGCTTGCCGGCCGCCAGCGCCTCGGTCTGGCGAACATTCAGCCCGCGCGCGACGATCTGGTTGGCAAGCTTCTCCGGTTCCCTGGCGGTCAGCAGGGCACGGGCATGACCGGCGCTGAGATGACCGTCGCGCAACAGGTCCCGGACGTGGCTGGGCAGGTTCAGCAGCCGCAGCGTGTTGGCGACATGGCTGCGCGACTTCCCGACCGCCTTGCCCAACGCGTCCTGGGTCAGGCCGAACTGCTCGATCAGGCGCGAATAGCCTTCCGCCTCCTCGACCGCGTTCAGATCTTCGCGCTGCAGGTTCTCGACCAGGCCGGCCGCCATGGCGGTGCGATCATCGAAGTCGCGGATGACGACCGGCACCTCATGCAGTCGCGCGAGCTGGGCGGCGCGCCAGCGGCGCTCGCCGCCGATGATCTGGAAGGCATTCGGCGTGCGCGGCTTCGGGCGCACCAGGATGGGCTGCAGGATGCCGTGTTCCCGGATCGAGGCAGCCAGCTCCTCGAGCTGCGGCTGGTCGATCGGGCCGCGCGGCTGGAAAGGGCCGGGTTCCAGTGATTCGATCGGCAGCGCCCGGGGGCTGGTCGCGGCGGTGGCGGTGGCTTCACCCATCAGGGCCGACAGGCCCATGCCGAGACGGGGCGGCTTCTTTCCGCTCATGTGGCGGTCCTCTTGCAGCCGCTCATGCGGCATTTTTCTTGCGAACGCGTTCGCGCTTCAGGAATTCGGCGGCCAGGGCCAGATAGGCCTGGGCGCCCGGTGACCGGAAATCGTAGAGCAGCACCGGCATGCCATGTGACGGCGCTTCGCTGATGCGGATGTTGCGGGGAATCAGTGTGTCGAAGACCTTGGTGCCGAAAAAGGCGCGGACATCGGCCGCGACCAGCTCGGACAGGTTGTTCCGCCGGTCGTACATGGTCAGCACGATGCCATCGAGTGCGAGGCCGGGATTGAGCCCGCGTGCCACGCGCTCGACCGTGCGGGTGATCTGGCTGACACCTTCGAGCGCGAAGAATTCACATTGCAGCGGCACCAGGACCGATTGCGCGGCGACGAGCGCGTTCAGCGTCAGCAGCCCGAGCGAAGGCGGGCAGTCGATAAAGACGTAATTGTACCCGGTCAGGTTGTCGCTGGCGGCGGTGAGGGCATCGGCCAAGCGTCGCTCCCGGTTATCGATACCGGCCAGTTCGACTTCGGCCCCGGCGAGATCCGTATCGGCGGGCAGCAAGGTGAGGTTCGGGATGGCGGTCGGGCGGGTCAGCTCCGCCAGGGGCCGGTCGCCGATCAGCGCGGCATAGGTGCCGGCACCACGTTCATGGCGTGCGATACCGAGCCCGGTCGAGGCATTGCCTTGCGGGTCGAGATCGATCAGCAGCACCTTCTTATCGGCGGCGAGCGCGGCGGCGAGGTTGATGGCGCTGGTGGTCTTGCCGACGCCCCCCTTCTGATTGGCGAAGGCAATGACACGGGTCTTGCCGTGGTCAGGTCGCGGCACGGCGGATCTCACTGAGGCGGAGGATGGTGGCGGCAGCGTCGGTACGACTCGGGTGCCGCTCGACCTGCATAGTCCAGCCGGGCATTGCCTCGGTCAACTCGAGCTCGGCATTGCGGCCTTTGGGGAAGATGGCGACGCCATCGGGGGCCAGCAGTCGGGCCGCATGCGGCAGCAACTTGGCCAGCGGCGCCAGGGCGCGGGCGGTAAGGCCGGAGAGCGGGGGCAGGGTGGCCTCCTCGATGCGGGCGGCGTGGATCCGGGTGGCGGCAAGACCGAGCGTGCGAGCAGCTTCGATCAGGAAAGCGCATTTGCGCCGGTCCGATTCGACCAGATGCCATTCGCGCCCAGGCTCGGCAGCCGCCAGCACCAGGGCGGGCAGGCCGGCGCCGGAGCCGAGATCGCCCATCGCGCCGGCCGCGGGCAGCAGCGGCAGCAGTTGCAGACTGTCGGCGATATGGCGCTGTCCGATCTGTGCCGCATCCGCCGGCGCGATCAGGTTGATACGCTGGTTCCAGGTCAGCAACAGATCACGAAAGGCATCGAGCCGGGCGCGGAGCGCGTCGTCCGGATGTTTCACGTGAAACACTCGGTGGGCGCCCGCCGCAGATGCACCGCCAGCGCCGCGATGGCGGCGGGCGTGATTCCTGGTACACGGCCAGCGCCACCGAGCGTCGCCGGCCGCGCCCGCGTCAGGCGCTGACGCATCTCATTCGAGAGGCCAGCGATGGCCGTGAAGTCGAGGTCGTCCGGAATGCGGGTCCGTTCCTCCCGCGCCAGCAGGCCTAGCTCCGCCTCCTGCCGCTGCAGATAGGGAGCGTAGAGAGCCTCCGCCTCGAGCTGGACGCGAATGGCAGGCGGCAGCGCGGCGATCCAGGGGAAGGCGCGGGCGGCATCGGCGGGGGTGATGCCGGGCAGCGACAGAAGCTCGAGCGCCGAGCGGCGCTTGCCGTCCTGGTTGATGGGGATACCGAGCGCATTGAGCCGGCTTGGGGTTTCGGTCTCACCGCGGGCATGCGCGAGCGCGTCCTGCAGCGCGGCGGCGAAGGCCGCATGGTGACGGGCCCGCTCTGGTCCGACGCAGCCCCAGCCAAGGCCCCGGTCCGTGAGCCGCAGCCCGGCATTGTCGGCGCGCAGCGCCAAGCGGTGCTCGGCCCGGGCGGTCAGCATGCGATAGGGCTCGGAGACGCCCTGCAGGGTCAGGTCATCGGTCAGCACGCCAATATAGGCTTCGGCACGAGTCAGGATCCGGTCGGGCGCCGCGCCGCCGGCGCGCTGGGCCGCGTTGATTCCCGCCATCAATCCTTGGGCGGCGGCTTCCTCATAGCCCGTGGTGCCGTTGATCTGCCCGGCCAGGAACAGGCGCGGGATCGCACGCAGCTCCAGCGTCCGGTGCAGGGCGCGCGGGTCGACATAATCGTATTCGATGGCATAGCCGGCCCGCAGGATGACCGCCCGCTCCAGCCCGGGGATCGAGGCAATCATCGCTGCCTGCACGTCTTCCGGCAGGGAGGTGGAGATGCCGTTCGGATAGACGGTGTCGTCGTCCAGCCCTTCCGGTTCCAGGAAAATCTGGTGCCGGTCGCGCTCGGCGAAGCGGACCACCTTGTCCTCGATGGAGGGGCAATAGCGCGGCCCGGCGCCCTGGATGTGGCCGCCATAGACCGCACTCTGGTGCAGGTTGGCGCGGATCAGAGCATGGGTTGCGGGCGTCGTCGCGGTGATGCCGCACAGGATCTGCCGGTTGGTGATCCGATCGGTCAGCCAGGACAGCGGCTCAGGCGGGTCATCTCCGGGCTGCATCTCGAGCGCGGCCCAGTCGATGGTGCGGCCATCGAGCCTGGGGGGCGTGCCGGTCTTCAGCCGTGCCAATGGCAGGCCGGCGCGCTCGAAGGCCAGGGCCAGGCCGATGGCGGGTTCGTCGCCGACCCGGCCAGCCGGAATGCGCCGGTCGCCGATATGAATCTCGCCGCGCAGGAAGGTGCCGGCGGTGACGACCAAGGCACCGCAGGAGATCGACTGGCCATCGCCGGTCACCACGGCGTCGATGCCGCCATCGCGCCCAAGCAGGATATCCTCGGCCGCGCCCTCCATCAGGGTCAGGTTGGGTTCCGCTTCCAGCAGCGCCCGCATCGCGTGACGGTAGAGACGGCGGTCGGCCTGGGCGCGCGGGCCACGTACCGCCGGCCCCTTGGAGGCGTTCAGCGTCTTCACATGGATGGCGGCGGCGTCCGCGGCGCGGGCCATCACGCCGTCCAGCGCATCGATTTCCCGCACCAGATGGCCCTTGCCAACGCCGCCGATCGCCGGGTTGCAGGACATCGCGCCGATGCTGTCCAGGCGGTGGGTCAGCAGCAGGGTGCGGGCGCCACAGCGCGCCGCGGCGGCCGCGGCTTCGCAGCCGGCATGGCCGCCGCCGACCACCACCACGTCGTAGGAAATGCTCTCCATGGCGCGGGCTTATAGATCATGTCCCGGGCCTTGCATCACCTGACGGCATGAAACCCCGCACGGAGCGGGATCACTTCCCGATGCAGAAGTCCCGGAAGACGATATCGAGGATATCCTCGACCCCGACACGGCCGGACAGCCGGCCAAGGGCGCGCAGCGCCGCGCGCAGCGCTTCCGCCGTCAGCTCCGGCAGCGGCGCCTGTTCCGCCTCCGCCAACCAATGCGCCGCCTCCGTCAGGGCGGCGCGGTGGCGCGGGCGGGTCAGCAACGCCTGGCCGCCGGCGCGCGCGATCGCGGCCTCGGCGAGGCGGTCGCGCAGCATCTCCATCCCTTGGCCGGTGGTGGTGCTGATCGGCAGCGCGTCCGGTAGCTGGCCAGGTCCGAGATCGGCCTTGCTGGTGATGACGAAGGTGTCGGGGCCGCGCAATGCCAGGGTGGCGGCGTCGGGTGGCAGATCGGCCGCGAAGATGGCCAGCCGCAGATCGGCGGCTTCGGCACGCGCGAGCGCCCGCCGGATGCCCTCCGCCTCGATCTCCTCCGCCGCGTCGCGCAGGCCGGCGGTGTCGGCGAGCGTGACCGGGATACCGGCGAGGTCGAGCCGCACCTCCACCACATCCCGGGTGGTGCCGGCCCGGGCCGAGACGATGGCCGCATCCCGCCCGGCCAATGCGTTCAGCAGGGAAGACTTGCCCGCGTTCGGTGCGCCCAGGATGGCGATGGACAGCCCCTCCCGCAGCTTCTCGCCGCGGCCGCCATCGGCGAGCTGTGCCTGCAGCTCCTGCCGCAGCAGCGTGGCACCGGCGCGGGCGCGGTTCGAGAGATCGGTCGGCAGGTCGTCATCGGCGAATTCGATGGCGGCTTCCTGGTGCGCCAGCAGCCGGGCGCAGCCATGGCTCCAGCCCGCGAGGCGGGAGGCGAGCGCGCCTTCCACCTGCGCCATGGCCTGCCGGCGCTGCCCGGCGGTTTCGGCGGCGACCAGGTCGGCGACGCCTTCTGCCTCGGTCAGGTCCATGCGGCCGTTCAGGAAGGCGCGGCGGGTGAATTCCCCGGGCTCGGCGGGGCGGGCGCCGAGGGCGACCAGTGCGTCCGCGACGCCGCTGATCACCGCCGGCCCGCCATGCAGCTGCAGCTCCGCCGCGTCTTCCCCGGTGTAGGAGCGCGGCTTTGGGAACCAGAGCAGCAGGGCGCGGTCTAGTACCTCCTCGCTATCGGGCATGCGCAGGCGCCGCAAGGTGGCATAGCGGGGGGCAGGCAATGCCCCGGCCAGGCGAGACAGGATGGTGCCGGTTTCCGAGCCGGAGATCCTGAGCACGGCAACCGCCGCCCGGCCGGCGCCGCTGGCCAGTGCGAAGATAGTGTCGCTGACGATCATGGCAGTGTTTCACGTGAAACAGCGGCGGCGGTGCCGGCGCCTGCGGATCGGCCGCGCAGAGGTCCCGCCATCATGCGGACGCCGACACCGGATGGATCTCCATCCATGTCGGACAGGGCGCGGGCGGCGGGTCGACAGGATCGGTCACGGGCACGGCAGGCGGCTCCGGGTTAAGATAGGCACTCGCGACCCCATGTAGCGACCGCCCCCGACACCGGCCAGAGGAGCCCTGCGCCATGACCATCCTGCCGCCGGAAAATATGCTGCGCCACGCCTCGTCACCCTATCTCCAGCAGCACGCCGGAAACCCCGTGCATTGGCGTGCGTGGGGCGATGACGCGCTGGCGGAGGCACGGCGGACCGGCAAGCCGATCCTGCTTTCGGTCGGCTACGCCGCCTGTCACTGGTGCCACGTCATGGCCCATGAATCCTTCGAGGACGCGGAAACGGCGGCGCTGATGAACGCGCTCTACGTCAACATCAAGCTGGACCGGGAGGAGCGGCCGGATATCGACGCGCTCTACATGAATGCGCTGCACATGATGGGCGAACAGGGCGGCTGGCCGTTGACCATGTTCCTGACGCCGCAGGCCGAACCCTTCTGGGGCGGGACCTATTTCCCGCCCGAGCCGCGCTGGGGCCGCCCCTCCTTTCGCCAGGTCCTGGAAGGCATCGCCGAGGCCTATGCCCGGGATGGCGCCAAGGTCGCGC
The DNA here is from genome assembly GCA_036499545.1 of Roseomonas sp. Lineage (GTDB taxonomy): Bacteria > Pseudomonadota > Alphaproteobacteria > Acetobacterales > Acetobacteraceae > Plastoroseomonas. Next base: position 2,983 of record DASYDR010000307.1, on the reverse strand, counting down.
AGAGTGCCGCGGCCCTGAAAGGTGGCCTCGCGAAGATGGCCGCGGCCACGCCGGGCCCATTGCCGTCGGTGGCGCAACTCAACCAGGTGGCGCTCGGCCTGGTGCGCGGGACGGATACGGCGGAAGGCGGCCTCAGCGGCGCGCCCAAATTCCCCAACCCGCCGATCTTCCGCTTCCTCTGGCAGATGGGCTTCCGCCTCAACCAGCCCGCCTGTGCCGAGGTCACCCATCTGCTGCTGCGGAAGATGTCGCAGGGCGGCATCTATGACCATCTCGGCGGCGGCTATGCGCGCTACTCGACCGACGCCATCTGGCTGGCGCCGCATTTCGAGAAGATGCTCTACGACAATGCCCAGATCCTGGAACTGCTGGCGCTGGCCCATGCCGCGGCTCCGGACCCGTTCTATGCGCTGCGCGCCGCCGAGACCGTCGATTGGCTGACGCGGGAGATGCTGGCCGAGGACGACGCCTTCGCCGCCACCGAGGATGCCGATACGGAAGGGGAGGAGGGGCGCTTCTACGTCTGGTCCAAAGCCGAGATCGACAGCCTGTTGCCGCAGCAGGACGCGGCGCTCTTCGCCCGCACCTATGACGTGACGGAGGCGGGGAACTGGGAACACAAGACCATCCTGAATCGCCGCGCCCAGGCCGCGCTACTGCCGCCGGAGGACGAGGCCCGCCTGGCCGCCTGCCGCGCGCTGCTCTTCGCGGCCCGGGCCCGGCGCGTGGCGCCAGGGCGGGATGACAAGGTCTTGGCCGATTGGAACGGGCTGATGATCGCGGCTCTCGCCCGCGCTGCCATCGTCTTCGGCCGGCCGGATTGGCTCGGCCTGGCGGAACGCGCCTTCGCCGCGATTGGCCGCCACCTCGCCGCGCCGGATGGGCGCCTGCACCATGCCTGGCGCGCCGGCAGCGTCACCGCGCCCGGGCTGCTGGAAGACCAGGCCGCGATGGCCCGGGCCGCCCTGGCGCTGCATGAGGCGACGGGGGCCATTCCCTATCTCACTCAGGCCATCACCTGGGTGGAGGCCACGCATCGCCATTTCGCCGCCCCGGATGGCGGCCACTACACCTCCGCCGATGACGCCGCGGATATCCTGGTTCGCGGCCGCACCGCCGCCGACAACGCCACCCCCGCCGGCAACGGCATCCTGGCGGAGGTCGAGGCGCGGCTCTTCCACCTGACCGGCGATCCCTGCTGGCGCGCGGCGGCGGAGCGCAGCATCGGCGCCTTCGCCGGCCACCAGGCGCTGGCTGCCATGCCCGGTCTCCTGGCGGCGGCCGATCTGCTCACCGAAGGCGCCGCCGTGGTCATCGCCGGTCCGGCCGGTGACCCGCGGACCGCGGCCTTGCTGGCAACCGCGCTTGGCCATCCGGATCCCGCGCTGGCCGTGCTCCGGGCCGCCGACACGCTTGCCCCTGCGCATCCGGCGCATGGCAAGGGCATGCTCGGCGGCGCGCCCGCGGCCTATGTCTGCCGCCATGGTGCCTGCGCCCTGCCGGTGACGGACCCCGCATCCCTCGCAAGGCTGCTCACGCGCCCGACTTGACGGGATGTTTCGCAAGGTTTCCCATCCGCTCCGCATGCCCCAACTCTCGCTCATGACCCCCCTCGGCGAGATCACGGTGTCCGAGGAGGATGGCGCCATCGTCGCCCTTGACTGGGGCCGTGGTCGCGACCAGACCGAAACGCCCCTCCTGCGGGAGGCGCGCACCCAGCTGCATGATTTCTTCGACGGCGCCCGCGCCGGCTTCGACCTGCCGCTGGCGCCCTACGGCACGGATTTCCGCCAGCGCGTCTGGGCCGCCATGCGCGCCATCCCGGCGGGCGAGACCCGGACCTATGCCGAGGTCGCCAGGCTGGTCGGCTCCGCCCCGCGCGCGGTCGGCCAGGCCTGCGGCGACAACCCGATCCCGATCATCATCCCGTGCCACCGCATCACGGGCAGCAATGGCGCGTTGGGTGGCTATTCCGGCGCCGAAGGCCCGGCTACCAAGCGCGTACTTCTGGCCCTGGAAGCAGAGGCCGCCAGGAAAGGGACTGCCCCCCGATGAACCACGCGATCCGCATTCACGAACCCGGCGGCCCGGAGAAGATGCTGTGGGAGGAGGTGCCTGTCCCGGCGCCCAAGCCCGGGGAAGCGCTGATCCGGCACAAGGCGGTCGGGCTGAACTACATCGACGTCTATTTCCGCACCGGCCTCTACAAGGCCCCCTCGATGCCGGCCACCATCGGCATGGAAGCCGCCGGCGTGGTCGAAGCGGTGGGTGAAGGCGTGACGGAGGTCGCGGTCGGCGACCGCGTGGCCTACGCCACGGGCCCGATCGGCGCCTATGCCGAAGCCCGTGCGCTCAAGGCCGATCGCCTGGTGAAGCTGCCCGACGCCCTGACCTATGAGCAGGGTGCGGCGATGATGCTGCAGGGCATGACGGCGCAGTACCTGATCCGCCGCACCTATGCCGTGAAGAAGGGCGACACCATCCTGGTGCATGCCGCCGCCGGCGGCGTCGGCCTGATCCTGTGCCAATGGGCGAAATCGCTCGGCGCCACCGTCATCGGCGTCGTCGGCAATGACGCCAAGGCCGAACTCGCCCGCGCCCATGGCGCCGGGCACATCATCCTGTCGGGTGAGGACATCGCGTCCCGGGTGAAAGCGATCACCGGCGGCGCCATGGTGCCGGTGGTCTATGACAGCGTCGGCAAGGACACCTTCATCCCTTCGCTCGACAGCCTGGCGCCGCTCGGGATGATGGTGAGCTATGGCAATGCCTCCGGACCGGTGTCGCCGGTCGATATCGGCATCCTTGCCGCCAAGGGGTCGCTCTTCCTGACCCGGCCGACGCTCGCGACCTATACCGCCAAGCGCCAGGACCTGGTCAACTCGGCCGATGACCTGTTCCAGGCGGTCACCAGCGGCGCGGTGAAGCTGCAGATCAATCAGCGCTTCGCCTTGAAGGATGCCGCCGAGGCGCATCGCACGCT
>DASYDR010000306.1:0-3028 GCA_036499545.1 Roseomonas sp. | reverse complement strand
CCTCAACATGGGCAGCATGAACTTCAACATCGCGCCCAGCGCCAGGCGGGTGAAGCGCTTCAAGCACGAATGGGAGCGTCCTTATCTGGAAGGCACCACCAACTACATCTTCCGCAACACCTTCCAGGATATCGAGCAGATCGTGGAGCGGCTGGGCAAGGACCACGGCACCCGCTTCGAATTCGAATGCTATGATGTCGGCCATCTCTACAATCTGGCCCATATGCTGGACACCGGCGTGCTGGAGCCGCCGCTGTTCACCCAGACCATCTTCGGCATCCTGGGCGGTATCGGCGCCGAGCCCCGGAACCTGCTGTTCATGAAGGAAACCGCGGACCGCCTGTTCGGCCAGGACTATGTCTGGTCGGTGCTCGCCGCCGGCCGCCACCAGATGCCCTTCGTCACCATGGCCGGCATCATGGGCGGCCATGTCCGGGTCGGGCTGGAAGACAGCCTCTGGATCGGCAAGGGCGTGCAGGCGACGTCCAACGCCCAGCAGGTATCGAAGATCCGCCGCATCCTGGAAGAACTCTCCCTCGAGATCGCGACGCCGGCCGAGGCGCGGCGGATGCTGGCCCTCAAGGGCGGCGACCAGGTCGGCTTCTGATGCGCATCCCCCAGATCGCCTTCCCCGACGGCCACGAGGTGCCGGCGCTCGGCCAGGGCACCTGGTACATGGGTGAGCGCGGATCCGACCGGAAGCGGGAAGCGGATGCGCTGCGCCTCGGTCTCGATCTCGGCATGACCCTGATCGACACCGCCGAGATGTATGCCGATGGCGGCGCCGAGGAGGTGGTGGGCGACGCCGTCGCCGGCCGCCGCGACGACGCGTTCATCGTCAGCAAGGTCTATCCGCACAATGCCTCCCGCCGCGGCGTGGCCGCTGCCTGTGAGCGCAGCCTGGCGCGGATGAAGATCGAGACCATCGACCTCTACCTGCTGCATTGGCGCGGCGGCGTGCCGCTGGAGGAGACGGTGGCCGGCTTCGAAGCGCTGCGCCGCGCCGGCAAGATCCGCCGCTGGGGCGTTTCCAACCTCGATGTCGAGGATCTGGAGGAGCTGGGCGCGGCGCTGCCGGATTGCGCCGCCGACCAGGTGCTCTACAGCCTGGAGCATCGCGGCGTGGAGTTCGACCTGCTGCCCTTCTGCCGGCAGCGGCGCATGCCGGTGATGGCCTATTCCCCGGTCGGCCAGGGCGGGCGGATGCTGAAGAACCCGGCGGTCATCGCGGTCGCGGCGCGGCAGCACCGCAGCCCGGCGCAGATCGCACTGGCCTTCGCGCTGCGCGCCGGCGGCATCATCGCCATCCCCAAGGCGAGCGACCCCGCGCATGTGCGGCAGAACGCCGCCGCCGGCGAGGTGGTGCTGTCGCCCGCCGACCTGGCGGAGCTTGATGCCGGCTTCCCGCCGCCGAAGCGCAAGCGCCCGCTCGCGATGCTCTGATATCAACGCCTCCGGCGTGACGCCGCACCGGCGGCGGGCCGCATTCGCGGCCTCGGACCGGTCACGCCACCGGGCCGCGCATATGGGAGTCCGCGGGCGTTGACGCTCGCGCGGGGCAAGGCCAGCCTGCGCCGGGTCAGCCGCTTCCGGGGGAAACAGTGCCGTGACCCATGCCAGCATCGCCGCCGCCGCCCGCGCCCTCGCCGAGGGCCATACCAGCGCCGAGGCGCTGACCGACGAAGCGCTGGCCCGCATCGCCGATCCGGCGGGGGAAGGCAAGCGCGCCTTCATCGCCGTGCATGCCGACAGCGCGCGGGCCAGCGCCCGGGCCATGGACGCGCTGCGCAAGGCCGGGCGCGCGCCGTCCGCCCTCGCCGGCATTCCGATCAGCGTGAAGGACCTGTTCGACGAGGCCGGCCACACCAGCACCGGCGGGTCCGCCGTGCTGCGCGGCGCGCCGGCGGCGAAGAAGACGGCGCGCAGCGTGCAACGGCTGCTCCGCGCCGGCATGGTGGTGCTCGGCCGCACCAACATGACCGAATTCGCCTTCTCCGGCCTTGGCGTGAACCCGCATTACGGCACGCCCGCCAGCGCCTGGGATCGTGCCGCGCGGCGGCTGCCGGGCGGCTCCTCCTCCGGTGCCGGGGTCGCGGTCGCGGACCGCATGGGTTTTGCCGCGCTCGGCAGCGACACCGGCGGATCCTGCCGCATTCCGGCGGCGCTGAACGGCGTGGTCGGCTGGAAGCCGACTGCCCGCCGCGTGCCGCTCGACGGCGTGCTGCCGCTGTCCGGCACGCTCGATTCGATCGGGCCGCTGGCGCGGAGCGTCGCCGATTGCGCCCTGGTCGATGCGCTGATGGCGGGCGGCGAGGATCCCGCCGCGCCGGTGCCGCGCCCGCTGGCGGGGCTGCGGCTCGGCCTGCCGCGCGGCACCTACCTGACCGACGGCATGGACGGAACGGTGGGCGCCGTCTTCTCCCGCACCCTGACCCGGCTCGCCGCCGCCGGCGTCCGTATCGTGGAATTCGACCTGCCCGAACTGGCGCAGATCCCCGCCGCCAATGCCACGGGCGGCTTCGCGGCGAGCGAGGCCTGGGCCTGGCACAAGCCGCTGATCGCCGAGAAGGCCGATGGCTACGACCCCCGCATCCTGGCCCGCATCCGGCGCGGCGAAGCGATGCCGGCCGGGGATTATGTCGGTCTGCTGGCCGCCCGTGCCCGCATCATCGCCGCGATCGCGCCGCGCACCGCGCCCTTCGATGCCGTGATCTGCCCGACCGTCCCGCTCATCCCCCCGCGCATCGCGGAGGTGGAGCCGGAGGCCGAGTACAACCGCATCAACATGCTGCTGCTGCGCAATCCCTCGGTCGCAAACTTCCTCGACCGCTGCTCCATCAGCCTGCCCTGCAACGCGCCGGGCGAAGCGCCGGTCAGCGTCATGCTGATGGGCGAGCACGGCGGCGACGCGGCGCTGTTCGCCGTCGCCGCGGCGCTGGAGCAGGCATTGACCGCCTGAGCCTTCCGCCCGCGCCGCCGCGGCCGCAGGCCGCCACCGGATCCTGCGGAGCAAGGCGAAGCCGATGCT
>DASYDR010000305.1:0-54827 GCA_036499545.1 Roseomonas sp. | reverse complement strand
AGCTCTGCCAGGGCGAGGCGCCGTCAAGCAATGCGGCCTCGTACAGCGATGGCGAGATGGTCTGCAGACCGGCCAGCAGGGTGATCGCCACGAATGGGATGCCACGCCAGACATTGGCCGCGATCAGCGACCAGCGCGCGGGCCAGGCACTGCCGATGAAATCGATGTTCGTGGTCCGCCAATGCAGGACGTCCACGAAGACGTAGGAAATGATCGAGAATTGGGGATCGTAGATCCACCAGAAGGCGATCGCCGAGAGCACCGTCGGCACGATCCAGGGCAGCAGGATGATGGCGCGCAGCAGGCTCTTGAACGGCATGTGCTGGTTCAGCAGGAGGGCCAGCCAGAGGCCGAGGCCGAATTTCAGCACGGTGGCGACCGCGGTGTAGAACACGCTGTAGAAGACCGCGTTCCACCAGAGCGGGTCGCTCAGCAGATACTCGAAATTCTCGAAGCCGACCCAGACGCCGCTGCGGCCGATGGTGGTATCGGTGAAGGCGAGATAGATGCCGAGGCCGAGCGGATAGGTCAGGAAGGTCATCAGCAGACCGACCGCCGGGAACAGGCAGAGTATGATCAGCAGCGGCTTGTAGTCGAAGAGCCGGGCGATCCAGTGCGGATCGCGGCGGGCCTTCAGCCAGTCGGCGGCGGTGGTGGCGGACATGGGGGCCTCCAGGGGGCGGCGCCTGGCGCCGCCCCGGATGATCGGATCAGCGCCGGCGGAAGATGCGCTGGGCGCGGCGTTCGGCTTCGCGCGCCGCCGCTTCCGGCGTCGCCTGGCCGGAGGCCACCTGGGCGCACATCTGCACCATGATGTATTCGGCGTTGGCCTGCGCCGAAGCTTCGCTGATCGGGCCCTTGTAGCCGATCCAGTAGGGGTTCTTCATGGTGTCGCGGAAGATCGTGACCTTGGGGTCGCTGCTCCACACCGCGCTCTGCCCATAGGCTTCCAGCGGCTGCGCCCAGTAGCCGAGATTGGCCTGCAGCCAGGGGTCGTACTGCTCGCGCTCCAGCAGGAACTGCAGCAGCGCCTTGGCGGCGTTGGGGAAGCGGCTGTGCTTGAACACCATGGCGTTCAGCGTCAGGCCGGCCATTGGCGAGGTGGGCGCCTTGCCCTTCGGCAGCAGCATGTGCTCGGTATCATCGGCGATGGCGCGGGTCGCCGGGTCGTTCTTCAGCGCGAAGTAGAGCGAGACGCCGTTCGCCGTCAGCCAGCATTCCTGCGCGGCATAGGCGCGGTTGTTGCTGACATCGCCCCAGGACAAGGTGCCCGGGATCATCTGCTGGTAGAATTCCTTCAGGTAGTTCAGCGCCTCGACCGTCTCGCGGCTGTTGACGCCGACACTGCCATCCTCGTTCACGAGGAAGCCATTGTGCGACCAGACCACCCAGTTGGCGAAGCCGTTGCCGTCGCCGACCGCATTGCCGAGCGCGAAGCCCGCGGGCTTGCCGGCCTGCTTCAGCTTGCGCACCAGGTCGAGATAGCCGGCATGGTCTTCCGGCGGACGCTCGAAGCCCGCCGCGTTGACCGCGGATTTGCGCCAGACCAGCGGGCCGCCCGAAGCCCCGAAGGGCAGGCCGATCCAGTTGTTGGTGTTGTGCCGCTTGCCGTATTTCTGGGCCAGCGCCAGCCAGCCGCCATAGCGCTTGCCGATATATTCGGCGACGTCGGTCAGCTCGACCACCTTGTCGGCATAGATATGCGGCGCTTCGTTGAAGCCGATGATCAGGTCCGGGCCGGCGCCGGTATTGGCGGTCACCGCGGTCTGCTGGGTGATATCCTCCCAGCCGACGAAGTCGACGCGCACCTCGACGCCGGTCTGCTGCGTGAAGCGGGCGCAATTGGCGCGGAAGGTGTCCTCATCCGGCTGGACGAAGCGCACCGGGCGCAGCATGCGCAGCGTGGCGCCGCGTTCGATCGGCAGGTTCGGCGCCGTCGCCTCGGCGACCGGGATGGTGCTGGCCTGGGCCTGCGCCTTCTCGGCCATCGCCATCGCCGCCATGGCCGCGGCCGAGAGGCCGATCGTCCTGCGGCGGGTGAAATTCATCATCGTCGCTTCTCCCTCTGTCCCATGGGCCGCTGCCGGTTGGTCCGGCATGCGGTGCGTGTCGTTCAGATGCGCTGGCCGGTGCCCTTGTCGAACAGATGCACGAGGGCGGGGTCCGGCGCGATGTGCAGCGCCTCGCCATGCCGGGCGGAGACGCGTTCGCGGAAGGCGCCGGTCAGCGGCGTGCCGCCGACACGCATCATCACCTGGGTCTCCGACCCTGTCGGCTCCACCACCTGTACCGTGGCCGCGATGCCCTGCGGGTCGAGGCGGAGATGCTCCGGCCGCACGCCATAGACCACCGGGCCGGGCGGCGCGTTCGATCCTGGCGGCAGCGGCCATGCGGTGCCGTCCGGCGTCCGGAAGGCGCCATCCCGGATCTCGCCCTCCATCAGGTTCATCGCCGGGCTGCCGATGAAGCCCGCGACGAAGAGATTGGCCGGGCGGTCATACAGTTCCAGCGGCGGCCCTGCCTGGCGGATATAGCCATGTTCCATCACCACGATCTTGTCGGCCATGGTCATGGCCTCGATCTGGTCATGGGTGACGTAGACGGTCGTGACCTTCAGACGCTGGTGCAACTCCTTGATCTCGCTGCGCATCTGCACGCGGAGCTTGGCATCGAGGTTGGACAGCGGCTCGTCGAACAGGAAGACCTGGGGGTTGCGCACGATGGCGCGGCCCATGGCGACGCGCTGGCGCTGACCGCCGGACAATTGCCGCGGGAAGCGCTGCAGCAGGGTTTCGAGGCCGAGGATCTTCGCCGCGCGCCCGACCTCCTGCTCCATGACCGCGCGGGGCGCCTTCGCGAGCTTCATGGAGAAGGCCATGTTGTCGAAGACGGTCATGTGCGGATAGAGCGCGTAGTTCTGGAACACCATGGCGATGTCCCGGTCCTTGGGCGGCACCGTGTTCACCACGCGGCCACCGATCGATATCTCACCGCCTGAGATATTCTCAAGCCCGGCCAGCATGCGCAGCAGGGTGGATTTGCCGCAGCCCGAAGGTCCGACGAGCACGACGAATTCGCCGTCCGCGATATCGACGCTGACCCCATGCAGCACTTGCACGCTGCCGAATCGCTTGCGGACATCTGTGATGCCGACAGTCGCCATGCGTCTCCCCCAGCGAAGCGCTGATCCCATCTTGTGCAGGACCTCATGCGCGCTTCGCGTATCTTGTCCTTGAAAACTAGGCATGCGCAACGCGCCCTGGCAACCTTGATGAATGCCTTAACTGAACGAAGCGGCGGTCTGCTGACCAAGCAGCAACGCCTTGGGGAGAGACGAGAAATGGCATTGCCCGAAGCCCTGCGCGGCCGCCTGGCCATCCCCGCGGTCGCCGCGCCGCAGTTCCTCGTCTCCGGTCCCGACCTGGTCGTGGAGACCTGCAAGGCTGGTCTGCTCGGCACCTTCCCGGCCCTGAACCAGCGCAGCAACGAGGGGTATGAGAGCTGGCTCGCCGAGATCCGGGAACGGATCGGCAATGCGCCGGCGCCCTTCGGCGTGAACCTGATCGTCCACAAGTCGAATGCCCGGCTGGCCCAGGACCTGGCGACCACGGTGAAGCACCGGGTGCCGCTGGTGATCACCTCGCTCGGCGCGGTCAGCGAGCTGGTGCAGGAAGTGCATGGCTATGGCGGGCTGGTGTTCCACGACGTGATCAACCTGCGCCATGCGCAGAAGGCGGCCGAAGCCGGCGTCGACGGGCTGATCGCGGTCAGCGCCGGTGCCGGCGGCCATGCCGGGCTGCTGAACCCCTTCGCCTTCCTGACCGAATTGCGGGCTTTCTTCGACGGCACGCTGCTGCTCGCCGGGGCCTTGTCGACCGGGCGGCACATCGCCGCGGCGCGGATGGCCGGCGCCGACCTCGCCTATCTCGGCACGCGCTTCATCGCGACCCGGGAAAGCCTGGCGAGCGAGGATTACAAGCGGATGATCCTGGCCAGCGCTGCTAAGGACATCGTGTACACGGACGCGATCAGCGGCGTGAAAGGCAGCTTCCTGCGCGCCTCGATCGAGAATGCCGGGCTCGATCCCGACAACCTGCCGCCGAAGGCGGAGATGCATGTCGGCGATACGGAGAAGCGGGCCTGGAAGAACATCTGGTCGGCGGGGCAGGGGGTGGGCGCCATCGCGGACCTGCCTTCGGCCGCGGCACTCTGCGCCCGCCTGGTCGCCGAATACCGGGCGGCGGTGGCGGAAGCCGCGATGTATTGAGAGGCCTCATATTGAGAGGCCTCAGGCGCCGGCGCGCGCATCCGCGCGCTTGGCTTGCGCGCGGTCGGGTATGCACTGGCGGCGGCTGATGGTCGCGCGCGGGGCCGCATGCGCGGCCCCGGGGTGTCGCTTCGCTCACCCCGCAGGGACTATTGGCGGCCTGCGGCCGCGGCAAGGACGGTCGGTACTATTGAGTTGGTACTACTGGCCGGCCAGCGCCAGCATCGAAGGGGCGTCGCGCAGTTCCTCGATGGTGGCGTCGTCCAGGATCGCCGCGGTCGCGTCGCGCACCTGACGCATCAGCCGCCGGATGGCGCAGGCTTCCGGATTGGGACAGTCCGAGCAGGGGCGATAGGCGGTCAGGCTGGCGCAGGGGATCAGCGCCAGCGGCCCGTCGACGATGCGGATGACGGTGCCGAGCCGGATCGTCGCCGGCGCCATGGCCAGGGCATAGCCGCCGGCCTTGCCGCGGGTGCTGCGCAGCACGCCCCCGCGGCGGAGCTCCAGCAGGATCGCTTCCAGGAACTTGTGCGGTGCGCGGGCACGCTCCGCCACCTGCGGGATCGGCAGGGGGCCTTCGGTCTGCGCATCCGCCAGCACGACCAGCGCGCGGAGCGCGTATTTCGCTTTCTGGGTCAGCATGTGCGATTCGAATACACGGGCTTGGCTTGGCCGCCAAGCGAGGCCGGGGCATGTTGCCCGGCATGACCGAGACACCCCTGTTCCCCCGCGATGCTTTCGAGATCCCTGCCGGCGCCGCGCATGTCTGCGCCGGTGGCGAGCCGCCCTTCCTGAGGCGTCATGCGGCGGCCTTCGCCGCCTATGCCCGGGACAAGGGCCTGGGCGCGCCCGGCCGCACCGCGCAGGAAGCCGAGGTCGAACGCGTCCGCGGCCTGCTGGCCGGGCGCTGGGGCTGCACGACCGGGGATATCGGCTTCGTCTCCTCGGTCGCGGAAGGCGTCGCGATGCTGGCGGAAAGCATCGACTGGCGCCCCGGCGACAATGTGGTCTTCGACCCGGACGAATATCCCTCCGTCGTCTCGCCCTTCCTGTTCCACCCGGCGCCGGAGACGCGCTTCGTGCCGGTGGCGCGGATGGCGTCGGTGGTGGACGCGAAGACCCGGCTGATCGGCGTCAGCGCCGCCTCCTACCTGAATGGCGCCTGCCCGGATCTTCCGGCGCTGCGGGCGCTGGCGGACAGCGTCGGCGCCATGCTGGTGGTGGACTTCACCCAGGCCGCGGGCTGGATGCCGATCCGGGCGGACATCGCCGATTTCGGCTTCGCCGCCAGTTACAAATGGCATCTCGGCACCACCGGCATCGCGACCGCCTATTGGAACCGGGCGCGGCAGCCGGGCTGGGCGCCGCGCACCGCCGGCTGGAACTCGATCGCGCCAGGCACCGGCAAGCTCGACTATGGCTCCGGCTTCGGTCTGGTCCCGGATGCGATGCGTTTCTGCCGCGGCAATCCTGCGCATGTGCCGCTCTATGTGCTGGGCTCGGCGCTCGATTTTCTCGCGCAATGGGATACCGGGGTGGTGCAGCGGCATGTGCACGGCCTGACCACGGCCCTGCTGGCGCGGCTGGCCGCGGCCGGCATCCCGAGCACCACGCCGCCCGATCCCCGGCATCACGGCGCCAGCGTCTGCATCGAAAGCCTGCGCGCCTCGGCGATCGTGGCAGCCCTAGGGGAGCAGAATGTGCTCGCCTGGAACGGGCGCGGGCGTATTCGTTTCAGCTTCCACGGCTACAACGCGATGGACGATGTGGAGCGCATCATGGCGGCGCTGGTACCCGCCTGGGGGTGACGCGCCGGGCCCGGGCGCGGTATCCTGGCCGCCAAGTCTTGTTTGATCGCGTGATTCAGACTTTCCGGCGATGCCGCCCCAAGTCATCACGCTGAAGGAGCCGCCGCCATGCCGCATGACGGGCACGATCACAGCCATGAATCGCCGCCGGATGGCTGGAAGCATACCGGCGTCCGCGTGATCCCGGGCGACAGCCTCGATGTGAACACCGCGCAGTCGCCGGGGATGAACCGCGCGGCCGCGATCAACCTGGCCCGCGTCGGCGCCCAGAAGATCTGGGCCGGCACCGTCCATATCCACGCCAATGCCAAGACCGGCGCGCATCACCACGGCGCGCTGGAAAGCGTGATCTACATCGTCAAGGGCCGCGCCCGCATGCGCTGGGGCGAGAAGCTGGAATTCGTGGCCGAAGCCGGCCCCGGCGATTTCATCTTCGTCCCGCCCTACGTGCCCCACCAGGAGATCAACGCCAGCAGCGACGAAACGCTGGAATGCGTGCTGGTGCGCTCCGACAACGAGGCGGTGGTGGTGAATCTCGACATCGAACCGATCGAGAAGCCGGAATCGGTGCTGTGGGTCGATCCGATCCACAAGGCCAAGGGCTGAGCGTCCACCACCTGGAATGACCATCGGGATCGATCTCGGCCTCGCCGCCGGCGGCGGCGCCGCGTCCATGGACCTGGAGGAGCTGCTGGCCACGCGCCTGCTGGTGCAGGGCAATTCCGGCTCCGGAAAGTCGCATCTGCTGCGCCGGCTGATGGAGCAATCGGCGCCCTGGGTGCAGCAGGCGGTGATCGATCCGGAAGGGGATTTCATCTCCCTCGCGCCGCGCTTCGGCCATGTGGTGATCGACGCCGCCGAGCATTCGGAAGCGACCTTGCAGCGTGCGGCCGAACGCGTGCGCCGCCACCGCGTCTCCGTGGTGCTCGACCTCGAGGGGCTGGAGGTGGAAAGGCAGCTGCGCCATGCCGCCGCCTTCCTCGGCGGCCTCTTCGAAGTGGAGCGCGACGCCTGGAACCCGATGCTCGTCGTCGTCGACGAGGCGCAGCTCTTCGCGCCGGCGGCCGGCGGCGAAGCGCCGGACGAGGCGCGGCGCGCGGCACTCGGCGCCATGACCAACCTGATGTGCCGCGGCCGCAAGCGCGGCCTGGCCGGCATCATCGCCACCCAGCGGCTGGCCAAGCTCGCGAAGAACGTCGCCGCCGAAGCGTCCAACTTCCTGATGGGCCGCACCTTCCTCGACATTGACATGCAGCGCGCCGCCGAACTGCTCGGCATGGAGCGCCGCCAGGCGGAGCAGTTCCGCGACCTGGATCGCGGGCATTTCGTCGCGCTGGGCCCCGCGATCTCGCGCCGGCCGCTGCCGCTGCGCATCGGCGCGGTCGAAACCGAAAGCCGCGGCGCCGGCCCCGCCTTGGCGCCCTTGCCGGCGCCGGCGCCGGAGGAAGCGCGCGCCCTGATCCTGGACGGCGTCGCCGAGGAAGCGGCGCGCGCGCCGTTGCAGCGTCGCGCGCCGCCCCCGCCGCCGCGCGACATCCTGGCCGACCTCGCCGCCGCGCGCCCGGCTGCCATCGTCGCCACGCCGGAGCCAACCGCGGAGGAGCAGGCGGCCCGCCGCGCCCGCATGGCGGAGATCCTGGCCGATATCCTGCGCGCCGAGGATGCCGCCTTCCGCGCGCCCGGCGTGCTCTACCAGGATTTCCTCGTGCGTCTGCGCATCCATGAAGTGGCCGGTACGCCGCCGGCGCTGCCGGAATTCCGCCGCCTGCTGGCGCTCGCCCGCGCCGGGATCGGTGCCGAAGCCGAGACCGATGCAGGCTGGCAGGAAGCCGCCACCCGCGCGGCGATGCTGCCCGAGGACATGCAGGGCGTCTTCCTGCTGCTCGCCCGCGCCGCGCGCGACGGCGCGCCTTGCCCGGAAGACGCGGCGATCGCGCGCGCCTATGGCAGCGCTTCCGCCGCCCGGGCCCGGCGCGTGCTGGGCTTCATCGAGGCGCAGGGGCTGATCGTGTCGCGCGAGACAGGCCGCGGCCAGCGCATCGTCACCCTGGCCGGCCTCGCCTGGGAAACCGCGCCCGGCGCTGCTTGACGCCCGCCCGCACCGCTGGTCCAAAACCCCGAAGCACCCGCCTACGCACAGGAACGAACCATGTCGAATGAGCAACTGGGCATCCGGTCGATCAAGGATGAAGTGAGTTCGGAGGAGTGGAAGGCCCGCCAGGACCTGGCCGCCTGCTACCGGCCGGTGGCGCTCTGGGACATGACCGACATGATCGCGAACCACATCTCGGTCCGCGTCCCCGGCACGGACGACCAGTTCCTGATCAATGCCTATGGGCTGCTCTATGAGGAGATCACCGCCTCCTCCCTGGTGAAGATCGATCTCGGCGGCAATATCGTCTGGAAGCCGGATTTCGACTACGGCGTGAACCGCGCCGGCTTCGTCATCCATTCGGCGATCCACCGCCACCGGCATGACGCCGATTGCGTGATCCACACCCATACGCCGGTCGGCATGGCGGTCTCCGCGATGGAATGCGGCTTCCTGCCGATGACCCAGACCTCGATGCGCTTCTCCAAGGTCGCCTATCACGACTTCCGCGGCGTGGTGGTGGACCTGGCGGAGCAGGAGGAGCTGGTGAAGAATCTCGGCGACGCCGACCTGATGGTGCTGCGCAACCACGGCCTGCTGGTCTGCGGCCCCTCGGTGCCGGAAGCCTTCTCGAACATCTATCGCGCCGAACTCGCCTGCAAGGCGCAGGTGCTGGCGATGGCGGCGAACACCAAGGTGATCCTGCCGGCGCAGGATATCATCGAACACACCAACCATCTCTATAAGCCGACGACGCGCCGCCCCTTCGGCAAGCTGGAATGGCCCGCCCTGATGCGGAAGCTTGACCGGACGGATACGAGCTGGAGGGAATGACAGCCTCGGGGGAATGAATTCCCCCGAACCCCCTTCTTTTGTTTTATCAATTGGCGCCGGCCGTCGTGGCCGGTGCCCGGGAACAAAAAGAAAAGAAGGGGGTCTGGGGGAATTCATTCCCCCGGTGTCCATCCGATGCCAGGGGATATCCACATGACCCAGCGTTCCATCCCCGCCGTCTTCATGCGCGGTGGTTCTTCCAAGGGCGTCTTCTTCCATGCCCGTGACCTGCCGGAGAGCCGGGCGGAGCAGGAAGCGATCTTCCTCGCCGTCATCGGCAGCCCGGACCCCTATGGCCGGCAGCTTGACGGCATGGGCGGCGGGATTTCGTCGTTGTCGAAGGCGGTGATCATCGGGCCGCCGACGCATCCCGATGCGGATGTCGACTACACCTTCGCGCAGGTCGCGGTGGACCGGCCGGTGGTCGACTGGACGTCGAATTGCGGCAACCTCTCGGGCGCGGTCGGGCCCTTCGCGGTGGATGAAGGGCTGGTGGCGGCGCCGCAGAATGGCGAGGCCTTCGTCCGTATCCACCAGACCAACACGAAGAAGATCATGCATGCGCGCTTTCCGGTGGTGGACGGGAAGGCGGCGGTCGCGGGGGACCTCGCCATCGCGGGCGTCGCGGGCACTGGCGCGCGGGTGCGGGTCGACATCCTGAACCCGGGCGGTACCCGGACCAGCGGGCTGCTGCCGACCGACCGCGCCATCGAGGAGCTGGTGCTGGACGGCGCCCGCATCCGTGTTTCCATGGTCGACGCCGCGAACCCGATGATCCTGGTGGATGCGGAAGCACTGGGCTGCGACGGCACCGAGAGCCCGGATGCGATCGAGGCAACGCCAGGGCTGATGGCGAAGCTGGAGAGATTGCGGCGCATGGCCGCGGTCGCCATGGGACTGGTGCAGTCGGAAGCGGACGCCCCGCTGGCGGTGCCGAAGGTCGGCATGGTGGCGCCGCCACGCGACTATGTCGCGCTGGATGGTTCCCGGGTGGCGGCGGAAGCATTCGATATCGCGGCGCGGGTGATCTCGATGGAGCGCGCGCATCGCGCCATCCCGCTGACGGCGGCGATGTGCCATGGCGTCGCGACGCGGGTGCCGGGGACGCTGCCGAACCTGCTGGCGCGGCCGATCGCGGGGGATGAGGTGCGGGTCGGCAATCCGTCCGGCGTGCTGTCGGTGGGCGGCGTGCTGCGGCCGCAGGGCGCCGGCTGGCATGCCGACAGCGCCGTCGTCTTCCGTACCGCGCGCCGCCTGATGGAAGGCCGCGTTCTCTATCTGCCGGCGCGGTGACGGTCATGCTGTTCACGCCCTTCACGCTGCGCAAGGTCACCTTCCGCAACCGCGTCGTGATCTCGCCCATGTGCCAATATTCGGCCGAGGACGGGATCGCCAATGACTGGCACCTGGTGCATCTCGGCCGCTTCGCGCTGGGCGGTGCCGGCGCGGTGATCGCGGAGGCGACGGCGGTGGTGCCGGAAGGCCGCATCACCCATGGTGATCTTGGCCTCTGGTCGGAAGCGCAGGTGGCGCCGCTGGCGCGGGTGGCGGGTTTCCTGAAGCAGCAGGGCGCGGTGCCGGGCATCCAGATCGGTCATGCCGGACGCAAGGCCAGCATGCAGCGGCCCTGGTTCGGCAATGGGCCGTTGAACGAGGCCGATCTCGCGCGCGGCGACATGCCATGGGAGACGGCGGCCGCTTCGGCGGTGCCGATCGGCGAGGACTGGATCACCCCGCGGGAGATGAGTGCCGCCGACATCGCGGCGCTGGTGGAGGCTTTCGTGGCCGCCGCCGGCCGTGCCGCGGCGGCGGGGTTCGAATTGCTGGAACTGCACGGCGCGCATGGCTACCTGCTGCACAGCTTCCTCTCGCCGCTCAGCAACCAGCGCGCGGACGGCTATGGCGGGTCGCGGGAAGGGCGCTGGCGGCTGCCGCTCGAGATCGCCGCGGCCGTGCGGGCGGCCTGGCCGGCCGCGCTGCCGCTTTCGGTCCGGGTCTCCTCGGTCGATGGTGCCGAAGGCGGCAACAGCCTGGAAGACACCATCGCCCTGGCCCAGGCGCTGAAGGCGCGCGGCGTCGATATCGTGGATTGCTCCTCGGGCGGCATCGCCGGATCGGCGACGGCGGCGCGGGTGACGCGCGACTACGGCTTCCAGGTGCCCTTCGCGGCCCGGATCAAGCGCGAAGCCGCGGTGCCGACCATGGCTGTCGGCCTGATCACGCATCCGCGCCATGCGGAAGCGATCCTGCAGGCCGGCGATGCCGATCTGATCGCGATCGGGCGGGAGGCGCTGGCCGATCCGAACTGGGCCGTGCATGCCGAGGCGGCGAACGGCGCCGCCGATCCGGATGCGCGGTTCCGGACCTGGCCGCAGCAGGCCGGCTGGTGGCTGAACGTCCGCCAGCGGGAGATTGACCGGCTGGGGCCCTGGCGGGGTTGAAGGATCGGGGCAGGCGGGCCACGTCTGCATCCGTTATGGAAACGCGCAACCGCCCGCCCATCCTCGACATGACCCCGGACGGCGAGTTCCGGGAGCCACCGGTGCGCCGGCCCGGCCGCTTTGACCGCGCGCTGGCGCGGGTCGGCGGTGTCGCCATTCTGCTGGCGGTCATCGCCGGCGGCCTGGTGGTGGCGGCGCTGGCGGTGATTTCGCTGGCCGTGCTGCTGCCGGTCGCGATCTTCGCGGCGGCGATCGGCGCCGGCAGCCTCTGGTGGCGCCTGCGCCGCGCCCAGCGCGGCGGCGTGCCGCCGGGCCCGGGCGGGCGCGCCATGCGCTTCGTCATCATCCGGCGATGACGTCGGCGGCTGCCGCGGCATGAAGCGCCCGGCGACCCATTGTCTGTCCCGCGGCCTTGGCATCGCGGCCGTGCTTCTGGCCACCGCCGCGCATGCGGATTCGCCCCCGACACCGCCGGGCGATCATATGGCGCGCTCGCCCAATGGGCGTTGCGCGGCGCAGGCGAGCCTGCGCGAGGATCGCGTGACCATCGCGCCGGTGGCCGGCGGCGCGGGCTGGAGCGTACCGGGCTGGCACCGGGTCCTGCTGGTGGCGGATGATTGCCGGACCCTCGGCATCGGCTATGACGGCGCCAATCTGCTGCGGCGGCCGGATCGGCTGCCTGAGACGCCGGTGATGCGGTTCTTCCATCCCGATGGGCCGGGGCGGGTGGTGGTGCTGCGCCAGCTCTACCCCGACCTCGCGGTGATGCCCGCCACCGTGTCCCACTGGCTGCTCTATCGGAGCAGCCAGTGGAATGGCCGGGACTGGGTGGTGGAAACCGCCGACGGGCGGGTGCTGCGCTTTCCTGCCCAGGGCGACTGATACCGCCGAGCCCTGTCGCTGACCTGCGTGCTGTCCGTGGCGAAGCTCGGGGTATCGTGCGGGGGCTGGTGGGGCGGCTCTACACCGCGAAGGTCACGCGCCCTGCGGCGTCGATCTGCCAGGCCGGGTTCCAGGCGATTTCCCAGACATGGCCATCCGGGTCGGCGACATGGCCGGCGAAGCCGCCATGCGGTGGCGCGGCCGGCGGCTTGAGCAGCGTGCCGCCGGCGGCGAGCAGGGCCTCGATCAGCGGCGCCACGGCTTCCCGCGCCGGCACATTGTGCGACAGGGTGCTGCCGCCGGGGCGTGCCGGCCCTGGCAGCCCAGCATCCTCGGCCAGCAGCGGTGCCAGCCAGGTGCCGAACACCAGGCCGTTCATCTGATAGAAGGTGATCTCGCCATTGCTGAAGGCGGGCTGCCAGCCAAAGCCTTCCCCATAGAAGCGCCGGGAGCGCGCCACGTCGCCGATGCCGAGGGTGATGAGGGAAATCTGCTGTTGCATGGGTCAGGCTCCATCGCTCGCCGGCGCGGGATGCGCCGGTCGTCGCGTCATGGGGCTGAGCATCGCAATGCCCGCCAGGACCCCTGTTGCGAGGGGCGACCGGCTCAACCAGACCGGCCTCACTTTTCCGACCCGCGCAGGATAGCGCGGCCGGGCTCAGCCGGCCAGATGGCGGCGGCGGAACAGCCGTGGCAGCGCGCCGTCGACAGGGCCCGTCAGCACCGACAGCGCCCAGAGCCCGCCCGCGCTCAGCACGATCGCCGGGCCGGTCGGCAGGTCCGCGTGATAGGAGAGCAGCAGCCCCAGCAGGCTCGCCGCCGCCGCGATCGCCGCGGACGCATAGACCATGCCCGAAAGCTGCCGCGACCAGTGCCGCGCCGCGATCGCGGGCAGCATCATCAGCCCGACCGCCATCAAGGTGCCGAGCGCCTGGAAGGCGGCCAATACGTTCAGCACCACCAGCGCCAGGAACAGCAGGTGCCAGGCGCCGCCGCGGGCGCCGGTCGCCTGGGCGAAGCTCGGGTCGAAGCATTCCAGCGCCAGCGGCCGCCAGGCGCAGGCGAGGCCGATCAGCGTGACCGTCGCGGCGCCCGCCATCAGCAGCAGCGCGTCATCGTCGACGCCGAGCACGCTGCCGAACAGCAGGGTCGACAGGTCGCCGGTGCCGCCGCTGACCGAGATCATCGCCACGCCCGCCGCCAGGGCCAGCAAATAGAGCGCGGTCAGGGTCGAATCCTCCCGCCCGCCGGTCACCCGCGCCAGCGCCCCGGCGCCGAGCGCCACGACCAGGCCCGCCGCCATGCCACCCGCCCACATCGCCGCCGCCGAGAAGCCCGCCACCCAATAGGCGGCGGCGATGCCGGGCAGCACGGCGTGCGAGAGCACCTCGGCGGTCAGGCTCATGCGCCGGAGCGTCAGGAAGACGCCGAGCGGCGGCGCAGCCACGGCCAGCGCAAGACAACCCACCAGCGCCCGGCGCAGGAAGCCGAACTCCGCGAAGGGCGCGATCAGGATGTCATGCAGGAGGTGCAAGATGCGGGCGTCAGGCGGCGGCGCAGGTGGCCGCCTGCTCGTCCCAGCCTTCCGCCATCATCCGCGCGCGCAGCCGGTTTTCCGCGCTGAGGGTGGCCTCGGTCGGGCCCCAGGCGATCGGGTCGCGCGCCAGCAGCAGCGTGTCCGGGAATTCGCGCCGGACCAGGTCGAGGTCGTGCAGCACCGCGATCAGGGTGCGGCCTTCGCCATGCCAGCGGCGCAGCACGCCGAGCAGGTCGACGGCGGTGCGCGCATCGACCGCGTTGAAGGGCTCGTCGAGCAGGATCACCTCGGCGTCCTGCAGCAGCAGCCGGGCGAAGAGCAGGCGCTGGAACTGCCCGGCCGACAGATCGCTGACCGGGCGGCGGCCGAAGCCGCCCAGGCCGACGGCGGCGAGCGCGGCCTCGGCCTGCGCCAGCGCCGCCTGTCCGGCGCGGCGGAAGGCGCCAAGCTTCGCCCAGAGGCCCTGCAGCACCACGTCGCGGCAGCCGATCGGGAAGCCGCGATCCATCGCGGCCGCCTGCGGCAGCAGGGCGATGCGCGCCGGCGTCAGCCCGGGGGCCGCGATATGGCCTTCATCCAGCTTGTGCAGCCCGGCCAGGCTGCGCAGCAGCGTCGTCTTGCCGGCGCCGTTCGGCCCGACCACCGCGGTCATGCTGCCCGGCTGGAAACAGCCCGACAGGTGATGCACCGCCGGGCGGCGGCCATGGCTGGCGACGAGGTCGGTCAGGGTGATCGCGGGCGGCTGGATGCGCCCGTCGCGATGCCCGTCGGCACTTCGAGGATCGAACGCGCTCATGCCGCCAGGGCCCAGATCGTGGCCGCCCAGACGGCGCCGGCGACCAGCGTCACAAGCGCGAGCCTGGCGCCGATGCCGGCGGAAAGGGCGAGGGGATCCTGCATGATGTTATCATGTATCACGCTCATCCGGCTGGGCAAGCGGGGCGCGGCACCTTATCTCCGCTGGCGATGCAGATCCGATCCGACGCCGACGACGCGCTGCGGCGCAGCCTGGCCCGCCACCGCGCCTTCGCCACCGGGTTGCTCGGCATCATGGCGGCGCTGGTGCTGCTCTCCTATTACCTGCCGCCCAGCTATGGGGCGGAGCTGCTGCAGGCCGGCGCCAAGGCCGGGCTGGTGGGCGGCCTGGCGGATTGGTTCGCGGTGACGGCACTGTTCCGCCATCCGCTCGGCCTGCCGATCCCGCATACCGCGATCATCCCGCACCAGCAGGAACGGCTCGGGCGGGGGCTTGGCGGCTTTGTCGCCAACCATGTCTTCACGGAAGCCGAGGTCACGCGGGTGATCGGGCGGCTCGACCTGCCCGGCATCCTCCGCGCCTTTCTCTCCGACCCCGCTTCCACCCGCCCGGCGGCCCAGGCGCTCGCCAGCATGCTGCCGCGGGTGCTGGCCAGCCTGGAGGATGGCCGCGCGCGGCGGCTGCTGGGCCGCATCGCGCCCCGGATCGCCGGGGCGGAAGGGGCCCGGCTGCTGGCCCGGGCGCTCAGGGCGCTGGTCGAGGGCGGGCGACACCAGGCGGTGTTCGACCTGGCGGTGCGGGA
This sequence comes from Roseomonas sp., assembly GCA_036499545.1. Taxonomy (GTDB): domain Bacteria; phylum Pseudomonadota; class Alphaproteobacteria; order Acetobacterales; family Acetobacteraceae; genus Plastoroseomonas. Next base: position 39,407 of record DASYDR010000305.1, on the reverse strand, counting down.
GCTGAAGACCGTGCTGGCCGGCAAGGAGGAACAGCTCCGCATCGCGATCGCGGCCCGGGTCCGGTCCGAGGGCGGCGCCGTCATCGGCTGGCTCGCCGGCGCCACCGTCGCCAAGCGGGTGCTGTCGGCGGTGAATGCCGAGCTGGAGAAGGTCGAACCTACGGATAGCGACCTGCGCGCCGCCTTCGAGGCCTGGATCCGGGCCGAGATCGACCGGCTGGAGACCGACCCGGAACGGGCGGCCAGCGTCGGCCGGGCGCTCAGCGCCGCGATCGCGCATCCGTCGGTCACCGCCTGGCTCGGCGATGTCTGGACCCGGCTGCGGGCGGCGCTGCAGGCCGACGCCGCCAACCCCCAAGGCCGCACCGTCGCGGTGCTGGAATCGGGCCTGGCCAATGCCGGCGGCTTCCTGGCGGAGAGCGAAGGGGCGCGCGAGAGGCTGCAACGCGCCGCCGAGCGGGTGCTGACGGCGCTGCTGCCGACGGCGCGGGAGCGGTTGTCGGCCTTCATCGCCGATGTGGTGCGCAGCTGGGACCCGGCGACGGTGGTCGAGAAGATCGAGCTGCGGGTCGGGCGCGACCTGCAATACGTCCGGGTGAACGGCACCGTGGTCGGCTTCCTGGCCGGTGCCGCCCTGTTCGCCCTGCTGCACGCGATATTCGGCCGCGTCGCCTTCTGACGCGCCGCCGCGGCCGTCTCCGGCCGCCCCGATCGCTATTCGTTGATGGCTGGCCCTTCCGCTGTGGATAAGTGACCGGCCCGCCACGATTCCTGGCGTGACAGGGTGCGCCGGGATCGTCCGGCGCCGGGAACGAAACGGGCCCATACATCGCCGGTTTCCGAGTCACCGACACATGCAAGCCTTCGCGAGGCTACGCGATGTGGTAGTGACAAGGGTGTTGCAAGACTACATCTTGTGTCTGTCCTAGCTCCGCGTGCATCCTCGCGACTGGGGGATATCAGGGGGTTCATCGTGTTTGACGCCGTACAGCTTGAAGGCCATGGCCAGGTTCGGATCGATCGTGCGCGCGACGCGCTGTTGACCGATTTCGGTAAGGCGACGCTCGACGACCGCTATCTGTTGCCGGGTGAGTCCTACCAGGACCTGTTCGCCCGGGTCGCATCCGCTTATGGCGATGACGCCGCGCATGCGCAGCGCATCTACGACTATGTCAGCCGCCTGTGGTTCATGCCGGCGACGCCGGTGCTGTCGAATGGCGGCACCACGCGCGGCCTGCCGATCTCCTGCTTCCTGAACGAGGCGTCCGACAGCCTCGAGGGCATCGTCGGCCTCTGGAACGAGAATGTCTGGCTCGCGGCCAAGGGCGGCGGCATCGGCAGCTACTGGGGCAATCTGCGCGGCATCGGCGAGAAGGTCGGCCGCAACGGCAAGACGTCCGGCATCATTCCCTTCATCCGGGTGATGGACAGCCTGACCCTGGCGATCAGCCAGGGCTCCCTGCGGCGTGGCTCGGCGGCGGTGTACCTGCCGGTCAACCACCCGGAGATCGAGGAATTCATCGACATGCGCCGCCCGACCGGCGGCGATCCGAACCGCAAGGCGCTGAACCTGCACCACGGCATCCTGATCTCGGACGCCTTCATGCGCGCGGTCGAGGCGGATGAGGAATGGCCGCTGGTGTCCCCGAAGGACGGGGCGCTGATGCGGAAGGTCTCGGCCCGCAACCTCTGGATCCGCATCCTCACCGCGCGGATGGAGCAGGGCGAGCCCTACGTCATCTACTCCGACCACGTGAACAACGCGCGGCCGGAGCACCACAAGCTGGCGGGGCTCGAGGTGAAGACCTCCAACCTCTGCTCCGAGATCACCCTGGCGACCGGCACCGACCAGCATGGGCAGGAGCGGACGGCGGTCTGCTGCCTCTCCTCGCTGAACCTCGAGACCTGGGCGGAGTGGAAGGACCATCCGCTGTTCATCACCGATGTGATGCGCTTCCTCGACAACGTGCTGCAGAGCTTCATCGACACCGCGCCCGAGAGCATGGCGCGCGCCAAATACGCGGCGATGCGGGAGCGCTCGGTCGGGCTCGGCGTGATGGGCTTCCACAGCTTCCTGCAGAAGATGGGCGTGCCCTTCGAGAGCGCGATCGCCAAGGTGTGGAACATGAAGATGTTCCGCCACATCCGCATCCAGGCGGATGCGGCGAGCCGGCTGCTGGCCGAGGAGCGCGGCGCCTGCCCGGATGCCGCCGAATACGGCTTCATGGAGCGGTTCTCGAACAAGATCGCGATCGCGCCGACGGCCAGCATCTCGATCATCGCCGGCGGCGCCTCGCCGGGGATCGAGCCGGTGGCGGCGAATGTCTACAACCACAAGACGCTCAGCGGCTCCTTCATCGTGCGCAGCCCCTATCTCCAGAAGACCCTGGCGAAGCATGGGCGCGACGACGAGGAGACCTGGACCTCGATCACCGTCAGCAAGGGCTCGGTGCAGCACCTCGACTTCCTGACCGACCAGGAGCGGGCGGTTTTCAAGACGGCCTTCGAGCTGGATCAGCGCTGGGTGGTGGAGCATGCGGCGGACCGCACGCCCTTCATCTGCCAGTCGCAGTCGGTGAACCTGTTCCTGCCGGCCAATATCCATAAGCGCGACCTGCACCAGATCCACATGATGGCCTGGAAGCGGGGCATGAAGAGCCTCTATTACTGCCGCTCGCTCTCCATCCAGCGCGCCGACACGATCAGCGCCAAGGTGGTGGGGCAGGGCGACATCATGGCCGCGCATGTCCCGGATGTCGGACCGTTGCCGATCGCGGCGAAGCCGGCCGAGAACAACAACTACGAAGAGTGCCTGGCTTGTCAGTGACGCAGCCCGGCGCGTAAGCGGACCCGGGCCGAGCCGGGAAGGATGATGCCCGGAACCGGGGGCGCATCCGGGGATACCGGCATCGGGCCAGGATGCCGGGCGGCGCTGGGCGCTGCCATGATCGGCCTCTCACTGCTGGGCGCATTGCCGGCCCAGGCGCAGCGCCGCGGGGATACCGAGGCCTGCGCGGCATCGGGACCGGCCGAACCGCGCATCGCCGCCTGCACGCGCCTGATCGGCCCGCGGGCGCCGCGCGGTGGACACGCCGTCGCACTAACGAATCGCGGGATCGCCTATCTCGACACCGGCGACATGGCCGCCGCGATCGCCGATTTCGGCCAGGCCCTGCAACGCGATCCGCGCCAGGTCCGGGCCCTTCTCGGCCGCGGTAACGCCCAGGCCAGCCGCGGTGATTTCGATCGGGCCCTGGCCGATGTCTCGGCGGCGATCCGCGTCGATCCGCAGAATGCCCAGGCGCTCGAACTGCGCGGCCGGCTCCGTGTGTTTCGGGGCGACGCGGCCGGTGCGCTCGCCGATTTCGACGCGGCGATCCGCATCGACCCGCAGAACGGCACCACCCTCGACAACCGCGGCATGCTCCTGGCGCAGCAGGGCGATACCGTTCGCGCCCTGGCCGATTTCGACGCGGCGATCCGCGCCGACCCGCGGAACAGCCCGGCCTTCAACAACCGCGGCATGATCCTGGTCCAGCGGGGCGATTTCGATCGGGCCCTGGCGGATTTCGACGCGGCGATTCGGGCTGATCCGCAGAGCGTCCCGGCCCTGACCAACCGCGGCAGGCTCCTGGCGCAACGCGGCGAATTCGATCGCGCCCTGGCCGATCTGGACGCGGCGCTGAGCATCCAGCCGCAGCACAGCGACGCCCGCGGCGCCCGCAGCTTCGTCCTGATGAGCCGGGGCCAGCTCGATTCCGCGCTGGCCGATCTCGATGCGGCGATCCGCTTCGACCCGCAGAACAGCACGATGTTCAACAACCGCGGGCTGCTCCTGATGCAGCGCGGCGACACCGACCGCGCTCTCAGTGATTTCGGGACGGCGATCGCATTGAATCCGCGGAACGTCGATGCCCTGAATTCCCGCGGCTTGCTTCTGATGGACCGCGGTGAGCGGGATCGTGCCCTGGCGGATTTCGATGAAGCGCTGCGCCTCGATCCGCTGAACAGCGCGGCGCTCAACAACCGCGGCATGCTCCTGAGGCGGAGTGATCCCGACCGCGCGCTGGCCGATTTCGATGCCGCGATCCGGGCCGATCCCCGCTACAGCATGGCGTTCAACAATCGCGGCAGCCTGTTCCAGGACCGCGGCAGCTTGGACCAGGCCCTGGCCGATTTCGACATGGCGATCCGCTTCGGCCCGCGGAACGCGATCGCCTTCAGGAATCGTGGCTATCTGCTGATGAACCGGGGCGATCCGAGCCGCGCCCTGGCGGATTTCGACGCGGCGATCCGGCTCGACCCGCACGACGTCCGGGCATTCGTCAACCGCGGCGCCATCCGTGCGCGGCTGGCCGATTCCGACGGCGCTCTCGCTGATTTCGATGCCGCGGTCAGGCTCGACCCGCGGAGCAGCGAGGCCCTCGCCAACCGCGGCGGCGCGTATATCAGCCGCGGCGATGCCGGCCGCGCCCTGGCCGATCTCGATGCAGCGGTCCGCCTCGATCCCCGGAACAGTGCGGCGTTGAGCAATCGCGGCTTGCTGCGCGGGCGTCAGGGCGATTTCGGCAGCGCCTTGGCGGATCTCGATGCGGCGATCCGCCTGGGTGCGGGCAATGCGGACGCTTTCGCGATACGGGGTGCCATTTTCTCCGCACGGGCGAACGCCGGGGGGCGTGGGGACGACTTCGATCGCGCCATCGCCGATCTCGGCACGGCGATCCGCCTCGATCCGCACAATGCCGCTTTCTTCGTGGCCAGGGCTTCGACCCGGGAGCGTCGCGGCGATACCGGCCACGCGCTGGCTGATTATGACGAGGTCGTTCGCCTCCAGCCGCAGAGCAGCGCGGCGTTCGCCGGCCGCGCCGCCTTTCGCCTCCGTCAGGGTGATCCGATGCGGGCGGTGACCGATCTGGATGAGGCGCTTCGCCTTGATCCCCGCAACGCCGTTGCCCTTGGCGACCGCGGCGTCGTCGCCATGTCCGGCGGTGCGCCGGATCGCGCCGTCGCCGATTTCGACCAGGCGCTCGCCCTCGAGCCGGGCGATACCCGGATCCTCGGCAACCGGGCCCTGGCCCATGCGCTGCGGGGCGATTTCGACCAGGCCATCGCCGATTTCGATGCGCTGATCCTGCTCGATCCGAATGATGCGGCGGCGCTCTACGGACGCAGCCGGGCCCGTGCGCTGCGGGGGGATCTGGCGGGGGCGTCGGAGGATGCCGACCGCATGCTGGCCCTGGCCCCTGATACGGCCTTCGCGCATGAGGGCCGCGGGCTGGTCCTGCTGCTGCGTGGCAAGCCTGGCCCCGCGCTGCAGGACTACGATCGGGCCGTCACGCTGCAAGCTGACTATTGGCAGGCCCTGATCGGGCGCAGCGCCGCACGTGACCGCCTGGCGGATACCGAGGGTGCGCGCGCCGATGCCGCCCTGGCGGAGCAGGCCGCCCAGGGTGATGCCGCCGCGCGGCTCGGCCTCGCGCAGCTTCGCCGGATGCTCGCGCCCGCCGCTCCGTGAGATCCGAAGTCCTCGATTCTATGTTTGATTCGTGAGTTTGATTAGAGAGCAAGAAGCGGAGTTCGGCGCGACGCAGCACCTCCTACTCATCCCGCCGTCATCGGCCGCGGGCCGGTGACCCTCACGACAATGATCCTGGAGAGTGCGAGATGAGCAGCGTGGAAGCCAACAAGGCGGTCGTCATCCGCTGGTTCACCGAATTCTGGGGCGAGACCTGCGATCTCGGCGTCGTCGATGCCATCGCCGCGCCGGACATGCTCCTGAAATACTCCCTGCATGCGCCGCGCCGCGGCCATGCGGACATCAAGGCCTTCATGACCGACTTCCGTGCCGCCTTCCCTGATCTGAAGTTCTGGGGCACCGCGGATCTGATCGCCGAGGGCGACTATGTCGTCGGCCAGTGGGAAGGCGGCGGCACGCATACCGGGCCTGCCTTCAGCGACTTCCTCGTGGGCGCGCTGCCTGCGGCAACCGGCCGGAGGATGCACTTCACCGGCACCACGGTCCTGCGCGTCGTCGACGGCAGGATCATGGAGGAGGTCGGCCTCGACGACGGCGTCGCCGCCCTGAGCCAGCTCGGGCTCATGAAGGCCGCCTGATCGGCATCGCCACGGCGCGGCGCATGCCATGGCAAGGACCGGAGGGTGCGCCCTCCGGTCTTCCGGCATGTTCGCCCTGTTCTCCCGCCCACCACAGTCAACCGCCGGCGGTTGGCGGCAAGCGGACCATCATGCAGCATGACACCATGAATGACTTTGACCGCTACGACGCCTCCGTCGCCTTCCTGCATGCGATGGACGACGATTGGGCGAAGCTCATCACCCGTGTCGGACCGTGCCGCCATGATCCCAAGGCGGCACGCGAGCCCTACGAAGCCCTGGTCCGGGCGATCGCCTATCAGCAGCTCACCGCGAAGGCTGGGGACGCGATCATCGGCAGGCTGAAGGCGCTGTTTCCCGACAGGCTTTTCCCCACGCCCGACGACATCGCGGCCGCCGATATCGCCACGCTCCGCGGCTGCGGCTTCTCCGCGTCGAAAACCGCCACCATCCAGGCGATCGCGGCGGGCGCCAGCTCCGGCGTGGTCCCGGCGCGCGCGGCGGCGGCGGCGATGACCGATGAGGATCTGATCGCGCGCCTCGTTGCCATCCGGGGCATCGGCCGTTGGACCGTCGAGATGCTGCTGATGTACTCGCTGGAACGGATGGACGTCCTGCCGGCCGATGATTTCGGCGTGCGGGAAGGCTATCGCGTCCTCAAATCCCTGCCCGAGGCGCCGAAGCCGAAGGAATTGCGCGACATCGCGAAGACCTGGGCGCCGCACCGGACGGTGGCGTCCTGGTACCTCTGGCGGATTCCCCGTGACCGGAAAGCCGCGCCCGATCTTCCCCCGCGCGCCCTGGATGCCGCGGTTTGACAGTAGGAAATGGAGTGCCGAGGCATGGGCCAGCACGCTGAGACAAGCCATCCGCCGGCGATCGCAGCCGCGGAGGCGAGGGTCGCCCGGTATGATTGGCAGCACCTGTCCGAGGAGCTGAGCAGCTTCGGCTGCGCGGTGATGGAGACGCTGCTGACCCCGGAGGAATGCCGGCGGATCGCGACGCTCTATCCCGAGGAGGAGCATTTCCGCAGCCATGTGCACATGGCCCGGCACGGCTTCGGGAAGGGGGAGTACCGCTACTTCAGGTACCCCTTGCCAGAGCTGGTCGGCGGGCTGCGGACGGCGCTCTACCCGCGTCTGGCGGGCGTCGCCAATGACTGGAACCGCCGGATGGGCATCGAGCAGCGCTACCCGGCCGAGCATGCGGCGTTCCTGCGGCAATGCCATGCGGGTGGCCAGGCGCGGCCGACGCCGCTGCTGCTGCAGTATGGGCCGGGCGACTTCAACTGCCTGCACCAGGACCTCTATGGCGATCTGGCGTTTCCGATCCAGGTGGCGATCCTGCTGTCGGAGCCGGGCCGGGATTTCACCGGCGGCGAGTTCGTGCTGACCGAACAGCGACCGCGCATGCAGAGCCGCGCGGAGGTGGTGCCGCTGCGTCAGGGCGATGCCGTGGCCTTCGCCGTCCACAACCGCCCGGTGCAGGGGACCAAGGGCAGCTATCGGGTCAATCTGCGCCACGGGGTGAGCCGCTTGCGGTCCGGCACGCGGCATACCCTCGGCATCATTTTCCACGACGCCCGCTGATCCCGGCCAGGCTCCGGGCCGGCCCGGGCTTGCCTCCCGGCGCGTTTCCCGTCCTTGATCCCGCGCAGAACCACTCCCCAGAGGGACCGGCCATGCGCGTCTCCGTCATCCAGATGAACCAGGGCAGCGACAAGGCGGTCAATATCGCGACCGCCGAGCGCCTGGTCGCCGCCGCCGCCGAATCCGACCGGCCGCACCTCGTCACCCTGCCCGAGACCTGGACCAATCTCGGCGGCGGCCGGGACGCCCGGATGCGGGCGGCCGAGATCCTGCCGGAACCAGGCGGGGAGGGCGGGCCGGCCTATGAGGCGATGCGCGCCATCGCCCGGCGGCACGAAATCCATGTCCATGGCGGCAGCATCATCGAGGATGGCGGCGAGAAGCTGTTCAACACCACCGTCGTCTTCGATCCGGTAGGGGCGGAGATCGCGCGCTACCGGAAGATCCACCTGTTCGACATCACGGCGCCCGACGGCACCGGCTACCGGGAGAGCGCGCTCTACGGCGGCGGCGACAAGCTGGTGACATTCAGTGCCCACGGCATCACCTTCGGTTGCACCATCTGCTATGACATGCGCTTTCCCGAACAGTACCTGGCGCTGCGCCGCGCCGGGGCGGAGGCGATCCTGGTGCCGTCCAACTTCACCCTGCAGACCGGCAAGGACCATTGGGAGGTGCTGCTGCGTGCCCGCGCGATCGAGACCCAGTGCTGGGTCATCGCCGCCGCGAGCTGGGGCCAGTATGAGGAGCGCGGCGCCCAGCGCAGCGTCTACGGCCATTCCCTGATCGCCGATCCCTGGGGCCATGTGGTCGCCAAGGCCAGCGACGGCATCGGCTTCGCGACCGCGCGCATCGAACCGGCGGTGACCGAGCGGGTGCGCCGCGACATGCCGGTCCTCGAGCACCGGCGCCTCGCGTGAGGCTCTCCTTCCTGGCGGCGCCGACCGACCAGGCGCAGGAATCGCGGGAGCGCCTGGTCAATCTGCATGGCGACCTGCCGCCCGATCGGGCCGATGTGCTGGTGGCGCTCGGCGGCGACGGCTTCATGCTGGAGACGCAGCACCGCCATCTCGGCCGCAACGTGCCCATCTACGGCATGAATTGCGGCAGCGTCGGCTTCATGATGAACGATTACCGGGACGACGACCTGCCGACCCGGATCGCCGCGGCCCAGGCCTCCGCCCTGCATCCGCTCCGCATGATTGCCGATTCCGAGGCCGGTCGACGGACCGAGGCCCTGGCGATCAACGAGGTCTCCCTGCTGCGGGAGACCCGGCAGGCGGCGAAGCTGCGCATCCTGGTCGACGGCAAGCTGCGGCTGCCGGAGCTGATCTGCGACGGCATCATCGTCTCCACCCCCGCCGGCAGCACCGCCTACAACCTCTCGGCGCATGGCCCGATCATCCCGCTCGGCGCCAACCTGCTGCCGATGACGCCGATCTCCGCCTTCCGCCCGCGGCGTTGGCGGGGCGCGCTGCTGCCCTCCGAGGCCACCGTGGTGTTCGAGATCCTGGAAGCCGAGAAGCGTCCGGTCGCCGCGGTCGCCGACTATACCGAGATGCGGGACGTGCGCCGGGTGGAGGTGCGGGAGGACCGCAGCATCACCCTGACCCTGCTCTTCGACCCGGACCACGGGCTGTCGGAGCGGATCATTGCGGAGCAGTTCACGGTATAGGACCGGGGGAATGAATTCCCCCGGACCCCCATCTTTTATTTTTATCGATTGCACGGTCGGACCGGACGCGGCGGTCGTGCTGCCCAGCCCAAGTAGAAAAAGGGAAAGAAGGGGGTGCGGGGGAATTCATTCCCCCGCGGTCCGCCCTTGACGTAATGCGCCCGCTGCCTTCCTTCCGGCGCATGGCCGCCCCTCCGCTTCTCCTGCTCACCGATATCCGCCAATCCTTCGGCACCACCGTGCTGCTGTCCGGCGCCTCGCTCTCGGTCTCACCCGGGGAGCGCCTGGCGCTGGTCGGGCGCAACGGGTCCGGCAAGTCGACGCTGCTGAAGATCGCGGCCGGCCTGGTCGACCCGGATGGCGGCACCCGCTTCCTGCAGCCCGGCGCCACCCTGCGCTACCTGCCGCAGGAGCCGGACCTGGCCGGCCATGCCAGCGTCCGCGCCTATGTCGAGGCGGGGCTGACCGCGGGCGACGACGCCTATCGCGCCGATTACCTGATGCAGAGCCTCGGCCTGACCGGGGAGGAAGCGCCGGCGCAGCTGTCGGGCGGGGAGGCGCGGCGGGCGGCCCTGGCGCGGGCCCTGGCGCCGTCGCCCGACATCCTGCTGCTGGACGAGCCGACCAACCATCTCGATCTGCCGGCGATCGAATGGCTGCAGGGAGAGCTCGAGCAGCAGCGCGGCGCGCTGGTGCTGATCAGCCACGATCGGCGCTTCCTGGAGGATCTGTCGCGCGCCATGGTCTGGCTCGACCGCGGTACCACGCGGCGGCTGGAGCGGGGCTTCGCGCATTTCGAGACCTGGCGCGACGAGGTGCTGGAGCAGGAGGAGCAGGAAGCGCACAAGCTCGCCCGCCAGATCGTGCGGGAGGAGCATTGGCTGCGCTACGGCGTCACCGCCCGGCGCAAGCGCAATGTGAAGCGTCTGGCCGATCTGCATACGCTCCGTCAGAAGAAGCGCGACCGGGTCGGGCCGCAGGGCAGCATGCGCATGGCGGCGGCGGAGGCGGATGGCTCCGGCAGCCTGGTGGCGCTGGCCGAGGGCGTGGAGAAGCGCTTCGGCGACCGCGTCATCATCCGGGACCTGGACACCCGGGTGATGCGGGGCGACCGCATCGGCATCGTCGGCCCGAACGGCGCCGGCAAGACGACGCTGCTGAAGCTGCTCACCGGGGAGCTGGAGCCCGATGAGGGCAGCATCCGGCGCGGCACGGGCATCGAGATGGTGACGCTCGACCAGAAGCGGGAAGCGCTGCCGCCGGCGACGTCACTGGCCGAGGCGCTGACCGAAGGCCGCGGCGACATGGTGCATGTGAACGGCCAGCCGCGGCATGTGGTCGGCTATATGAAGGACTTCCTGTTCCTGCCGGAGCAGGGGCGGACCGCGGTCTCGGCGCTGTCGGGGGGCGAGCGCGGGCGGCTGATGCTGGCGCGGGCCTTCGCGCGCCCGTCCAACCTGCTGGTGCTGGACGAACCGACCAACGACCTCGACCTCGAGACGCTGGATCTGCTGCAGGAGCTGATCGCGGAGTATGGCGGCACCGTGCTGGTGGTCAGCCATGATCGCGACTTCCTGGACCGCACCGTGACCGGGGTGATCGCCTTCGAGGGGGAGGGGCGCTGGCAGGACTACGCCGGCGGCTATTCCGACATGGTGGCGCAGCGCGGCCATGGCGTGCGGGCCCGGGCGGCCGAGGCGGCGGCGGCACGCCCCGTCGCCGCGCCGCGATCGGTGGCCGCCCCGGCGGCCGCGGCGGCGCGCCGGCTCTCCTTCAAGGAGAAGCACGCGCTGGAGAGCCTGCCGGGACGGATGGAGAAGTTGAACGCGGAAATCGCGCTGCTGCGCGACAAGCTGGCCGATCCGGCGCTCTTTACCCGCGACCGGGCCGGCTTCGACCGCTTCTCGGCCGGCCTCTCGGCGCGGGAGACCGAGCTGGCGGCGTCGGAAGAGGAATGGCTGCGGCTGGAAATGCTGCGCGAGGAGATAGAAGGCTGAACGATACCGTATCGAATCCCGCCGAGGCGGCGATCCTCGCCTCCGGCCTTGCCGTGACCGCCAAGGAGATGTCGGCGCTGGTGCGCGCCGTGGCGCGCAAGCTGCCGGCCGATACCGGCGCGGTGCGCGCCGCGCTGCTGGATCTGCGACGGCGCGGCTATGTCGCCAGGCTGGCCGACATCGCCAGCCGTGGCGGCATTGCCTGGGCGCGGCGCGAGGAGCTGCGGGCGGCGGCCGAGAGCGTCGACAGCCTGGAGGCCGAGGATTCGCTGCTGGAAGCCGCGCTGGAAGCCGCCATCGCGGTCCGGCTGCGCGACGCGGGCCGCACGCCGGACGCCACGCTCGAAGTGATCGCGGCCGAGATCGCCGATGGCGGCGGCGGTCTGCTGACCCCGCCGCGCATGGCGGCGCTGGCGCTGGCCGCCGCGCAGGCGCATGGCCATCCGGACCCCGAGGGCTTCGCCGAAGCCGTCCGCGATACCGAGGAAGCCCGGCGGGCGGAGCGCCGCAGCGCCGAGATCGCGGCGCGGGAGGCCCGCCGCGCCGAGGTGAAGCGGCTGCGCGAATGGGAACGCAGCCTGGTGCCCTTCCAGCCGGTGCCGGAATTGCTGGGCTGCACCGCCAAGGAAGCGCTGCGCTGGATCGCCGCCGGGCTGATCCCGGTGGCCCGCCGCATCCCCGGCAAGGCCGGCGAGCGCTGGGAATTCGACCCGGTGGAACTCGCGCCGCTCCGCGCCCAGGTCGCGGATTGGCGGGTGCGGGAGGAGAAGCCGGCCGCCCCGGCCGTGGCGCGCGGCAAGTCGGGCAATGCCGCGGTCGCCCGGGTCGCGGCGCTCGATCGCTACGCCGCGCATTTCGCGACCGCGCGGGCGCTGATCCGCCGCATCACCCTGGTGACCGGCCCGACCAACAGCGGCAAGTCCTACCTGGCGCTGAACCGGCTGGCGCAGGCGGAGAGCGGGCTGGCGCTGGCGCCGCTGCGCCTGCTGGCGCATGAGTTCCGGGAAGCGCTGGGCGCGCGCGGCGTCGCCGCATCGCTGACGACGGGGGAGGAGCGGATGCTCGTCCCCGGCAGCCGCCACGTCGCGGCGACGGTCGAGATGTGCCCCTTCCGCAACCCGGTCGATGTCGCGCTGATCGATGAGGCGCAGATGCTGCACGACCGCGACCGCGGCGCCGCCTGGACCGCCGCGATCATGGGGGCGCCGGCGCGGGATGTCTTCGTGCTCGGCGCGCCGGAAGGCGCCGCCATGGTGCGGCGCATCGCCAGGCTCTGCGGCGACGGGATCGAGGAGGTGGTGCTGGAGCGCAAGGGGCCGCTGATCGCCGCCCGCGCCCCGGTGCCGCTCGGTGAGCTTCGCGCCGGCGATGCGCTGATCGCCTTCTCCCGCCGCGACGTGCTGGACCTGCGGGCGGAGCTGATCCGCCGCGGCCGTCGCGTCGCCGTGGTCTATGGCGCGCTGAGCCCGGAGGTGCGGCGGGCGGAAGCGGCGCGGTTCAACGGTGGCGACGCCGAGATCCTGGTCGCGACCGATGCGATCGGCATGGGGCTGAACCTCAATATCCGTCGCATCGTCTTCTCGACCTTGCGCAAATTCGACGGCGAGCAGCGCCGCGACCTCTCGGTGCAGGAGATCAAGCAGATCGGCGGCCGTGCCGGGCGCTATGGCCTGCACGAGGAAGGAGTGGTCGCGGTGCTGGCCGGCGCCGGCGCGCCGGAGGTGGTCAAGCGGCTGCTGGAGGCGTCGCCCGAGACGCCGGACGAGACCCGCCCGCTGGTGCAGCCGGATGCCGATATCATCGCCGCGGTCGCGGCGGAGATCGGCTCCGACAGCCTGTTCGGCGTGCTGGCGCGGATCAAGCGCGCGGTGCTGCGCAAGGACGATCCGAATTACCGCCTGGCCGACCTCGCGGCGCATATGGCGATCGCGGGGGTGGTGGATGGCGTGGCAGGGCTCACGCTGCAGGATCGCTGGACCTATGCGCTGTGTCCCATCGATCTGCGCGACAACGGCGTGGCACGGCTCGGCCGTTGGGCGGTGGAGCATGGCGCCGGGCGCGGCGTGCGCCCGCCCGAGGCCGGCCGTCTGCCGCCGCCCGATCGCGCGCGGCCGGAGGAGCTGGAGCGGGGCGAAAAGGTGAATCGCCGCCTAGTCGCCTGGCGCTGGATGGCGCAGCGCTTTCCCGACGCTTTCGCCGAGGGCGCGGAAGCCGAGGCGGAGACGCAGCGGCTGAATGGCTGGATCGAGGATGTGCTGCGCCAGCAGCGGAAAACCCGCGTCGCCACGCGCGCTGGCCAGGGCTGAAGGGCGGCGCGCTTAGCGCAGCGCGACAGGGCGTGCAAGGCTGTTGATGTGCGCGGCCTCCCTGCTGGGTTCGGCGCGGATATGCGGGTTTCATCCACAGCCCCATCCCCAGTTTCGGGGGATAAGCCTGGCGATGCTGATCGGGCTTGCGCCACCCCCCGCTGTCTGTGCGAAATGCGCCCCATCCGGGGCGGTTCCCACGGCGCCGCAATAAGCAGGAGGCTACCAGGTCCACATGGCCGAATTCTGGGCCGAATACGGCGCGCTTGCCTATCTGGTGGCCGCCGCCTGGGCCTTCTTCGAAGGCGAGACATTCGTGCTTTTCGCCGCCGCGGCAGGCAAGCACACGGGCGTCGTGGATCCCTGGATCCTGATGTTCGCGGTCTGGGTCGGATCCTATCTCGGCGACCAGACCTGGTTCTTCCTCGGCCGCCGCTATGGCGCCAGGGCGCTGAAGCGCATTCCGGGGGCGGAGAAGCGCGTCGCCGTCGCCACCAGCTTCCTGGAACGCTACGGCGCGCTGTTCGTGCTGACCTTCCGCTTCGCCTATGGCATCCGCAACGTCGCCTCGGCCGCCTGCGGCATCGCCGGGATGAACCACAAGCGCTTCGCCTTCCTGAACTTCTTCGCCGCCGGCATCTGGGCCACGACCTTCGTCTGGGTCGGCTGGTTCGTCGCCGGCCTCTTCACCCCGCAGCAACTCGTCTACGGCATCGGCGGCATCGGCCTGGCGATCTTCCTGTTCTTCGTGCTGCGCTTCGTGCTGGCCCGCCACCGGGCGGCGCGGCTGGCGCGGGAACAGGCGGCCGAAGCCCGCGCCGCGACCGTGGCGGCGCCGGAGCCGGTGGTTGAGAAGGCTGAGGTCTGACGACTTCGGGCCGGCCCCGGGTGGACGGACCGCCCGCGGACTTCTAGGACTTTCCCCCGAGAGGGCCGCGCGAAGCGGCCAGGAGGAGATGCGCATGTATCCCGATACCCTGCTGCATATCGCCGGCGAGTGGCGCCAGGCTCGTTCCGGCCGCACCATCCCGGTCCTGAACCCGGCCACCGAGGAAGTCATCGGCCAGGTCGCCCATGCCAGCACCGACGATCTCGACGAAGCGCTCGAAGCGACCGAGGCCGGCTTCGCCATCTGGCGCAAGGTGTCCGCCTTCGAGCGTTCCAAGCTGATGCGTAAGGCGGCCGATATCTTCCGCGCGCGCGCCGATGAGATCGCGAAGCTGATGACCCTGGAGCAGGGCAAGCCGCTTCCCGAGGCGAAGATGGAAATCCTCGCCGGCGCCGACATCATCGACTGGTTCGCCGAGGAAGCCCGCCGCGCCTATGGCCGCGTCATCCCGGCCCGCGCCGAGGGCGTCTACCAGCTCGTCGTGAAGGAGCCGATCGGCCCCGTCGCCGCCTTCACGCCCTGGAACTTCCCGATCAACCAGGTGGTGCGCAAGCTCTCCGCGGCGCTGGCCACCGGCTGCTCGATCATCGTCAAGGCGCCGGAAGAGACCCCGGCTTCCCCGGCGGCGCTGATCCAGGCCTTCATCGATGCCGGTGTGCCGAAGGGCGTGATCGGGCTCGTCTACGGTGTGCCGGCCGAGATCAGCGAATATCTGATCGCGCATCCGACCATCAAGAAGGTGACCTTCACCGGCTCCACCCCGGTCGGCAAGCTGCTGGCGGCGCTCGCCGGCAAGCACATGAAGCGCGCGACGATGGAACTCGGCGGCCATGCGCCGGCGATCGTCTTCGACGATGCCGATCTCGACCTCGCGGCGCGCACCCTCGCGAGCGCCAAGTTCCGCAATGCCGGCCAGGTCTGCGTCAGCCCGACCCGCTTCCTGGTGCAGGAAGCGCTCTATGAGCCGTTCGTGCAGAAATTCGTCGCCGCGGCCCAGGCCATCAAGGTCGGCGCCGGCTCCGACGAGGGCACCCAGATGGGCCCGCTCGCCCATGACCGCCGCATCCCGGCGGTGGACACCCTGGTCGCCGACGCGCGCAAGAACGGCGCCCAGGTCCACACCGGTGGCGAGCGCATCGGCAACAAGGGCTATTTCTACCAGCCGACCGTCATCACCGGCGTGCCGAAGACCGCGCGCATCATGAACGAGGAGCCCTTCGGCCCGGTCGCCATGATCTCGCCGTTCAAGGATTTCGACGAGGTGGTGGAAGAGGCGAACCGGCTGCCCTATGGCCTCGCTTCCTACGCCTTCACCCGCTCGGCCAAGACCGCGAACGCGATCGCGGCCAAGGTCGAAAGCGGGATGATGACCATCAATCACCTCGGCCTCGCGCTGCCGGAAGTGCCCTTCGGCGGCATCAAGGACAGCGGCTATGGCAGCGAGGGCGGCACCGAGGCGATCGAGGCCTACCTGAACACCAAGTTCGTCAGCCAGGCCGGCCTCTGACGCGCTGAAACCGCGGGCGCGCGGCGCTGTTCAGCAGCGCTGCGCGCCCGTGATCCATTGTGTGCCGTAGAAAAACTGCTGGCAGGTGCGCAGCCAGCCCGAGAAGCACATCGTGGCGCCAACGACGCAGGTGTTGTTCGCCGTCGGCGGCATGCCGTGCGCGGCGCCCGCCTGGGCGTATTCGGCATAGAGCGCCTGCACGAAATTCGGGTAGGGCGCGCCCCGGCCATAGCCCTGCGCGTACATCGCCTGCACGACGGGCTCGCACTGCGCGTACCAGGCCTGGATCGGCAGGCCCGGGGGCGGGGGACACATGGCGTGGGCGGCGCCGGTGGTCAGCAGAACCAGGCCGGCGGTCAGCAGAAGACGGCGCATCGCTTATCTCCAACCCGGCGGCTGCGAGACTAGGGACGTTTCGGGTTCGCATGCAAATGACGATACCGCCTTGGAGGGGATACCTATGGGCTGGACCGCTTCGGGCCTGGCGCCGGCCCTGGTGACGACCACCAGCGCGCAGGGTCTGGCCACTTTCGCGGTCTTCGTCCTGCCGGTGCTGGCGCCCTTCGCCTTGCGCGACCTGGGCGTGGAGCCGCATTGGATCGGGCATCAGGTGGCCGCGATCTATGTCGCCGCGGCCCTGGTGTCCTCGATCGCCGGCGGCGTCATCGGCCGCTGGGGCCCGGCACGCGGCAGCCAGGTGGCGGTCGGTGCCGGATCGGCCGGCTGCCTGCTGATCGCGCTGGGCGGGCTGCCGGGCGCCATCTTGGGATCGGTGCTGATCGGGGCCGGCTACGGCCTGACCAATCCCGCGGCGTCCATGGTGCTGAGCCGGATGACGCCGCCCGGGCGGCGCAACCTGGTCTATGGCGTGAAGCAGATGGGGGTGCCGCTCGGCGCCGCGCTGGCCGGGCTGACCCTGCCCGGACTGGCACTGGTGACCGGTTGGCGGGGGGCGGCGCTGGCGATCGCGGCGGTGCTGGCCCTGGCGGCGCTGGTGTTGCAGGTCTTCCGGCCGCATTGGGATCTGGGGCGGGACCGGTCGGCCCCGCTGCGCGGGGCCGGCGGCGGCATCGGGCTGCTGCGGGCACGGCCGGCGCTGTTCTCGGTCGCGGTGATCGGGGCGCTCTATTCGGCGGCGCAGCTTTCGATCGGCGCCTATGCGGTGACGATGCTGGTGGAGGAATTCCGCTGGAGCCCGGTCGCCGCCGGGGCCCTGGCGGCGGCGCTGCAGATCTCGGGCGCGCTGGGGCGCATCCTCTGGGCCTGGACGGCGGACCGCACGCGGTCGGGGATGCTGGTGCTGACCGGGCTCGGGCTGATGAGCGCGGCGGCGTGCCTGCCGCTGCCGCTGGCGATCCATTGGCCGGCGGCGGCGCTGGCACCGCTGCTGTGCCTGCTCGGGCTCTGCGCCGCCGGCTGGAACGGGGTGATGCTGGCGGAAGCGTCCCGCCTCGCGCCGCCGGGCGGGTCCGGCTACGCCACCGGGGCGGTGCTGTCGGTGACCTTCGCGGGCGTGGTGACGGGGCCGACGCTGTTCGCGGCGATCTTCGCCGGCGTCGGCTCCTATGCCGGCGCCTTCGCCCTGCTGGCGGCGCTGCCGCTGGCGGGCGCCGCCGTCGCCTGGCGGGCCCATCGCGGCGCCGGCATCACTCCACCCTGATTCCCGCATCGCGCACCAGGGGTACGAAGCGTTCCTGGTCGGCGCGGAGAGTGGCGGCATACTCCTCCGGCCCACCCGGTGCCGGCTCCAGCCCCTGGCGGCGGAGCGCGGCGATGGTGCCGTCATGACCCAGCGCCTCGCGCAGGGTCGCGGCCAGGCGCCCGATCGCGGCCGGCGGCGTGCCGCGCGGGGCCAGGATGCCGTAGACATTGCCCACGTCGAAGCCGGGCAGCCCGGCTTCTTCCACCGTCGGCGTATCCGGCAGGAAGGGCGCGCGCCGGGTCGCGGGGACCGCGAGGGCGCGCAGGCGACCGGCCTCGATCTGCGGCATCGCCGGCGGCGCGGTGGAGAATGCGTAGTCCAGCCGCCCGGCGACCAGATCGGTCATCAGCGGCCCGCCGCCGCGATAGGCCACGCCGACCGTCTGGATGCCCGCCAGCTTGTCCATCAGCAGCGCGGCCAGGTGGCCGGAGGTGCCGATGCCCGAATAGCCCCAGTTGAGCGATCCCGGCCGCCGCCGCGCCTCGGCGAGCAGCGCGCCCACGTCACGCCAGGGGCTGGCCGCCGGTACCACCAGGATGCCGATCTGGAACACCAGCGGCGCGACCGGGGTCAGGTCCGCCATGGGATCGAAGCTGAGGGAGCCGGCGACCGGGTTCACCACCATCGGCCCGATGGTGCCGAGCAGCAGGGTCAGCCCGTCGGCGGGCGCCCGGACCACCGATTCGGTCGCGATATTGCCGCCGGCGCCGGCGCGGTTGTCGACGATCACGGTCTGGCCGAGCAATTCGCCCCAGCGCGGCGCCACCGCGCGCATCGCGCCATCGGTGCCGCCGCCGGCGGTGAAGCCCACCACGACGCGGACCGGGCGGTCGGGGAAGGCGGTTTCGGCCCGGGCGGCGCGCGCCGCGATGAAGGCAGGCAGAGCGAGGCCGATTGCGCGGCGCGTGGGCATGACGGATTCTCCCGGGCGTGTGAAACCCAGGATAGCGTCACCGGCCTGGCGCGAAACCCGGGGGTGAGGTATCGTATCGATGTCGGAACACATCCGCGTGTGATACACTATGTTCAGCGGCTTCGGCCCTGAAACGCCTTGAATTTGCCACGACGAACGTCGAATCTCAGGCTCGCTGATGATTGCTGCTTCAGCATGGAGATTGCATCAATGACCCGCTCGCAACGCTTTGGCCTGATCGCAGGCGCCGCCCTTCTCGGCACCGCCGCCATCGCGGCGCCCGCCGAGGCTGGCTATTGGCGCCGGGGCTATTACGGCGGCCACGGCCACTGGGGTGGCGGTGGCGTCGCTGCCGGTGTCATCGGCGGCCTCGCGCTCGGCGCGATCGTCGGCGGCGCCCTGGCCGCCCCGCCGGCCGTTGTCTATGCGCCGCCGCCGGTGGTCTATGCCCCGCCGCCGCGCGTCGTCTACGCGCCGCCGCCGGCCGCCTATTACGCGCCGCCCCCGGCGGTCGCCTACAAGCCTTACTGAGCGGACAGCTTGAGGGACATGCGGCGGCAGGATAGCCTGCCCCGCACGATCCCGTGACGCCGCCGGAGCAACCGCGCGCGCTTTTTCGCGCGGGACGCACCGGAGGTAACGGATGTTCCGTCGCGTATTGCTGCTGGCCGTGGCCGCGCTGGGTTTCAGCGCCGGGCTCGCCACTGCTCAGACCTATCCCAACCGGCCCATTCGCATGATCGTGCCCTGGCCTCCGGGCCAGGCGACGGATCTGGCCGGCCGCCTGATCGCCCAGAAGCTGTCGGAAGTGCTCGGCCAGCCGGTGGTGGCGGAGAATCGCGCCGGCGCCGGCGGCATGATCGGTACCGAGGCCGTCGCGCGCGCGGCCCCCGATGGCTACACCCTGCTGGCCGGGTCGGCCGGCCCCTACACCATCAACCCGCTGCTGCAGCGCACGCCCTATGACACGGAGCGCGATTTCGCCCCGGTGGCGATGGCGGGCCTGTCGCCCTATGTGCTGGTGTCCAACCCGGCCTTCCCGGCGACCAATATCCAGGAATTCGTCGCCGCCATCCGGGCGCGGCCGGGCTTCTACACCTTTGGTTCTTCCGGGACCGGCGCGACCGCGCACCTGATCATCGAATGGTTCAACAACGCGCTCGGGCTGCAGGCGGAGCACATCCCCTTCCAGGGCAGCGCGCCGTCGCTGACCGCCGTGATCGCGGGCCAGGTGACCTACAGCATCGAGACGCTGGCGGCGACGCAGCCGCTGTTCCGTCCGGGCTCGCTCCGCGCCTATGGCGTCTCGCTGTCACGTGGCAGCGTGCTGGCGTCGGGTATCCCGGCCATCGCCCAGGCGATGGATGTGCCGGGCTTCGATGTCGGCGCCTGGGTCGGCGTGATCGCGCCGGCCGGCACGCCGCGGCCGATCCTGACCACGCTGGAGCAGGCGATCACGCGGGCGATGAACACCGATGACGCGAAGCAGCGGCTGTCCGGCATCGGCATCGAGCCCGACATCCGGACCGGAGAAGCCTTCGCCGCCTATCTGCGCGGCCAGACCGAGAATTTCCGCCGCATCATCCAGACGGCGAATATCCGCTTGAACAACTGAGTTGGGGCGTTGACTCTCAGTCAGCTGCCGCACGGGGGATGAGCCGCGGCCGCGGCCCGTCCTCCAGCACAAAAGCCGCCAGGATCGCCTCCCGCAGCCGCGCGCGCACCAGCTTGCCCTGGGCGTTGCGCGGCAGGTCCGGCAGCGTCAGGTGGAAGCGCGGGCGCTTGTACTTCGCGAGTTGCTCGGCCAGCGTCGCCGCCTCCGCGATCCAGCCCTCCGGCGCAGCCTCCGTCACACAGCAGATGATCTCGCCCCAGTAATCGGAGGGCAGGCCGAGCACGGACAGCGCGCGGCCCTGTGCCGCGGGTTCCAGCACTGTCTCGACCTCGGCCGGGTGCACGCGGTAGCCGCCGGTCTTGATGACGTCGGCGGCGCGGCCCATCAGCCAGAGCCGGCCTTCATCGTCGAGCCGGCCGAGATCGCCGGTGCGGTGCCAGCCGCCGGGCGGACGGGCGCGGAAACCGTCCGGCCCGATGATGCCGGCATAGAGCTGCCGGGCCCGGAGCGAGATCTCGGTGGTCTCGGCATCGATGCCGATCTCGACACCCGGCCCGGCCCAGCCGACGCAGGCGCCGGAGCTGCCATCGGTCGCCGCCATGGCGCGCGCGGTCTCGGCCGGCGACAGCACGGTGATCGGGTTGAAGCATTCGCTCATGCCGTAGGTCACGCGCACCACCGGGCCGAAGGCGGCGGCCGCGCGGGCATGCAGGTCCGGCGTCAGCGCCTGGGTACCGCAGAAGATCACCCGCACGCCGTCGAAGCGGCGATCCGGGAACAGGCTGAGCAGCTTCGCCAGCACGGTCGGCGGCGCGAAGATTGCCGGCAGGGTGCCGGCGGCGAGCAGCGGCGCGATCCGCGCTTCCTGGATGCCGGGCATCAGCACCACCTCGCCGCCCGTCTCCAGCCAGGCATAGGTGATGAGGGAAGAGCCGTGCGGGAAGGGGGTCATCAGCAGCACCCGCTCGCCGGGGGCCGGCGGGAAGGGCAGTGTCGCGCGCAGCAGCAGATGCGCGGTCCAGCGGCCGCCATGGCTGTGCACGATCGCCTTGGGCCGGCCGGTGGTGCCGGAGGTGAAGTTGATCCGCCCCCAGGCCGCGGCCGGCGCCGGCGGCAGCGGCTGCGCCGGCAATGCGTCCGCAGCGTCGCCGATCGCGACCGGCTCCAGCCCCAGGCCGGTCAGCCGGGCATGCGACGCCTCCGGCGCCACGATGCGGCGGAAGCGGACCAGCTCCGCGAACCAGCCGAGCTCGGCATCGGTCGAAGCGACGTTGAGCGGCACCTCGCAGAGGCCGGCGATGGTGATGGCGTAGCTGGCCACCACCGCTTCCGGACCATTGGCGACCAGGCTCGCGACCGGATCGCCGGGCTGCGCGCCATCGGCCAGCAGGCGGTGGGCCAGCGCATGCGCGCGTGCCGCCAGGGCGCGGAAGCTGATCGACGCCACGCCATCGGTGACGGCGATACCTGCACCGAAGCGGCGCGCGAGCGCGAGGAGATCGGAGGACCAGGCGATGCCGTCTTGCATGACGGTCACGCTATGGCGCCGCCCAGCACACGGTCAATCCGCGCCGCGTTGACGCGTCGCGGGGCCAGGGCTTCTATGGAACCCGTCCTTGAAGAAGAAACACGGGCGTGGCCGCCGGCACGCCGCGAGGGAGCCGATGACCGATCCATCCTACGAGACACTCGCGCTGGAGCGCGCATCGCCCCGCGTGCTGGTGGTGCGGCTCAACCGCCCCGCGGCGGCCAATTCGCTCAACACCCAGATGGGCCGCGACCTGCTCGCCTGCTGGACGGCGCTGACCGAGGATGCGCGCGATGTGCGCGCCATCATCCTGACCGGCGCCGGCGACCGTATCTTCTGCGCCGGCGGCGACCTCAAGGAACGCAACGGCATGACCGATGCGGCCTGGCAGCGCCAGCACGAGATCTTCGAGCGTGCCTATTGGGCGCTGATGGATTGCCCGATCCCCGTGATCGCGGCGGTGAACGGCCATGCCTATGCCGGCGGCCTGGAAATGGTGCTCGCCTGCGACTTCGCCTATGGCAGCAGCGCCGCGCGCTTCGCGCTGACCGAGGTGACGATCGGCATCATGCCGGGCGCCGGCGGCACCCAGAACCTGCCGCGCGCGGTGGGTGAGCGCCGCGCCAAGGAGATCATCCTGACCGGCAAGCCCTTCTCGGCCGAACAGGCGGCGGACTGGGGCATCCTCAACCGTGTCTGCGAGCCCGGCGAGCTGATGGCCGCCGCCCTCGACACCGCGGAGGCGATCGCCGGCAATGCGCCGCTTTCCGTCAGGCAGGCCAAGAAATCGATTCATTATGGCGGCCAGATGGATCTCCGCACCGGCTTCCGCTTCGAGATCGAGGCCTATAACCGGCTGGTCGGCACCGAGGACCGGCTGGAGGGCGTGCGCAGCTTCAACGAGAAGCGCAAGCCCGACTTCAAGGGCCGCTGAGCCATGACCGACCACCCCGAGATCCGCGACAGCGTCCGCCGCATCTGCGCGGGCTTTCCCGGCGCCTATTGGCGGGATCTGGAAGCGCGGGAAGCCTATCCGACCGAGTTCGTGCAGGCGCTGACCGAGAGCGGCTTCCTCGGCGCGCTGATCCCCGAGGAATATGGCGGCGCCGGCCTGCCGATCCGCGCCGCGACCGTGATCCTCGAGGAGATCCACGCCAGCGGCTGCAATGCCGGTGCCTGCCACGCCCAGATGTACATCATGGGCACCCTTCTGCGGCACGGGTCGGACGCGCAGAAGCGCCGCTACCTGCCGGAGATCGCCCGCGGCACGCTGCGCCTGCAGGCCTTCGGCGTGACCGAGCCGACCAGCGGCACCGACACCACCAAGCTCAAGACCCGCGCGGTGCGCGACGGCGATGGCTATGTCGTCAACGGCCAGAAAGTCTGGACCAGCCGGGCGCTGCATTCCGACCTGATGCTGCTGCTGGCCCGCACCACGCCGCTCGATCAGGTGACGAAGAAGACCGAGGGGCTCTCGGTCTTCCTGATCGACATCCGCGAGGCGCGCGGCAACGGGCTCGAGATCCGGCCGCTCAAGGCGATGATCAACCACAACACGACGGAGGTCTTCTTCGACAACCTCCGCATCCCCGCCGACAGCCTGATCGGGCAGGAGGGCAGGGGCTTCCGCTACATCCTGGACGGCATGAACGCGGAGCGGATCCTGGTCGCCTCGGAAGCCATCGGCGATGCGCGCTGGTTCGTGCGCACCGCGACCGACTACGCGAAGTCGCGCGTCGTCTTCGACCGCCCGATCGGCCAGAACCAGGCGATCCAGTTCCCGATCGCCCGCGCCCATGTGCAGACCGAGGCCGCCGACCTGATGGTGCGCAAGGCGGCGGCGCTGTTCGATGCCGGCGAGCCCTGCGGTCCCGAGGCCAATTGGGCGAAGCTGCTGGCGAGCGAGGCGGCCTGGGCGGCAGCCGAGATCTGCCTGCAGACCCATGGTGGCTTCGGCTATGCCCGCGAATACGACGTGGAGCGCAAATGGCGCGAGACCCGGCTGACCCAGATCGCGCCGATCTCGACCAACATGATCCTGTCCTTCACCGGCGAGCATGTCCTCGGCATGCCGCGCAGCTATTGAGGAGCATCCCATGAGCCTCACGCAGCAGATCGCCGCCTATGTCGCGTCGCGCGACATCGCCGTGCCGGAGGCCGCGGCGGCGGTCATCCGCTCCGGCTTCATCGACACCATCGGCACCATGATCGCCGGGCGGGAGGAGCCGGGCGTGCGCCTGATCCGCGCGCAGCTCGCGGAACGCCGCAGCACCGCCGAGGAAGCGACCGTGCTGCTCGGCCCGGACCGGGCCTACAGCGCGGATGCGGCGCTGATCAACGGCACCGCCGCGCATGCGCTCGACTATGACGACGTGGCGATCGGCGGCCATCCCTCGACCGTGCTGGTGCCGGCGATCCTGGCGGAAGGCGAGCGCCTCGGCATCGATGGCGCCACCGCGATCCGCGCCTATCTCGTCGGCTACGAGGTCTGGGGCGAGCTGATCTTCCGCGAGCCGGATCCGCATCACCGCAAGGGCTGGCACCCGACCGGGACCTTCGGCACCGTGGGCGCTGCCGCGGCGCTCGCGCATCTGCACGGGCTGGACGCCACGCGCGCCAGCCACGCGGTGGCGCTGGCCGGCAGCATGGCGAGCGGCCTGGTGTCCAATTTCGGCAGCATGACCAAGCCCTTCCATGCCGGCCGCGCGGCGGCCGCGGCGGTGGAAGCCGTGCGGCTCGCGGCGCGCGGCTTCACCGCCTCAGCGGACGCGCTGGAACACCATGCGGGCTTCCTCGGCGCGCTGTCGCCCGCCGGGCGCGCGGATCGCGGCAGCCCCGCGACGCTCGGGCGGACGCTCCGCATCCTCGATGCCGGGCTGTCCATCAAGCGCTACCCGATGTGCTACGCGACGCATCGCGCCATCGACGGCATGCTGGCGCTGACCGCGCGCGAGAATCTGCGGCCCGAGGATGTGGCGGAGATCCAGGTGACGGTCGGTGCCACCCAGGCCTCCATGCTGCGCAACCACCGTCCCGGCACCGGGCTGGAGGCGAAGTTCAGCCTGGAATTCGCCATGGCCGCGGCGCTGGTCGCGGGCCGCGTCGGCCTGGCCGAGCTCACCGACGGCTTCGTGGCGCGGCCGGAGGTGCAGGCGCAGTTCGACAAGCTGCGGATCGGCACCGTCGATACGCAATGCCCGGTGGAGCCGATCTTCGCTTTCACCGACCGCGTCCGCATCCGCACCACCGCCGGCCGCGAGCTGGATTCCGGGGAGATCCGCTTCCCGCACGGCAATGCCAAGGATCCATTGGCATTGCCCGAGTTGCGGGAGAAATTCCTCGACTGCGCCGGCGCCGCGCCGATCGATGCCGGGGCGGTCTTCGACCGGCTCGCCACGCTCGACCGCGCACCGCGCCTGGCCGGGCTGCTGGCGGCATGAGCACGCGCATTGCCCTCGGCGACGTGACCCTGCATCGCATCGTCGAACAGACCGCACCGATCTTCGATCCGCTCGCCTTCTTCCCCAACCTGACGCCGGAGCTGATGGCGGCGGATGCGGCCGCGCATCCGGACGAATGGCTGGACGCCGCGACCGGGCTGCTGAACCTGCCCATCCAGTCCTACATCGTGCAGACCCCGCATCACACCGTGCTGGTCGACACCTGCGTCGGCAATCACAAGCAGCGCCCGACCCGGCCGTTCTGGAACATGCGGGAGGATGACACCTGGCCGCGCAACCTGGCCAAGGCGGGGTTCCGGGTGGAGGATATCGACTACGTCCTCTGCACCCATCTGCATGTCGACCATGTCGGCTGGAACACGCGGCTGGAGAATGGCCGCTGGGTGCCGACCTTCCCGAAGGCGCGCTACGTCTTCTCGAAGGGCGAGACCGAGCATTGGCAGGCCCTGCACGCGAAGGACGCTTCGCCCGTCTTCGCCGACAGCGTGCTGCCGATCCTGGAAGCCGGCCAAGCCGAGCTGGTGGCCGACGATCATCAGCTTGGCGATCACCTGCGCCTGACGCCGACGCCGGGCCATACGCCGCATCACATGGCGCTGGAAGTCGGGCGCGGCACGGTGCCGGACGCGGTGCTGAGCGGCGACCTGATCCATTCGCCGCTGCAGCTTCGCCATCCGGAGCTGACCATGCGGGTGGACAGCGACCCGGTGCAGACGGTGGCGACCCGGCGCCGCTTCCTCGACTGCCATTGCGAGACCCGGGCGCTGCTCTGCACCGCGCATTTCCCGGAGCCTTCGACCGGGCGGCTGCAGAAGGCAGGGCGCGGCTACCGGCTGGTCGCCGATTGATCGTCGGCCGCCGGCGCGCTTGCCGGCGGCGGCATCGCTACGGCACCTTCGGCCGATGAAGATGGATCGCATCATTGCCGGGGCGGAGCGTCGGAATGACTGGGCGCCGGACCTGAACACCACCGGCCTGCCGCGTTACCTCGCCATCGCCGATGCCATCGCCGCCGATCTCGCGGCCGGCCGCCTCTCCGCCGGCGACCGGCTGCCGCCGCAGCGGCTGCTGGCGCAGCGGCTGGGCCTCGACTTCACCACCGTCGCGCGTGGCTATACCGAGGCGCAGCGGCGTGGCCTGGTCGAGGCGCGGGTCGGCCGCGGCAGCTATGTCCGCGTCCCCGCGCCGATGGAACGGCGGCCTGGACGGCGGCGTTCGGCTGTCGACTTCTCGATGAACCTGCCGCCGGAGCCGGCCGAAGCCGCCTTGGTCGAAGGCATGCAGGCGGGTTTCGAGGAGGTCGGGCGCGATATCCTGGCCCATCTCCGCTACCAGGGTTTCGGCGGTGGCACCGCCGACAAGGATGCGGCCGCCGCCTGGCTGCTGCGCCGGGCGCTGCGGTCGCCGCATGAGCGGCTCTTCATCACGCCAGGCGCGCATCCGGCGATCCAGGCGATCCTCGGCCTGCTGACGCAGCCGGGCGACGCGATCCTTTCCGAAGGGCTGACCTATCCCGGGCTGCTCGGGCTGGCGGCGCAGGCGAAGCTGCGCGTGCTCGGCCTGCCGGAGGATGCGGAAGGTATCGAACCGGAGGCACTGGATGCCGCCTGCCGGCGCGACGCGCCGAAGCTGCTGTACCTGAACCCGACACTGCGCAACCCGACGACCGGGACGATCAGCGCGGCGCGCCGCGTGGCGATCGTGGCGGTCGCGCGACGGCATGCGCTGCCGATCCTGGAAGACGATGCCTATGGCTTCCTGCCGGCGCTGGGACCGGAACCCCTGGCGGCGCTGGCGCCGGAGCTGACCTGGCATATCGCCGGCCTGTCGAAATGCTTCGGCGCCGGGCTGCGCGTCGCCTTCGTGGTCGCGCCGGAGGCCGGGGCGGCGCTGGCTTTCGCTGCGGCGGCCCGCACCGTGACGGTGATGGCATCACCCCTCACCGTCGCGCTGACCACCCGGTGGCTGGAGGATGGCACCGCGGACGCCATCCTGCGCTTCGTCCGTGGCGAATCCGCGGCCCGGCAGGCATTGGCGGCGGCGATCCTGCCAACGGGGAGCTACCTCGCGGACCCGATCGGCTTCCATCTCTGGCTGAGCCTGCCCGCACCCTGGACGCGCTCGGCCTTCCTCGCGCAGGTCCATGTCCAGGGCGTCGGCCTGGCGGCGAGCGACGTTTTCGCGGCCAGCGGGCCGGCGCCGGAAGCGCTGCGCGTCTGTCTCGGCGGCCCGTCCGACCGGGCAGCGATTCGCGAGGCATTGGAGGACATCGCGCAGGCGCTGCGGGAGGCGCCGGCGCCGGTGCTGTGATCATGGCCGAACGGCCTGACGACTCCGGGCGGTTCCGCCCTGCGGCGATCCGCTCCGGCGTCAGCCTTCCACCGGCCCGCGCGCGCTGCCGGCGATCAGCGCCATGAATTCGCGCCGGGTCGAAGGATCGTCCCGGAAGGCGCCGAGCATGCGGCTGGTCACCATGGTGACGCCCGGCTTGTGCACGCCGCGGGTCGTCATGCACTGGTGCGCGGCTTCCAGCACGACCGCGACGCCCTTGGGCTTCAGCACCTCGTTGATGGTGTTGGCGACCTGGGCGGTCAGCTTCTCCTGGATCTGCAGCCGGTTGGCATAGACATCCAGCACCCGCGCCAGCTTGCTGATGCCGACCACGCGGCCGGCCGGCAGATAGGCGATATGCGCGCGGCCGATGATCGGCACCATGTGGTGCTCGCAATGGCTCTCCAGCCGGATATCGCGCAGCACGACCATTTCGTCGTAGCCGTCGGTCTCTTCGAAGGAGCGGGCGAGCAGCTCGACCGGGTCGGTGTCGTAACCGGTGAAGAATTCCTCGTAGGATTTGACCACCCGCTTCGGGGTATCGAGCAGCCCTTCGCGATTGGGATTGTCGCCGCTCCAGCGCAGCAGCACGCGGACCGCGGCCTCGGCCTCTTCGCGCGTCGGGCGGGGCTCGGTGGAGGCGGCGTCGTCGCTGGGCTGGCCCTTCGGCCTTTGGATGTTCACGGTCCTGGTTTCCTTCGGCCGGCCGGGCCAGCAGGCCCTGCCACCATCCTCATCAATGCATTTGGGGCTGGTTCACGGTGCTGCAACAGCCCCAAGGCTTCAATGCACCCGCCCGCTATCCGCATGCGGGCTATCGAGGGAGAACGCCGGAATCACGGCATCGAAGCTCTCGCCGCTGGCGCTCACCATCATGTGGTAATGCCCGCGCATGAAGCCGGACGGCGTCGAGAGCGGGGTGCCGGAGGTGTATTCGAAGCTCTCCCCGGCCTCCAGCACCGGCTGCTCGCCGACCACGCCGGTGCCATGCACGCGCTGCGTACGGCCCTGGGCATCGGTGATCAGCCAGGTCCGGTGCAGAAGCTGCACGGTCTCACCGCCCTGGTTGGCGATGGTGACGCGATAGGCCCAGACGTAATGGCCGCGCTCCGGCTCCGACTGATCGGCGAGGTAGAAGGCGCGCACCGTCACCCGGACGCCGCGCGTCGTCTCCTCGAAGGCGTCGTTGCGTGCCATGGCTGCATCCTCCGCGCGGATCAAACGCCCGCGCGGCATCGGCTGTAAAGCGTCACGCGCGGCCTGTCGTGGCCAGTCGTGCAGCGAAGGTCACGCGGCGGCGTCCAGCGCGATCGCCAGATCCTCGATCAGGTCACCGACATCCTCGAGCCCGACCGAGAGCCGCACGGTGCCGTCGGTGATGCCGAGGCGCGCGCGTTCCTCCGCGCCGACCCGCATGTGGGTGGTGGTGGCGGGATGGGTGACCATCGATTTGGAATCGCCGAGGTTGTTCGAAACGCGGATCAGCCGCAGCGCATTGAGCACGCGGAAGGCCGCTTCCTTGCCGCCCTTCAGCTCGAAGGTGACGAGGGTGCCGCCGGCGCTCATCTGCCGCAGCGCCAGGGCCTGCTGCGGGTGATCGGCCCGCGTCGGATAGAGGGCGCGGGACACCGCCGGATGCTCGGCCAGCGCGTCGGCGATGGCGGCCGCGCTGCGGCACATCGCCGGCACGCGCAGGTTCAGCGTCTCCAGCCCCTTCAGGATCACCCAGGCATTGAACGGGCTGAGCGACGGGCCGGTGTTGCGGATGAAGGGCTGCAGCGTCTCCTCGACCCATTTCTTCCTGCCCAGCACGGCGCCGCCGAGCACGCGGCCCTGGCCATCGAAATGCTTGGTCGCGGAATAGACGACGATATCGGCGCCCGATTCCATCGGCCGCTGCAGCAGCGGCGTCGCGAAGACATTGTCGACCGCGACGACCGCGCCGGCCTTGTGCGCCAGGTCGCAGACCGCCTTCAGGTCGACGAGTTCCAGCATCGGGTTGGACGGCGTCTCCAGCAGCACCAGGGCGGCGGGTGTCGCGAGTGCCGCTTCCCACTGGGCCAGGTCGGCACCGTCAACGAATTCGGTCGCGACGCCGTAGCGCGGCAGCAGGGTGGAGACGATCCAATGGCAGGACCCGAACAGCGCGCGGGAAGCGACCACGCGGTCACCGGCCTTGACGTGCGACAGGATGGCGGCGTGCACCGCGGCCATGCCGGTCGCGGTGGCGCGACAGGCTTCGGCACCTTCGAGCAAGGCCAGCCGCTGCTCCAGCATCGCGACGGTCGGATTGCCGAAGCGCGAATACTGGAAGTGCTGCGCGGTGCCGGCGAAGGTTGCCTCGGCCTGTTCGGCGCTGTCATAGACGAAGCCGGAGGTGAGCATCAGCGCTTCCGCCGTTTCGTCGAAGCTGCTGCGCATCTGGCCGCCATGGACCAGCAGGGTGGCGGGGCGATAGGCGGGACGATCGGATTGGGACATCGACGGACACCTGCGACGGAATAACGGCGTCCGGCCCCCTTGAACGGGGACGGGGGCGCGATGCGCCCCACGGCCGTTTAGCGCGCTTGTTTTTCCCCATGCCCGCCGCCTTGCGCGCCGCACCTGGGAACCCGTGAAGGACCTCGCCGCAAGCTGGCCGGACAAATCGCGAGGGCGCCGGTCGCCCGGTGCCCGGTCATCTAGCGCCCGCCTTGTCCGAAGCGCAAGCCTGGGCTAATCGGAGGGAACGGTGCGGGCGTAGCTCAATGGTAGAGCTCTTGGTTCCCAACCAAGTGACGAGGGTTCGATTCCCTTCGCCCGCTCCATATCCCCGCAATTGCTATTTCGACCCACCCACCGGGGCCGCCGCGCGCGGTTGCGGGGCTTCTTCCGCCGTCGTGATCACATGCGTCCCGAGCAGGATCGCAAAGACCAGCATCGGGACGGCCCAGAACTGCAAGGGCACGCCATAGAAGGAATGCTGTGCCGGTGTGCCGGGCTGACCACCGCGGTTCCAGCGCAGGCCGAGCCAGCCGGTGAGGAGGGCCGCCAGACCCACGGCCAGCCCGACGCCCTGGTCCACCTCGGGTCCATCCACCTGGCGGAGAAGGATCATCGGCAGGAACATGCCGAGGGCCAACAGCCAGGTCACCCACCAGCCGCGGCCTTTCCAGAAGAAGATCACGACTGCCCCCTCAACGCTCGTAAGGGTCTTATTCGGCGGTGTGCGCCGCCTGTCGAGTGACTGCGGCGTGGCAGGCGCCCGGCCAGCCGGCGCCCAAGACCATCCTGGGCGCTGTGGGGAATAATTTTTCTCCGATTCGGCGGTATTTCTGCAACGATTTGCCAGGTTGTCGATTGAGCGAGGCTCGGAAGAGGACCATGTGCAGCCGCTGGCCGAGTATGGCGGGGGAACAGATCGAATTGAGCGAAAAGCGGAGCGATCTGGGCAGGCCAAGCCGGCAATTCGCCGCGCTTCCTTTGCGCGGGCAGGGGAAGACCCTGGAGGTGCTGCTGGTGACCAGCCGGGATACCGGCCGCTGGGTATTGCCCAAGGGCTGGGCGGAAGACGACCTATCCGGCTCCAAGCTGGCCGAGAAGGAAGCCTTCGAGGAAGCCGGTATCATCGGCGCCGTCGCCGCGGCCCCGATTGGCGCTTACGGCTACGAGAAACGTCTTCCCAAGCATCGGTGCAGGCCCTGTTACGTCGCGGTGTTCACCATGCGCGTCAAACAGGAACTCGATGATTGGCCGGAGCGCCGGCAACGCCAACGCCAGTGGTTCAAGCTGACGGAAGCGGCGGGACTGGTGCAGGAACCGGAACTGGCGGATCTGTTCCTCCGCATCGCGGCGCGGGCAGCCTAAGGTATTGCGGCATGATGTGCTCGTCCGCGCTCATGGCTCCTGCTCCGGGACTTTGTTTGATCGCGTGATGCACGGCCTTCGGTGATTGCAGCGCAACGGATCACGCTCCAGCCTGCCCTGGCCGATGGGCGGCGCTGTATTTGCGCCGCGACAGGACAAATGACGGGCACCCGGCGGAAGGCGCTACGTCTGCGAGGTCGGTTGGTATTGGTGACACCGGCCCTATAAGACACTCATCCGTTACTTTAGATGGCTTGCATCGTGATTCGGGTGAAGCCTATAGCGTTTTCTACCGGATGAATGGAATCGCAATGCCCGAAATCAACACCAATACCGACATTCTTGGCCTGACCGCCGAGATCGTCGCCGCCCATGTCGCCAACAATGCAGTGTCCCTTCCGGATCTGCCGGGATTGATCCAGGACGTCTACCGGACGCTGTCCAACATCGGCGCGCCACCCGCCCCGGTTGCCGAAAAGCCGCAGCCCGCGGTGCCGATCAAGAAGTCCATCACGCCTGAGTACCTGATCTGCCTGGAAGACGGGAAGAAGCTGAAGATGCTGAAGCGGCACTTGAAGACCGCTTACAACCTGACGCCGGAGCAGTACCGGGAGCGTTGGGGCCTTGCTTCCGACTACCCGATGGTAGCGCCCGTCTATGCGGCGCATCGCTCCACCCTCGCCAAGAAGATCGGCCTCGGCACCAAGCCGCGTGGCCGCCCGGCGCGCGGACGCAAGCCAGCCGCCAAGTCCGCCTGAAACCGGCTCGCCGGCACGGTCTGCGACTGCCGCGGGCATCGGCGGCGCAGGCCGGGACGGGCGGCCTCACGACAGGGCATACGCACCATGTCAGGCCCTGATGGCGCCGCGGGGTGCCGGCAGCGTTGAACCGGCTTGTGGCGCGGTTTTATCGATATTAATTCTGGACGTCCGATGATCCGCGGCCGCAGGGCCGCGGGACTGAATCGGGCGCGCTTCTGACAGGGCGCGCATTCGCTCGACAGGCGCCGGCGCCCAAGGATCGGCCTCGCGGGAGGAAACCCAATGACCGATCCCGGCTTGCCTGCCCGGCGCGCCATCCTGCTCGGCGGTGCCGCCATCTTCGCGGCCCACCTGGCCCGGGCCCAGCCGGCCTCGTCCTGGCGGCCCGCGCATCCGGTACGCGTGATCCTCGGCTTTCCCCCGGGCGGCTTCACCGACATCCTGGCCCGCGTCATCGCGCCACTGCTCCAGGCCGAACTCGGCCAGCCCTTCGTGGTCGAGAACCGGAGTGGCGCGGCCGGGACGATCGCGGCCGATGCCGTCGCCCGGGCGGCGCCCGACGGGCACGTGCTGCTGCTCGGCCATTCCACCGCCAACGCCATCGCCGCCGGGCTGTCGCAGCGCCTGGCCTATGATCCGCGCACCGCCTTCGCGCCGATCACCCTGGTGGCGGCGCAGCCGCACGCCCTGCTGGTCAATGCCGCGGCGCCCTATCGCGGCCTGGCGGATCTCCTCGCCGCCGCGCGGCGCCAGCCGGGGAAGCTGACCTATGCCTCTTCGGGCGTCGGCTCGGTGCAGCATGTCGCGGGCGAGATGCTGCGCGCCGCGACCGGCATCGATGTCGTCCATGCCGCCTATCGCGGCACCGGTCCCTCGCTGACCGCGCTCGCCGCCGGCGAAATCGACTTCGTCATCGACGGCATCGCGGCGGCGACGCCGCTGGCGCAGGCCGGGCAGATCCGCATGATTGCGGTCAGCCCGGCGCAACGGGTGCCGCGCTACCCCGACCTGCCGACCATTGCCGAGGCCGGCGCGCCGGGGGTCGAGATCCGCTCCTGGTTCGGCCTGTTCGGCCCCGCCGGCCTGCCGGCAGCGGCGGTCGCGGCGCTGCAGGCCGCGGCCGCGGCGGCGATCGCGCGGCCCGAAATGGCGCGCGTGCTGGCCGATGCCTCGGCCGAGCCCGGCGGCATGCCGCCCGAGGCGTTCCGCGCCTTCGTGCTGGCCGAAATCGAGCGCTACCGGGAACTGGCGGCGCGCACGCATATCTCGATGGATTGACGGCGTCCGATGATCCGGGGGCCGAAGCGCCCGAAGATCCGAATCGGCTGCCCGGACAAGGGGGAAGGCGCCATGGCCGCCATGCTTGCATCACGCCGCGGCATCCTGTTGGCGGCATCGGGGCTCGCGGCGCCGACCCTGCTGCGGGCCCAGACGCCCTGGCACCCGACCCGGCCGGTGCGCATCATCGTGCCCTTCGCGGCCGGCGGTCCCACCGACATCATCACGCGCTTCCTGCAGGCGCCACTCGCCGAGGCGCTCGGTCAGCCGATGGTGATCGAGAACCGGCCCGGCGCCGGTGGCAATATCGGCATCCAGATCGTCGGCCGCGCGGCTGCGGACGGCCACACGCTGCTCTTCGTCTCCAGTGCCTTCGCGTCCAATCCGGCGCTGCAGCCGATCGATCGGCCGCCCTATGACCCGCTCCGCGATTTCGCCCCCATCAGCAACGCCGCGACCTCGCCCAACGCCATCGTCGCACATCCCTCCGCCGGCATCCGCAGCCTGGCGGAATTCGTCGCCAGGGCGAAGGCGGAGCCGGGCCGCATCGACTATTCCAGCCCCGGCAATGGCACCGGGCCGCATCTGACCGCGGAGCTGTTCCGCCGCGCCGCCGGCATCCAGATCAACCATGTGCCCTTCAACGGCGGCGCGCCGGCGATCCAGGCGGTGCTGGCCGGCACCGTGCCGATCGGCTTCGCCGCCATGCCCGCGGCGCAGCCGCAGATCCGCGACCGGGTGCTGGTGGGCCTGGCGACCACGGGGGCGGAGCGCTGGCCCGATTTGCCGGACCTGCCGACCGCGGCCGAGGCCGGGCTGCCCGGCTTCCAGGCCGAGACCTGGCAGGCGATGCTGGCACCCGCGGGCACGCCGGCGACGGTGACCGAGCGCATCGCCGGCATCATCGCGGCCGTGCTGCGCGCGCCGGACGCGGCGCCACGGCTGCGCGGCATCGGCTTTCGCGCGGTGGCGAGCAACCCGGCCGAATTCGCCGCCCAACTCGCCGCCGAAGTGCCACAGATGAACACGCTGGCCCGCGACGCCGGCATTCGCGCCGAGTGAAGGAGAGTTCCGCGCATGCGCATCCTCGATATCCGTGAAGCGGCCATTCCGGTCCGCTCCTCCATGCGGAACGCCGTCTTCGACTTCAGCGAGATGACGACCTCGATCGTCGCGGTGATCACCGACCGGGTGGTCGAAGGGCGGCCGGTCGTGGGCTATGCCTTCAACGGCACCGGCCGCTACGCCTGCGGCGCGACCATGCGGCAGCGCTTCATCCCGCGCCTGCTCGCCGAGGCGCCGGATGCGCTGCTGGATCCGGAAGGCTTCATCGATCCGGAGCGCTGCCTGCCGGTGATGCTGCGGCGTGAGAAGCCGGGCGGCGACGCGGAGCGCGCCTGGGCGATCGGGACCATCGAGACGGCGCTCTGGGACGCGGCGGCGAAGGCGCGGGGCGAGCCGCTATGGCGGCTGCTGGCGCGGCGCTATGGCGGCGGCACCCAGGGCGGTCGCGTGCGCTGCTATGTCGGCGGCGGCTGGTACAAGCCCGGCCAGACCGTGGCCGACCTGCAGGATGAGATGCGTGGCCATCGCGATGCCGGCTATGTGGAACTGAAGACCAAGGTCGGCGGGCTGTCGCTTGATGAGGATCGCGCGCGGATCGAAGGCGTGCTGCGGATCGTGGGCAAGGGTGCCAACCTCGCGGTCGATGCCAATGGCGCCTTCGACCGGGAGCGTGCGCTGGCCTATGCCGCCATGCTGGCACCCTATCGCCTGCGCTGGTTCGAGGAGCCGGTGCACCCGCTCGATCTCGGGCTCTATGCGGAGGTCTGCGGCGCCTATGCGCCGGCGATCGGTACCGGCGAGAATCTTTATTCACTGCTGGACGTCGCGAACCTGATCCGCTTCGGCGGGCTGCGCCCGGACCGCGACATCCTGCAGATCGACCCGCCGCAGGCCTTCGGCATCGGCACCTTCGCCCGCATCGTCGCCCTGGCCGAGGCCAACGGGTTCTCCCGTGCGCAGATCTACCCGCATGGCGGCAACCAGATGTCGCTGGCCGTGGTCGGCGGCTTCGGCCTCGGTGGCTGCGAAGCCTATCCGGGTGTCTTCGGCGCCTTCGCCGGCTATGCCGACGAAGCCCGTGTTGAAGATGGCTGGCTGGCCCTGCCCGACAGGCCCGGCATCGGCTTCGAGGGCCAGGCGGAACTCTACGGGCTGATGCGGGACCTTTCCGCCTAGGCCGGCGGGGTCAGAGCAGATCCCGCGCAGGCGGAATCGCCGGAGCGGGTGAAGATGCTCGCCAAAACAATAGACTGAAGCATTTGAAGTGAGCCAAAGCGAACGGAAAATGCTTCTAGGCCCGGTCGGCGAAAGCGGGCGCGGGTTCCCGCGGCACCGGGCCGGGCGGCAGCGGCCGGCGCCAGATCGGCGCCAGGGCGGATTCCGGCGCCGCCGGGTCGAATTCGTCGAGCGGATCGTTCGTGCCCGCGCATCCCGCGACCAGGAGGGCGAAGAGCAGGCCGGCAAGGGGCAGGGCGCGCGAGATCATGTCGGTAGCCTAGACGCTGCCGTGGGCGAGGGGCAGTCACCGCGGCGTGGGATTGCGCCCCGTCGCCGCGCGGCTCAGGCGCGTTCCACCAGCGGCCCGGGCGGCGGCGCGGCGGCGATTTCGCGGATGATCTTGCGACGGACCGCGGTATCGAAGGCTTCGAACCCTTCGGCCACCATCAGGAAGGCGCCGGGGCCGCCGATGACCTCGTCGCGGTAGTATTCATCGAGCGGCGGCAGCCCGGCGAGCACGGCATTGGGCGTGGGGTCGCGGTCCAGCACCGCCAGCCCGTTCAGCACGATGCCGCGGTCGAGCGCCGCCTGCCGCGCCTCGGCGAGTGAGCGGCCCGAATTGTTCACGCCGTCGCCGGAGATGTCGACGACCTGGCGCGTGCCCTCGTAGCGCTGCCCGAACAGGCGGGATGCATACTCGATGGCGCCGGAGATCGAGGTGTAGAGGAAGGTCTCGCGCGGCGCCGCGTCGATGGCGGCCGCGAAGCCCTCCGCGCTTTCCCGCCCGTCGACGCGGGTCCAGGGCACCAGCAGGTTCTGGATGTCCCAGTCCGACCAGGTGAAAAAGCAGACCGCGATGGCGCCGACCGGGCCGCCGGCGATGCCTTCGGCCAGGCGGCGATCACGGAAGGCATTGGCATAGCCTGCGAATTGCAGCGCCTGTTCCTGGGCATCGACGGAGCGGCTGACGTCGACGGCCAGGATCAGTTCGACATCGACGGCTTCCGTGGCAGCGGCGCGGCGGGGGGCGAGCAGTGCCGGGGCGGCGAGGGCGGCGCCGAGCAGGCCGCGGCGCCTGAACGTCCGGATGCGTGAAGCGGACGCGCCAATGGCAGGGATCGAAGCTGGCAGGCTTTGGGGGATCAAGGGACGCATCACGCCCTCCTTTCAGGGCTTGCGTGCGGCCTTTCCTCTGCTTCGCCTCCTGTCCCGCGGAAGATTCCCGGGATGGTGGGTCTTGAGGTCGCTTGTGGACATATGTGTCTTCGCACTGCAACAACAACTTCATTGCGTGGTATTACGCAATCTCCCCTGGATCATGCCTGCCATGACAAAACGGGCGCCCGCATGCCGCGGACGCCCGTTTCGCCGAAGAAGCGGTATTCAGAAGCTGAAGGGATCGCGCGCGCCGATGGCCGTGAAAGGGCCGGATGGGCTGAGTTCGACATAGGTCTGGTCGATGGAGTGGGCGCCGCCGCCGGTGCGCGCGGTCGGCAGGGGTACGACCTTCCCGAGCCAGGCGCCGACATGCTTGGTGTGGTTGATGGGATCGTTCCGTACCTGCAGGCAGACGATCGCCGGCCTGGTGCGGTCATAGGCCGCCTTGACGCCACTGACCGCGGTCACCGAAGGCGGGTTGAAGCAGACCGCAGGCACGCCGAGCCGCGCCGCGATGATCTGGCAGATGCCGCCGCCGAGCGAATGCCCGGTGAGGTAAAGGCGGTCGCCGCGCGGCATGGCACCGCGCGCCTGCCCCACCAGGTCGCTCGCGGCGGCGCATTGTGCTTCCAGCGTCGCGGCCCCCATCGCGGAGCCGAGGCTGATCAGGGGGCCGAGGATGGGGCCGCCCAGGATGCCGCCGATGATGCCGGTCCTGCTGCCGCCGAACCCGGCATCGGCGACGATGTCGGCATTGCTGTCCTGGCCCGGCTGGGTGCCCGCGATCCCGACCACCCAGTCGCCGGCAGGGCGGCGGTAGATGGCGCCCTGGAAGCCGGAGACGCGCCGGTCCATGGGCGAGTGCCGCGTAAAGCCCCCGCCGGCGGTGGTGACCTCGGGGTGGTAGGCGGCTTTGGCGATTCCTGCGAATTCCAGGAAGCTGATCGGTACTGGCATCGGTCCTCGAATCCCGTCCTTGGTTCGGGGATGCCTATATTACTTTTCCGCAACATAACGGTGTGGAATTGTTGCAAATTCGTGATCAAAAGCCGGTGCCGGGGCTCGCCAAGTATCGCGCTTCAACTGAACTATCCTGGCGTTTCAGGACCTTGTTGCGGTGCGGGAAGCGCCCGAAGCGGGCGATCACATCCCGGTGACGCCAGGCGTACTCGATTGTGCCCCCCGGCTTGCGATGCGACGGCACGTCGCGCAGCCCTTCGAACAGCGCAACCGAAATATCCTGGTCGGCGCGTTCTTCCGAATGCTCGAACGGCAGATAGAGGAAACAACGCTCCATCGGCATCAACGCCAGGTCGAATTGCCGTTCCAGCACCGCCTGCCGGGCCACGGCCCGCGCCTTGGCATCGCTGGCGAAGGCGAGCGTCGAACCGCGATGCAGGTTGCGCGGGAACTGGTCGAGAAGGATGACCAGGGCGAGCGCGCCCGGCGCATCCGCCGCCCAGGCATCGAGCGCCCCGTCCCGCGCCGGCGCGAGCCAATTGCCGAAGCGCGTGCGGATGGCGTCGTCGAAGGCGTCGTCGCGGCGGAACCAGCGCTCCTGCTGCGTCTCGCGGTCGCCGGCGAACCAGAAATCGAGGATCGCGGACGGCGTCACAGCGCCATGTCCAGGACCCGCACGGCGTGGATCGCCTCGCGCGATGCCAGGTCGCCGATCTGGTGCCGGCAGGAGGTGCCGTCGGCGACGATCAGGTCGCGCGCCCCGCTCTTGCGCAGCGCCGGCAGCAGCGCGAGCTCCGCCATCGCCCGGGATGCCGGCAGGTTCGCCGCCTCATAGCCGAAGCTGCCGGCCATGCCGCAGCAGGAGGCGGTGATCGGCTTCACCGTCAGGCCCGGGATGCGCTGCAGCAGGGCGATGGCGGCGGGGAAGGCGCCGAAGCTCTTCTGGTGGCAATGACCATGCACATGCGCCACTGCTTCCAGCCGTCGCAGCGGCAGGTTGGCCTTGGTGCGGGTCAGGAATTCCGAGAGCAACTCGGCGCGCGCCGCCAGCGCCGCGCTTTCGGCGCCCGGCAGCAGCGCGGTGAATTCGTCCCGGAGCGTCATCAGGCAGGAAGGCTCGATGCCGATCACCGGCGTTGCCGGAAACGGCGCGAGCGCCGCGATGGTGCGCACCGCCTCGGCCCGCGCCGCCTCGACCATGCCGGCGGCCAGCAGGGTGCGGCCGTCATCCAGGGGGCGGGTGCCGCGCGGCGGGCGCGCCAGCGTCACGCGATAGCCGGCCGCGGCCAGGACGCGCGCGGCGGCGCGCAGATTCTCCGGCTCGAAATAGCGGTTGAACAGGTCGGGCAGCAGGATGACCTCGCCAGCCGCGCCGCTCGGCGCCGGCAGCTCCGCATCGTGGAAGGCGCCCCAGGCGAAGCGCGGCAGCGCGCGTTCCCGGGCGAAGCCGAACAGCCGCTCCGCCACCCAGCGCGCGCCGGGGATCCATTCCCG
>DASYDR010000304.1:0-13680 GCA_036499545.1 Roseomonas sp. | reverse complement strand
CGCCTGGCGCGCCATGGAGCATTATACCGGCAGCGCGGCAGCGAGCCTCGATGGCCGGCTGGTCGCGATGAGCAGCCCGCGCGGCGGCCAGGTCGCGTTGCTCGATGCCGCGACCGGCGCGGTCGCGGCGCGCTTCGCATTGCCGGATGGCTGCGGGCTGGCGGCGGCGCCGGGTGGCGGCTTCGTCGCCACCTCCGGCCTCGGCCAGGCGGTCCTGCTGCGGCCGGGCGGCCCGGCGACGCCGCTGCCGGGCGACTGGATCCGGCGGCTGCGCTGGGACAACCACCTGACGCCCGCTGCCTTCGGCTGATCAATAGCTCTTCGGCAGTCCCAGCACCTTCTCCGCGATGAAGCAGAGGATGAGCTGCGGGCTGACCGGCGCGATGCGCGGGATCATGACTTCGCGCAGATAGCGCTCGACATGGTATTCGCGCGCATAGCCGAAGCCGCCATGCGTCATCACCGCCTGCTGGCAGGCCGCGAAGCCGGCCTCCGCCGCCAGGTACTTGGCCGCATTGGCCTCGGCACCGCAGGACAGATGCTGGTCGTAGCGCCAGGCCGCCTGCATGATCATCAGCCGCGCCGCCTCGAGCTGCATCCAGTTCTCCGCCAGCGGGTGCTGGATGGCCTGGTTCTGCCCGATCGGCCGGCCGAAGACCTGCCGGTCCTTCGCGTATTGCGTCGCGCGCTGCAGCGCCACGAAGCCGAGGCCGACGGCTTCCGAGGCGATCAGGATCCGCTCCGGGTTCAGCCCGTGCAGGATGTAGTCGAAGCCCTTGCCTTCCTCACCGATGCGGTCCTCGACCGGGACTTCCAGGTTGTCGAAGAAGAGCTGGTTCGAATCGACGGCCTTGCGGCCCATCTTCTCGATCTCGCGCACTTCGACGCGGCTGCGGTCGAGCGTGGTGTAGAACAGCGACAGGCCTTGGGTGCGCTTCTTCACCTCCTCCAGCGGCGTGGTGCGGGCCAGGATCAGCACCTTCTCCGCCACCTGCGCGGTCGAAATCCAGACCTTCTGGCCGTTGATGACATAGCGGTCGCCGCGCCGTTCGGCGCGGGTGCGGAGCTGGGTGGTGTCGAGGCCGGTATTGGGCTCGGTCACCGCGAAGCAGGCCCGCTCCTTCCCCGCGATCAGCGGCGGCAGCATGCGCGCCTTCTGCTCGGCGGTGCCGAAGACGACGACCGGCTGCAGGCCGAAGATGTTCATGTGCACGGCGGAAGCGCCGGTCATGCCGGCGCCGGATTCCGCGATCGCCTGCATCATGATCGCGGCCTCGGTGATGCCGAGCCCGGCACCGCCCAGTTCCTCCGGCATGCAGATGCCGAGCCAGCCATCGGCGGCCAGTGCCTGATGCAGCTCGGTCGGGAAGCGGCCGTCACGGTCGCGTTCCAGCCAGTAGTCGTCGCCGAATTGGGCGCAGACGCGCCGGACGGCGTCACGCACCGCCTCCTGTTCCGGCGTCAGGGCGAAGTTCATGCCGTGGACCTTGCTCGTGTTTCCTGGCCTGATTTTGCCGGGCGCGGCCTTGCCTGGCCAGTCAGAGCCCCAGCGCGGAACGATAGGCGGCCGCCATCGCCGGCATCGAGAAGCATGCCGCCGCCCGTGCCCGGGCCGCGCGCCCCATCGCGGCACGGCGCGGCGGATCGGCCAACAGCCCTGCCAGGCGATCCGCCATCGCCGCCACCAGATCCGGGCCGTCCGGCAGCAGGTGGCCGGTGACACCGTCCAGGATCATCGCGGCGGTACCGCCATCCGGATTGGCGACCACCGGCAGGCCCGCGGCCATCGCCTCCAGCACCGTGTTCGGCGAGCCCTGGTTGCGCGAAGCGAGTGCCAGCGCCGCGAAGCGCGGCAGGAAGCCGCCGGCGCGATGGTCGGGGCCGGAGAGATGCAGGTTCTCGGGCATGCCCCGCGCACCGCAGCCATCGAGGAACCGGCGCCATCCGGCATCATCGGCGCCGTCATGCAGCCCGCCCACCACGGTGAGGCTGGCGCCAGGCAGCCGAAGTGCCAGCGCGCGGGCCAGGGGTGCCAGCAATTCCGGCCGCTTGTCCGGCACCAGCCGGCCGAGCACCACCACCGCCAGAGTGGGATCGCAGCCGGCGGGCGGCGCCGGCCCGTCGCCTGGCGGCAGCGACAGCACCTCCAACGGTACGCCGTTCGGAATGACGATGCAGGGCCGCGCGCCGCCGGCATGCTTCTCCACCAGCAGGTCGAGGGCCGCGAAATAGCCGTCCGGCGAGGTGGTGAAGGCGCGCGCGACCTCGACCCGCCGCGCCATCTCCGCATGCAGCAGCGGGCCGGGCGAGACATCGGCCAGGCGCACCGGACCGCCGGCCATGGTCGTGGCGGCCATCAGCTTGGTCTCGGGATCGACATTCCAGAAGACGAGCCAACGCGGCGCCTCGGCCCGCGCCAAGGCCAGCAGCCGCCCGGCGCGGCCGGCCAGGCCGCCCTCACCGTCCAGATGCAGGATGCGCGCGCCGGCCGCCGCCTCCGCGAGGCCGGGCACGCCGGCAGGGCCGAGGATCGCGACGGTGATGCGCAGCCCCTGGCGTGCCAACTCGCCGGCCAGATTGCAGAGGCTGCGCTGCGCGCCGCCGGCATCGAGGTTGGCGGTGGCGAAGAGAATGTCGCAACGCGGTTCCGGCAGGCTGGCGCCCGGCCCCAGCGCCGCCAGCCACGGCCAGAGCGCGGCCTGCGCCGCCCGCAGCCAGGGCGTATCGGGCGGCGGCGTGACGGGACGCGCTAAGCCGGCACGGATCGCGTCGCGCCAGGCGATGGCCGGTGCGTCCGGCGGCAGCAGCGCATCGGCGGAGCCGAGCGCTTCCGCCTGGCCGCCGACATCGGCACTGACCACCGGCACGCCGGCCGCCACCGCCTCCATGCTCGCGATCGAGACGCCTTCGTGGGAGGAGGTATTGAGCAGCAGGTCGAAGGCCGGCATCAGCGCGCCGGCATCGGCGACCGGGCCCGGGATCGTGATGCGGCCACGCACG
The DNA here is from genome assembly GCA_036499545.1 of Roseomonas sp. Classification (GTDB taxonomy): domain Bacteria; phylum Pseudomonadota; class Alphaproteobacteria; order Acetobacterales; family Acetobacteraceae; genus Plastoroseomonas. The sequence goes on along the minus strand of DASYDR010000304.1, from coordinate 10,680 downwards.
CCGAGCCGCGCCGCCTCCGCCTCCAACACCGCGCGCGCGGCGTGGCCGTCTGGCCCGCGGGTGGCGCCGATGATCGCCAGCCGCGCTTCCGACAGCGCGGCCAGGATCGCCGCGGCGCGGTCATGCCGCTTCTGCGGCACGATGCGGCCGACCATGCCGATCAGCGGGGTTGCGTCATCGGCACCGAGCGCGGCCCGGATGGCGCGGCGGCGCGCCGCCTCCATCGGCGGCGGCGGCGCCACCGGATGCCGCAGGGCGCGGATGACGAGGCCAGGCGCGTGCGCGCGCAGCGCCGCCGCCACCCGTTCGCCGCAGGCCAGCACGAAAGGCACCTCCGGCCGGCACCAGGCGATGGGATCGGTCGCCCAGCCGGCCGGTGCGTTGTGCACCACCGGGATGGTGCGGCAGCCGGCCTGCCACAGCGCTTCCAGCTCCGGCAGCGAGGTCAGGTGGCAATAGGCCGGCAGGCCGGTCGCGTGGATCAGGGCCGCCGCGCGCGCCAGCCGCTCCGGCCAGGGCAGCGTGCCGAGGCGGTGCGGTGCCGGGCCGGGGATGGCGTGTTCGGAGGGGGCATCACGCAGCACGATGATCCCGGCGGGGATGCCGCCTTGCGCGAAGCGGCCGGCGAGATCGGCGACGATGCGCTCGGCGCCGCCGAGCGACAGGCTCGGCAGCAGATGGACGTGCCGGGGCGGTGTCGACAGCGTCCAGCGCGTGAAGGGTGACGGCGTCTCCGGCCAGCGGGGCGGCGGCGCCAGGCCGTCAGCGATCATACCCGCCGCCGGAGGCGGACCAGCCGTCGGAGGCGGCCGCGGCCTCTGGCGCCTTCGGCGCGGAGCCCGCGCTGGCCGGCGCGGCGACATCGGCCGCCGGCGGCTTGGCATCGCCGTCCGGCAGCATGGTCACATCCGCCTTGGCGAGCCCGGCCGCCGCCGCCGCATCCTGCGCCGCCACGGCAGCGCCGGCGCCAACCGCCATGCCCCAGGCGCGCGCATTGTCGAAGCCGTCCTGGCGCGCCTCGGCGTTGGCCGCCGGAATGCCGGAAGGATTGCCCGAGGCACTGTCCCGCTCGCGTTCCCGTTGCCGCTCCCGCTGCCAGCGCTCCTCATCCCGGCGCCAGCGCTCCCGCCATTCCCAGTCGCTGTCCAGGCCGCTGTCGCGGCTGCCGGCGATGCGGATGGCGACCGGCCGTTCCAACTGGCTCGGATGCGCCGGGATGAGGTTGAGGATCGCCGCCATGGCCTCGTCACCGACCTGGATCGCGCCATCGGCCGGGAAGCCGCCGCCATCGCCATGCAGCAGGACCATCCGGTCCTCCTCACCCCGCAGGCGCAGCGCGCCGCAGTGGCCGATCGCCGCCGCACCGCCGGGATACTGGTCCGGCCGGACGAAATCCGCCGCGACATACTCGCCCTCCGGCGCGCTGCCGCGGGCCGTCCAGGGACCGGCCACCAGATTGCCGCCGGCATCCAGCACCCGGAGCTCGCCGCCGCCCAGGCCGAGCGTGACCTGGATGGTCAGGAGCGGCGCCGGGCCTGAGCGCCTGCCGAACAGGCGACCGAGGAAGGAGAAGATCATCGCGCGCTCCGCTGGCACATCTTGCAGCGTCGCAACGTCATGCCGCGCCGGCAAGACCCGTCGATGTCAGAGCGCCGTGCCGGCGACGAAGCCGCTCGACCAGGCCCATTGAAAATTATAGCCGCCGAGCCAGCCGGTGACGTCCACCGCCTCTCCCACCACGAAGAGCCCCGGCACCGCCTTGGCTTGCATGTCGCGCTGCGACAGCGCATCCGTGTCGATGCCGCCGAGCGTGACCTCGGCCTTGGCATAGCCTTCCGTGCCCGACGGGATCAGGCGCCAGCGGGCCAGGCGCTCGGCCAGCGCCCGCAGCACGCGGTCGGGCTGTTCCGCCATGATGCGCGGCGGCAGATGCGCGTCCGCCAATGCCGTCGCCAGGCGCTGCGGCAGCAGTCCCGCCAGCGCATTGCGGGCCTCGGCTTTCGGGCGGGCGCGCTTGGCCTCCAGCAGCATCGCCAGGGCATCCTGCCCGGGCAGCAGGTCGAGCAGTAGCGGCTCCCCGGCACGCCAATAGGACGATGCCTGCAGGATCGCCGGACCGGACAGGCCGCGATGGGTGAACAGCATCGCTTCCCGGAAGCGGGCGCGGCCGGCAGTCGCCACGACATCGAGGGCGACCCCGGCCAGAGGCTGCATCAGGGCCAGGTCGTCGCCCGCGAAGGTGAGCGGCACCAGCCCCGGCGCCGGGGCGACGACCGGCAAGCCGAAGCGGCGCGCGACATCATGCGCGAAGCCGGTCGCGCCCATTTTCGGGATGGAGAGACCGCCCGTCGCCAGCACCAGCGCCGGGGCGGCGAAGGCGCCACCATCGGTCATGACCTGGAAGGTATCGGCACGCGTGACGTCGGTGACGCGGCGGCCGAGGCGCAGATCGACGCCGGCCGCCGCCGCCTCGGCCAGCAGCATGCCGAGGACGGCCCGCGCGGAGCCGTCACAGAATAATTGCCCCAGCGTCTTCTCGTGGAAGGGAATGCCGTGCTTCGCCACCAGCGCGATGAAGTCGTGCTGCGTGTAGCGGGCCAGCGCGGCGCGGCAGAAATGCGGGCTCCGCGACAGGAAACGCGCCGGCTCGATGCCGAGATTGGTGAAGTTGCAGCGGCCGCCGCCGGAGATGAGGATCTTCTTCCCCGCCTCCCCGGCATGGTCCAGCAACAGCACGCGGCGGCCACGCTGCCCGGCGGTGATCGCGGCCATCAGCCCGGCGGCGCCGGCGCCGATCACGATGGCATCGAAGCGTTCCATCGCCGCCTTCTGGCACGCCCTGGCGCGCACCGCCAAGCTGGGCTCTAGTCACGGCGCTGATCGCATCACGGAGAGAAACGCGATGATCGTCGAAGAGCGCATCTACACCCTGCATCCCAGCCAGGCCCCGGCCTACATCAAGGCGTATCACGAGGAAGGCCTGGCGATTCAGAAGCCGATCCTCGGCCGCCTGGTCGGCTACTACTCGACCGAGTTCGGCCCGCTGAACCAGGTCATCCACATGTGGGCCTATGAGAGCCTGGCGGAGCGCGAGGAACGCCGCGCGAAGCTCGGCGCCAGCGAGGCCTGGCGCGCCTATATCGCCAAGGTGCGCGGGATGATCGTCAGCCAGGAGAACAAGATCCTGGTGCCGGCGCCCTTCCTGCAGGTGAAGTGGCAGGATTGAGCGAAGCAGATCGCCGAAGGGCCGCAAGACCCCAAGGCGTTGATCTGTTCGCCGGCTATGCGGTCACGGGCGTTTGCCGCCCGTGACCGTGGTGCGCGTGATAGGGTCGGGCCATGCGACGCCTGCTGGCCCTTCTTCCTCTGCTCGCCGCCTGCGCCGATCGCGGCGCGGCCTTCGATGCCCGCATGGCCGGCTATGTCGGCCGGCCGGAGAGCGAACTGGTGTTAGGCCTCGGCGTCCCCGACCGGGTCCAGGAGCTGGAGGGACAGCGCATCCTCGATTACGAGCTGCGCGGCGCCTCCGGCGGGCCGCTGCTGACGCCCTCGCTCGGCTTCGGCTTCGGGCTTGGCGGGGGTGCCGGTTTCGGCACGGGAATTGGCCTCGGGATCAGCGGCAGCGCCCCGCCCGCCGCCTGCGGCGTCACCTTCGCGCTGCGCCAGGGGCGGGTCGAGAGCTTCACGCGACGGGGCACCGGCTGCGCCTGAGAAAGACGATGGCGTGGCGGCACGCAGTTTCCGACCCGCTGGTTTTGGCCGCCGTTGCCCGGCGATACGGCGCATCCCTGGCCGCGCTAACGGAGAAGGATCGTCCGCGACCGGGCCATCCCTGCTCGAGGGGTGACGGACGCGCCCGGCCGGCGCAGGATCGGGGCGTTCGTCCATAGCAGCCGCTGGAAGCCTCCATGATCGACCTTGCCGCCAAGACCCTGAACGGACCCGTCATCCGCCTCCACCCCAAGGACAATGTGGTCGTGGCGCGGATCCCGGTCAGCGCCGGCACGTCCATCCCCGGCGAGAACATGCTGGCGCGGCAGGATGTGCAGGCCGGCTACAAGATCGCGACCGAGACGCTCAGGAAGGGCGACCCGATCCTGAAATACCAGGTCACCATCGGCTTCGCGGCCGAGGACCTGCCCGCCGGCACCATGCTGCACAACCACAACATCGAGTTCCGCGAATTCGACCGCGACTACGCGATCGGCCGCGACTACGTGCCGGTGGAGCCGATCCCGGAGAGCGAGCGCCTGACCTTCGAAGGCTATCGCCGCGCCGATGGCCGGGTCGGCACCCGCAACACCATCGCCGTGGTCTCGACCGTCAATTGCTCCGCGACCGTCAGCCAGATGGTGGCCGAGCATTTCACCGCCGAACGCCTGGCCGAATACCCGAATGTCGACGGCGTCGCCGCCTATACCCATTCGACCGGCTGCGGCATGGAACTCTCCGGTGAGCCGATGCAGCTGCTGCGCCGGACGCTCGCCGGCTACATGCGCCACCCCAATGTCGGCGGCGTGGTGCTGATCGGCCTCGGCTGCGAACGCAACCAGATCATGACGCTGCTGGCCGACCAGGGCATGGCGCCCGGGCCGCTGCTGAAGACCCTGACGATGCAGGAGATCGGCGGCACCCGGAAATCGATCGAGGCCGGCATCGCCGCGGTGAAGGAGATGCTGCCGGAGGTCGACAAGGCCCGGCGCGAGACCGTCTCGGCGCGGCATCTCGTGGTCGGGCTGCAATGCGGCGGGTCGGACGGCTTCTCCTCCATCACCGCCAACCCGGCGCTCGGCGCCGCGATGGACCTGCTGGCCCGCCATGGCGGCACCGGCATCCTGTCCGAGACACCGGAGATCTATGGCGTCGAGCATACCCTGACCCGCCGCGCCGCCAGCCAGGCGGTGGGCGAGAAGCTGGTCGAGCGCATCCGCTGGTGGAAGGATGAGTATGCCGCCGGCCGCGACACCCAGATCAACGGCACCGTCAGCCCCGGCAACCAGCATGGCGGGCTGGCCAATATCTTCGAGAAATCGCTCGGCTCCTCCATGAAGGGCGGCACCGGGCCGCTGATGGAGGTCTACCGCTACGCCGAGCCGGTGACGCAGTCCGGCTTCGTCTTCATGGATACGCCGGGCTTCGACCCGGTCTCGGCCACCGGCCAGATCGCCGGCGGCGCCAATATGATCGCCTTCACCACCGGCCGCGGCTCCATGTACGGCGCCAAGCCGGTGCCCTCGGTCAAGCTCGCGACCAATACCCCCATGTTCCGCCGGCTGGAGGAGGACATGGACATCAATTGCGGGGAGATCCTGGACGGCACCTGCAGCCTGCAGGCGATGGGCGAGCGGGTCCTGCATCTGCTGCTGCGCATCGCGTCCGGCGAGAAGACCAAGAGCGAGGAGCTCGGCCTCGGGCGGCATGAATTCGCCCCCTGGCAGATCGGCATCGCGGGTTAGAGCGTGATCGGTTGAGGTGGAATCACCGAAAATCGTGAATCACGCGATCGAACAAAGCCCTGGAGCAGGATGCGTGAGCCCTTGCGAACGCATCCTGCTCCAGGGCGATCTATCCAGCCGTATCCGCACTTGACCAAGGCGGCGATCGCGGGGCTCCATAGCCCCCGATGCAGCTCGTTCCCGTTCCGCGCGGCGACGACGACACGCTCTGGGCCGTGATCGCCACGGCTGGACGCCAGAACCGCGTCGCCGAAGTGTTCCGATCCCGCAATGCGGCCCTGGCGGACCGCGAATGGCGCGCCCAGCAGGTCCGCGCCTATGCGGATTTTCTCGCCAGGGCCAAGCAGCCGGTGCCGCACTACTCCGTGGCGCCGATTCGCCGCGCCGACCTGCCGCGCAAATGGACCCCCCTACCCGCGCTCGGCTTCCTGCGCGGGCAGTTCGTCTGACGCGTTTATCGCGCGTTCCAGGCGATGCCGTCCTGGACGGCGAAGGACAGGGTGCTGACCAGGCGCAGGCGCGTATAGGCACCGTCGCCGGTGCCGCCGGCCTGTTCCTCGGTGTGGATCACCTCCGCCACATAACGCCCGGCCCAGGGCGTCTCGAAGGTCACATGACCCTGCGGGTTGGTCCTGATGCGGCGCTCCCAGCGGGGCGGCCCAACCACCGTGACCTCGGCGCGCGGCAGCGGCTGGCCACGCAGCATCAGCACGAATTCATTGCCGCCGGCGGCCACGGGCACCAGTTCCAGGTCCATCGCCGCCCGGGTCTCGCTGCGGCCCTCCCGCGCCAGCATCACCGTCTTCACGCGATCCGCGCTGTTGGGGCGCGCGGAAGGGGCCAGGCTCTGCTCCACCAGGCGGATATCGGCGCTGCCCGCAGGGGCCGCGATCTCGAGATGGTCGGTGCGCCGCTCGATCGGCAGCGCGGCCTGCGGATCCGCGGCGAAAGCGCGCGGGCCGCTGATCCGGTCCAGCAGGGCGCCCGTGCGCTCCCGCCGATTCTCGGCCGGCTCGCCGAAATAGGCGCGCACGACCTGCCCGTCCCGTTCCAGCCAGACCTGGTGCGCCTGGGCCTGGGCCGCGAAGAGGATGGCGATGGCGGCCGGCGCATGGCGCAGCAGCCGCCGGACAGTCGGATGGTTTCGGATCACGCGTATATCCCCCGGCCCATTGGCGCCGCCCTTTGCGGCTTGCCACCAATCGTTAATGCGAATTATTTGCAATAACAATCAGGAAAGCCGCACTTCGGCCATGGCCGATCTGCCCTGGCAGCGGCCCGGTGGCTGGGATGACGCTCGAAATAAAATAGCAATATAACTGTCACCAAGCCGTCTCGACGGCCAGTCTAGGGGCAAGGCACGCCGCACACCGAACCGTCCCCGAACGAGAAGGTTCCCGCATGCTCCGCCGTGCCCTCCTGCCGCTGGCCCTCGGCCTCGCCGCCCTCGCCGGTACCGCGGAAGCCCAGACCCGGACCCGTTTGACGGTCTACACCGCGCTCGAGACCGAGCAGCTCGCCCCGCTCAAGGCCGCGGCCGAAGCCGGGGTGCCGGGCATCGAGATCGCCTGGGTACGCGACAGCACCGGCGTCATCACCGCCCGGCTGATCGCGGAGCGGCAGAATCCGCGCGCCGACGTCATCTGGGGCGTCTCCGCCTTCTCCCTGCTGCAGATGGAAGCGCTGGAGATGCTGGAGCCCTATACGCCGCAGGGCGCGGAGGCGCTGCGGCCGAACATGCGCTCCGACCGCAGCCCGATGACCTGGACCGGCATGGATGCCTTCGTGGCGGCGATCTGCTTCAACACCGCCGTCGCACAGCAGCGCAACCTGCCGCGCCCGACGAGCTGGGCCGACCTGCTGAACCCCGCCTTCCGCGGCCAGGTGGTGATGCCGAACCCGAATTCCTCCGGCACCGGCTTCCTGACCGTCGCCGGCTGGATCGGCGCCCAGGGCGAAGCCCGCGCCTGGGACTACATGCGCGGCCTGCACGACAACATCCAAGTGTACACCCATTCCGGCAGCGCCCCCTGCAACAACGCCGCGCGCGGCGAATACGGCGTCGGCATCTCCCTCGACATGCGCGCGGTGACGCTGCGCAACCAGGGCGCGCCGCTCGACATCATCGTGCCGACCGACGGCGTCGGCTATGACATCGAAGGCACCGCCATCCAGCGCGGCACCCGCAACCTGGACGCGGCGCGGCGCTTCGTGGACTGGAGCGTGTCCCGCCAGGCCGCCCAGCTCTATGGCCGCTGGTACGCGCTGCTGGCATTGCCGGGCGTGCAGCCGGCGGTGCGCGGCTATCCGGCCGAATTCGAGCAGCGCCTGGTCACCCAGGACATCCGCGCCGTCGCCAATGAGCGGGAGCGGATCCTGCACGAATGGGCCAGCCGCTTCGACGGCAAATCGGCACCGCGGAACTGATGGTCATGCGCAGCGGCACAGCGCTGGCGACGGGCCCGTCGGCCGCGCGGCAGACCGCCGCGCCCTATCTCATCGTGCGGCAGGTGGCGAAGAGCTTCGGCACCTTCGCCGCGCTGCATCGCGTCAGCCTGACCATCGAATCCGGCGAATTCATCGCCTTCCTCGGCCCGTCCGGCTGCGGCAAGACCACGCTGCTGCGCGCCATCGCCGGCCTCGACCCGCCCTCCTCCGGCACCATCACCCAGGATGGGCGCGACATCACCGCGCTGCCGCCGGAAGAGCGCGATTTCGGCATCGTCTTCCAGTCCTATGCGTTGTTCCCCAACCTGACCGTCGCGCGCAACATCGCCTATGGCCTGCGCGGCCCCGCCTGGCCGCGCGAGCGCGTCCAGGAACGCGTGGCGGAACTGCTGGTCACCGTCGGCCTGCCCGAGCAGGCGGGCAAGTACCCGGCGCAACTGTCCGGCGGGCAGCAGCAGCGTGTCGCCCTGGCCCGCGCACTGGCCAACGAGCCCGGCCTGCTGCTGCTGGACGAACCGCTCTCGGCGCTCGACGCCATCGTCCGCGTCTATCTGCGGCAGGAATTGCGCAGCCTGCAGCGCCGCCTCGGCGTCACCACCATCATGGTGACTCATGACCAGGAGGAGGCGATGAGCGTCTCCGACCGCATCGTGGTCATGAGCCAGGGCCGCATCGAGCAGATCGGCACGCCGGAGGAAGTCTACCGCCGCCCCGCTTCCCCCTTCGTCGCGGGCTTCGTCGGCCGTTCCTCCCATTTCCACGCCAAGGTCGATACCCCGGCCGGGATGCTGGCGACGCCGGACGGGATCCGGATGGCGGCCAAGGGCATCGAGCGCCTGCTCTATGGCCAGCCGGTCGAGGTCTTCATCCGGCCGGAGGATGTGCGCATCGGGCCGGAAGCCAGCGTCACGCCGCGCCACCTGCAAGGCCAGGTCTCGCATGTGGAATTCATGGGCGCGCTGGCCCGGGTCTCGATCGAGATCGGGCGCCTGCGGCTCGATTCCGACGTCCCGGCCGGCATGCTGGGCGCGCTTGGCGCCTTCGTCGGCGCCGAGCTGCCAGTGGCGCTGCCGGCCGAATCGCTGATGGTCTTCCCGACCGATGTCTAACCTGGCGGCGCTGCTGCCGGCGCCGGAGGCGGTCCGGCCGCGCGCATCCAAGGCGACGCGCGTGATGCGCGGCGGGCAATGGCTGGCGCTGCTGCTGCTCGGCCTCGCGCTGTTGCTGCCGATGGGCAGCCTGCTCTCCCGCGCCTTCGGCAATGCCGCCGGCGACTTCGTGGGGCTCGCGAACTTCGCCACCTATGTGACGACGCCCTCCCTGCTCGCCGCGGCGTGGAACAGCCTCTGGACCGCGGCCCTGACCACCGCGCTGGTCATCCCCCTCGCTTTTTTCTATGCCTATGCCCTGACCCGCAGCCGCATCCCGGCCAAGGGCGCCTTCCGCGCCGCCATGCTGATCCCGATCCTGGCCCCCTCCCTGTTGCCGGCGCTGTCGCTGATCACCCTGTTCGGCAACCAGGGCCTGCTGAAGGGCGCCCTGCTAGGCTATCCGCTGTACGGGCCGATCGGCATCGTCATGGCCCAGGTCTTCGCGTGCTTCCCGCATGCGGCGATCATCCTGGCGGTGGCGCTCGGCACCGCCGACGGGCGGCTCTACGAAGCCGCCTCGGCGCTCAAGGCCTCCGCCTTCCGGACCTTCCTGAGCGTGACCCTGCCGCAGGCGCGCTACGGCCTGATCTCGGCCGCGATCGTCGTCTTCACGATGGTCATGACCGATTTCGGCGTGCCCAAGGTGATCGGCGGGCAATTCCCGGTGCTGGCGACCGATGTCTACAAGCAGGTCGTCGGGCAGCTCGACTTCAACATGGGTGCCGTGGTCGGCATCGTGCTGCTGCTGCCCGCCATCATCGCCTTCGGGATCGACCGCTGGGCGCAGCGGCAGCGCGAACAGACCCTTTCCGGCCGGGCCATCGCCTATGCGCCGAAGCCGCATATGGCGCGCGACTGGCTTTGCCTGCTGCATTGCCTGGCGGTCGCGGGCATCCTGCTCGGCCTGACCGGCGTCGCCATCTGGGGCTCGCTGATCACCTTCTGGCCCTACAACCTGACACTCACACTGGCGAACTACGACTTCGCGAATTTCGACCCGGCCGGCTGGGGCGCGGTCTGGACCTCGGTCAAGCTCGCGACCCTCGTCGCCCTCATCGGCGCGCCCGCGACCTTCACCATCGCCTGGCTGCTGGAACGCGGGCCGAAGGGCGGCCCGGTGCCCGGACTGCTGCGCCTGGCCGCCACCATTCCACTCGCCATCCCCGGGCTGGTGCTCGGCCTGTCCTACATCCTGTTCTTCAATCACCCCTCCAACCCGTTGAATATCCTGTATGGCGGGCTGGTCATCCTGGTCGTGAACTGCCTGACCCATTTCTACACGGTCGGCCACCTGACCGCGGTCACCGCCATCCGCCAGCTCGATCCGGAATTCGAATCGGTCGGCGCCAGCCTGCGGGTGCCGGTCCTGGCCACCTTCGCCCGCGTCACCGTGCCGATCTGCCTGCCGGCTATCCTCGACATCGCGGTCTACCTCTTCGTCAACGCCATGACGACCGTGAGCGCGGTGATCTTCCTCTACGGGCCCGACACCAAGCTCGCCTCCATCGCCGTCGTGCACATGGATGAAGCCGGCCAGGCCGCCGCCGCCGCCGCCATGGCCTGCACCGTCCTGGCCATCACCGCCGCCGTGAAGCTCACCCAGGTGCTGGCCGGCGGCGCCGTCG
>DASYDR010000303.1:0-7804 GCA_036499545.1 Roseomonas sp. | reverse complement strand
CACTTTCGGCCCCGGCAGCTCGATTTCGATCGCGAGCGTCGACATGTCGCCGCCGCGGTCGAGGTTGATCGCGACCTTGCCGGGGTCGATCGCCACATAGCGCGCGACCACGGCCACGAGTTCCTGCTGCAGCTTGGGCAGGAAATCCTCCCGCGTGCGGCCGATCCGCTCGTGCGCCAGCACGATCTGCAGCCGTTCCTTCGCGGCCGAGGCCGTGGCGACCTGCGGCTTGCGATTGGCACGGAAGATATCGAGCCATCCCATCAGGCAGCCCTCCCCCCGAACAGGCGCTTGAACAGACCCTTCTTCTCCGGGTCCAGGAAGCGGTGCGGGCGTTCCTCCCCAAGGAAACGCGCCACCGCATCCGAGTATGCCTGACCGGCCACGCTCTCCGCATCCAGGATCACCGGCGTGCCGGTGTTGGAGGCGCGCAGCACGCTCTCGCTCTCCGGCACGACGCCGAGCAGCGGGATGGCCAGGATTTCCCGGATATCCTCGAGCTTCAGCATCTCCCCGCGCTCGACACGGGCCGGATCGTAGCGGGTGACGAGCAGATGCTCCTTCACCGCTTCCTTCTTCTCCTCCGCCCGCTTCGACTTCGACTGCAGCACGCCGAGGATGCGGTCGGAATCGCGGACCGAGGAGACTTCCGGGTTGGTCACCACGATCGCCTGGTCGGCGAAGTAGAGCGCCAGCAGCGCGCCCTTCTCGATGCCCGCCGGGCTGTCGCAGAGGATGTAGTCGTAGTCCTTCGACAACTCCTCGATGATCGTGGCGACGCCATCCCTGGTCAGCGCGTCCTTGTCGCGCGTCTGGGACGCCGGCAGGATCGCCAGGGTGTCGACACGCTTGTCGCGGATCAGCGCCTGGTTCAGCTTCGCCTCGCCCTGGATGACGTTGACGATATCGAAGACCACCCGCCGCTCGACGCCCATGATCAGGTCGAGGTTGCGCAGGCCCACGTCGAAATCGATCACCACCGTCTTCTTGCCGCGCTGCGCGAGGCCGGTCGCGAAGGCGGCGGAGCTGGTGGTCTTGCCCACGCCTCCCTTGCCGGAGGTGACGACGACGACCTGTGCCATGCCTGAGGCTCCTCCTGTGCTACCCGCCCGCCCCGACCCCGATGGGGTCGAAGCGGAGGCTCTCGCCCGCGAGGCGGACCTGCACCGCGCGCCCGATCGGCGCCGTGGTCAGCCCCTCACGCACCGCGTAATAGCCCGCGATCGAGACGAGTTCCGGGTTGAAGTTCTGCGCGAAGATCCGCGCCTCGATATTCTCGGCGCCGCCGGCGATGGCGCGGCCGCGCAGGGCGCCATAGACGTGCAGGTTGCCGTCGGCGATCACCTCGGCGCCCGCGTTCACGGTGCCGGTCACGATCAGGTCGGCGCCCTGCGCCCAGACCCGCTGGCCGGCACGCACCGGCTGGTCGACGATCATGGTCGGGCGCTGGACGCCCGGCGCGGGCGGCGGCGGCGCGGGAGCGGCCACGGCCGGCGCGGGCGTCGGTGCGGCGGCCGCCGGGACCGGGGCGGGATCGCGCGGCTCGTCGCTGCCGGACTGGCGCAGCGGCGGCAGCCCGGCCGCGATCGCGGCCTGGCGCAGTTCCGCCGTGCCGCCGGTGGTGCCGATGGCCACGATCTCCAGATCGCGGAGCGCTTTCACGAGGCCGGCGAAATCCATCTCGGCCGGCGGCACCGCCAGGTCCGACAGCCCGATCACCACCGGTGCGAAGCGCAGGAAGCCGGGCGCGCGCCGGAACTGGTCGCCGAGTGCCGGCACCACCTGGTCGATCCGGGAATCGAGCAGCCGCAGCACCAGCAGGTTGAAATTGGCGCCGCGCAGGCGGAAGGGCTCGATACGGGGCTGGGGCACAGCGGACATGACGGGCCCGGATATTCCTCTGTCTGGCGTGGCGGAGACGCGAATCGGATATGGCCGGCGACGCGCCAGCCTAGCAGGAAGCTATAGCGGCCGGTGACGGCATGGCGAAGCCTCGATCGCCGGAAAGCTGCCGGATCACGCCCTTTCGCGCTTGCAAACCGGCTTCCGCCCCCGCGACGCCACGCCCATAGTCGCCGCGACCGAGCGGAGGCCAGCGTGCAGCCCATCATCCTGAACGAGCCCTTCCGGGCCGTCTTCTACGCCCCCTTCTATGTCGCGGAGCGGCGCGGCCTCTATGCCCGCCAGGGGATCGAGGTGCGGCGGGACAATGCCGGCGACCCGACCAAGGCCGCCGACAACCTGCTGGCCGGGCGTGCCGACATTGCCTGGTCGGGCCCGATGCGGGTGATCCTGCTGCATGCCCAGGATGCCGCCTGCCCGCTGAAGAGCTTCGCGGCCGTGGTGATGAAGGACCCCTTCTACCTGATGGGCGCCGCCCCGCGCCCCGGCTTCGCGACCCGGGACCTGCAGGATCTGCGCATCGGCGCGGTCGCCGAGGTGCCGACCCCCTGGTGGTGCCTGCAGCACGATATCCGCGAAGCCGGCCTCGACCCCGAGGCGCTGGCGGTGACCATGGGCCCGTCCATGGCCGAGAACGCCGCGGCACTCTCGACCGGCGCGCTCGATGTCGCGCAGATGTTCGAACCCTTCGCGAGCCAGGTCGAAGCCGTCGGCGGCGCGGTCTGGCAGGCGGCCGCCGATCGCGGCCCGACCGCCTATACCGCGCTCTACGCGACCGAGGCCCGGATCGCCGAGCGCGGCGATGAATTCGCCGCGATGATCCGCGCGATCGGCGAGGCGCTGGCCTGGATCGCCGGCGCGGAGCCGGCCGAGATCGCCGCCACCATCGCGCCGCTCTTCCCCGATGTGCCGCAGCCGCTGCTGACCAAGGCGCTCGCCCGCTACAAGGCGAAGCAGCTCTGGGCCGCCGATCCGCGCTTCCCGCGCGACGCCTTCGACCGGCTGCGGGATTCCATGGCGAGCGCCGGCCAGTTGCCGCGCCTGCCGAGCTTCGAGGAATGCGTGGACGAGGCGATCACCGCCCGCGCGCTCGGGGCATGAAGGCGCCGATCGGCACCCGCGCCGATTACCGGCGCTTCGTCGCGCTCGATACCCGCTGGATGGACAACGACGTCTACGGGCATGTGAACAACGTCGTCTATTATTCCTATTTCGACACCGCGGTCGCGCATTTCCTGATCGCGGAAGGCGTGCTCGACATCGCCAGCAGCCCGGTCGTCGGCCTGGTGGTCGAAACCCAGTGCCGCTACCTCGCGCCGATCGCGTTCCCGGACCGCATCACCTGCGGCCTGCGCTGCGGCCGGGTCGGCACCTCCTCCGTCCGCTACGAACTCGCCATCTTCCGCAATGAGGAGGATGCGGCGAGTGCGGAAGGCCATTTCGTCCATGTCTATGTGGACCGCGCCACGCAGAAGACGCCGACCCCCATGCCGGACGCGCTGCGCCAGGCCCTGACCACGCTGCTGGTGGCCGTCTGACCCCGTTGCGCCGCGTGCGCGATGCCACGAGACTGCGCCGCAAAAGGAGCAATCCATGACCAAATTCGCCCCGCTCAAGCGTCTCGCGATCCTCGACGACTACCAGGGCGTCACGCTCTCCCTCGGTCCCTGGGACGACCTGCCGAATTCGCTCGACGTCACCGTGTTCCGCGACACGCTGCACGACCGCGACGCGCTGGTCGCCCGCCTGGCGCCTTTCGATGCCATCCTGGCGATGCGCGAACGCACCCCCTTCCCGCGCGCGCTGATCGAACGCCTGCCGAATCTCCGCCTGCTGATGAGCACGGCACGGCGCAACCGGTCCTTCGACCTCTCCGCCTGCGCGGAACACGGCATCACCGTCTGCGGCACGCCGGATTTCGGTTCGCCGACCGTCGATCTCGCCTGGGGGCTGATCCTCTGCCTGACGCGCGACATTCCGCGCCAGCAGGACAGCCTGCGCGCCGGCCGCTGGCAGACCAGCGTCGGCGTCGGGGTGGAAGGCATGACGCTCGGGGTCATCGGCCTTGGCAAGCTCGGCGCCAAGGTCGCCCAGGTGGGCGCCGCCTTCGGCATGAAGGTCCTGGCCTGGAGCCAGAACCTGACCGCCGAGCGGGCCGCCGAGATCGGCGCCACCCGCGTCGAGAAGGACGTGCTGCTCGCGCAATCCGACGTCGTCACCCTGCACGTCGTGCTGTCGGACCGCACCCGCGGCATCATCGGCGCCCCCGACCTGGCGCGCATGAAGAAGACCGCCTTCATCGTGAACACCAGCCGCGGCCCGCTGATCGACCAGCCCGCCCTGATCGCGGCGCTGCAGGAAGGCCGCATCGCCGGCGCCGGCCTCGACGTCTTCGACGAGGAGCCGCTGCCGGCCGGCCATCCGATTCTCGCGGCCCCGAACACCGTCCTGACACCGCATCTGGGCTATGTGTCGGAGCAGAACTACCGTGCCTACTTCGGGGGCGCGGTCGAAGCCATCAACGCCTTCGAAGCGGGACACCCGGTCCGGGTGATGCAGCCATGAGCCACCTTCCCCCCGGCTGGGCCAGCCTCGACCAGGCCGCCCGCGACACCGCCTACAACAACAGCGGCGCCGTGGCCGACAGCGCCGCGCTGACCGCCGAGCGCAACGCCGCCGCGGCGGGTTTCCGCGCCGCGCATGCCGCGCATCTCGACCTCCGCTTCGGCGACAGCGAACGCGAGGCCTGGGACATCTACCCGGGCGGCGACGCCAATGCCCCGGTCCTGGTCTTCATCCATGGCGGCTACTGGCAGCGCAACCGGCGCGAGGATTTCGCGGCGCTGGCCGAAGGCGCCAATGCCATGGGCTGGTCGGTCGCCATGAACGGCTACAGCCTGGCCCCCGAGGCCAGCATGACCAAGATCGCCTGGCAGTTGCACGCCGCACTCGACTGGCTCTCCGCCCATGGCGCGGAGCATGGCGCGGCCGGCCCGATCATCGCCTCCGGCTGGTCCGCCGGCGGCCACCTGGCGGCACTCGCCGCCGAGCATCCCGCCGTCACCGCCGCACTCGCCATCTCCGGTGTCTACGAGTTGGCGCCGATCCGCGACACCTACCTGAACGCGGCCTTGAAGCTCACCGACACCGAGATCGCCGACCTGTCGCCGATGCGCCGCCCCGTGGTGCAGAAGCCGATCGCCGTCGCCTATGGCGCCGCCGAATTGCCCGAACTGCGCCGGCAAAGCCGCGACTTCCATTGGATGCGCGCCGAAGCCCAGGCGCCCGGCCCGCTCATCCCCATCCCGGGCGCGGATCATTTCCGCGTCCTGGAGGCCTTCCGCCAGCCGGACGGCATGCTGCTGCGGGCGGCGGCGGCCTTGCTGGTCTGACCCGGTCCCGGAAAGGGCTCCGCCCTCTCCGGACCTCACCCGCCAGGAGGCTGCAGCCTCCTGGACCTGGTCCATTGCCCTGGCCTCCGGATGCCCCTTCCTGCCTTGCCATCGTCAGCACCCGCGGAACTCGGCCGCGCGAACCGATGGGCGCTGATCGGCGAATTGCTGATCTTCGCCCTGCCCTGCTACGCCATCTACCTCGTCTGCGTACCGCTTGCCGTACTGGGCATCTGGGTGTCCTTCGACATGATCATGGATGCGCTGACGAACCCGGAGGGCGGCGCCCCGCATGATCTGCTTGGCTTTGCGCCCTATATGATCGCATCGGTGACCTGCTTCATCGGCCTTCCGGTGCTGCTACGGTCCGCGAAGGTCACCAAGCGGGTTCTCCAAAGAACAATCGGCGCGCAGGAGGCCAGGGCGACACTGGCCCGGACCTTGAAACGGGCGATCCTGCCGCTCGGCACAATGACCCTGCTGATGTTCGGCCTCGACAATGGCTGGCGGAACCCGAACAGCCCCGCCACGGATCTCGCGCTCAATATGGCGTTCGACCTCTATGTGAGCGGGCTGCCCATCCTCATCCCGGCCCTCCACCTCCGCTGGATCCTTGCCGCGGCGTGACATCGCCTCATCCGAATGGCGGCAGCATGCCGCGTCAGCCGATAGTCTGGCCGGCATGAAGCACCGGCCGCAGCGCTATCCTCCGCCGCGGGCACCGCTGAATGCTCCCGGGCGGGAGGCCACGTCCTGAAGGACATCCTCCTCTTTGTGGCGGTTCATATCCGTCAGGCGCTGGCGGAGCTTCGCGACCGGATCTGGCGGCGCTTGCCTGCGCCAGGGCGGTTTGATCCGGAAGCGATGCTCAAGCCGCCCTGGATCGTCCAACCCGACTGGCCGGCCGATTCCATCGGGTGGCGCATGGGCGGCGAGGACTACTTCTTCGCCGTCCGCCATATGTACCGGGCCCTGACGCCGCCGGAGCAGGCCGCCTATGATCGGGCCTATCCCGCGCCGCCGGGATGGGAGCGGTATCTGCACGCCGCGCGTCGCGGATGAGGCGGAGCCTCTCCCGGCAAGCCGTCATCCTGCCAGGACGTGCTCCGCCGCATCGGCCAGCACCTGCACGCCGAGCGTCAGGTCCGCTTCCTTGGTGTCTTCCGCCCAGTGATGGCTGATGCCGCCGATCGAGGGGACGAAGAGCATCGCGACCGGCAGCTTCTTCGCGATGATCTGGGCGTCATGGCCGGCGCCGGACGGCATGCGCTGCCAGAGGCCGGGCGCATGGGCTTCGTCGGCGGCCTTCAGGGCATCCTGCATGCGCGGATCGCAGAGCGCGGGGGTGTCCAGGCGCAGCGCGTGCAGGGTCGCCTTGCAACGTTCACGGCGATTGCTCTCCTGAATCAGCGCGCGCAGCCCGGCTTCCAGGCGCTTGAGCACGCCCATCTCGACGTCGCGGTACTGGAACAGGATCTCGGCACGGCCGGGGATGATGGAGGGCGCGCCAGGGTCGAGGGCGATGCGGCCGGTGGTCCAGACCGTGCGTTCGCCGCAGAGCATCGGGAAGTGGCGATCGATCTCGGCGAGCAGGCGCACGGCGGTGAGGCCGGCGTCGCGGCGTTCGGCCATGGTGGTGCCGCCGGCATGGTCCTGCTGGCCTTCGATGACGATGCGCCACTGCCAGATCGCGACGATGCCGGTGACGACGCCGAGACGAAGGCCGCCATTCTCGAGCTGGGTTCCCTGCTCGATATGCATCTCGAAGAAGCCCTTGTAGCGATCGGCTTCGAGGCGCTGGCGCGGAATGCCGGCGAGACCCGCGGTCTTCAGGGCTTCGCGGAGCGGCGTGCCCGTGGTGCGGTCGCGGCTGCCGTCCATCTCCTCCTCGGTCAGGTCGCCGACGATGGAGCGGCTGCCGGGGAAGCCGATCTGGAAATGGCCTTCCTCATCGGCGAAGGCACAGACATCGACAGGCAGCCCGCTGCGGGCGAGCGCCAGGGCACCGATGACGCCGAGTGCGCCGTCGAGCCACCCGGCCTCGTTCTGGGTTTCGATATGCGAGCCGGAAAGCAGGTGCGGCCCCGCGCCCTGGTGCCGGCCGAAGACATTGCCGATGCCATCGATCGAAGGCTCGAGCCCCGCTTCCGCCATGCGCTGCATCAGCCAGCGCCGGCTTTCCATGTCCTGCGGCGAGAAGGTCGGGCGATGCACGCCGGTCTTGAACCTGCCGATCTGGCGAAGCTCATGCAGGTCCTGCAGGAAGCGGGCGGTGTCGACGGCCGGCATGGTCAGCGGCTTTCGAGCGTCAGGCCGCCGTCGACGACGACGGTCTGGCCGGTGACCATCGCCGCGCCGGCGAGCAGGAAGACCATCACCTCGGCCAGGTCTTCCGGCCGGCAGCGGCGCTTGAGCAAGGCCTTGTCCGCGGACGCCTTCCGGCGTTCCTCCGTCCATTCCACCATCCAGGTGGAATCGACGGCCCCCGGGGCGATGGCATTGACGCGGAC
>DASYDR010000302.1:0-2046 GCA_036499545.1 Roseomonas sp. | reverse complement strand
ACCCAGATCGGCGATAGCCGCCTTGCCGCGCGCCTGCGGCGCGAGACGGAGGGCGAGGTGCTGTTCGGCGCCGGCGATCGTGGCCGCTATGCGACCGACGCCAGCATCTACCAGGTCGAGCCGATCGGCGTGC
Organism: Roseomonas sp.; assembly: GCA_036499545.1. Taxonomy (GTDB): domain Bacteria; phylum Pseudomonadota; class Alphaproteobacteria; order Acetobacterales; family Acetobacteraceae; genus Plastoroseomonas. The sequence continues at coordinate 1,913 of DASYDR010000302.1, read as the reverse complement.
TGGTGCCGAAGACCATCGCCGATGTCGAAGCTGCCATGGCGATCTGCCGGGAAGATGGCGTGCCGGTGCTGCCGCGCGGCGGCGGCACCTCGCAATGCGGGCAGACGGTGAACCGCGCGCTGGTGATCGATTGCAGCAAGCACCTGCGCAACGTCATGGCGGTGGATGCGGAACAGCGCGTGGCGCGGGTGCAGCCCGGCATCGCGCTCGGCGCGCTGAACGACGCGCTGAAGGCGCAGGGGCTGTTCTTCCCGGTCGATCCCTCGACCTGGATGCGCTGCACGATCGGCGGCATGGCGGCGAACAATTCCTGCGGCTCCAAGTCGATCCGCTACGGGCTGATGGCGGACAACGTGCTGGCGATCGACGCGCTGCTCGCCGATGGCACGCGCTTCATCTTCGGCGCGCTGCCGGACAACCTGGGCGCGGAGGTTCCGGCCCCGGTCGCCGACCTGATCCAGCGCCTGCGCGCCCTCGGCGTGCGGGAAGCGGCCGAGATCGCGGCCCGCTTCCCGAAGCAGCTTCGCCGCGTCGGCGGCTACAACATCGATGCCCTGACGCCGGCGGCGCGCGCCGCGGGGCGTGACAACCTGGCGCGGCTGCTGGTCGGCAGCGAAGGCACCCTCGCCTTCTCGGCCGCGCTCGACCTGAAGCTCTGGCCGATCAAGCCGCGCAAGGTGCTCGGCATCTGCCAGTTCCCGACCTTCCGCGCGGCGATGGCGGCGGCGCAGCACCTGGTCACGCTGAACCCCGAGGCGGTGGAGCTGGTCGACCGCACCATGATCGATCTCGGCCGCTCCATCCCGATCTTCCGCGCGACCATCGACCGGATCGTGCTGGGCGAACCGGACAGCCTGCTGATCGTCGAATTCCATGGCGATGACGACGCCGCGCTGTTGCGCGAGCTCGCCCGGCTGGAGGAGATGATGGGCGACCTCGGCTATCCCGGCCAGGTCGTGCGCGCGACCGAAGCCGGCTTCCAGGCCGCGATCGCGGAGGTGCGGGAAGCCGGGCTCAACATCATGATGAGCATGAAGGGCGACGGGAAGCCGGTCTCCTTCATCGAGGATACCGCCGTCGATCTCGCCGACCTCGCCGACTACACGGAACGCCTGAACGACGTCTTCGCGAAGCATGGCAGCAAAGGCACCTGGTACGCGCATGCCAGCGTCGGTTGCCTGCATGTGCGACCGGTGCTGAACATGAAGGCTGGCGAGGACGTGGCGAAGATGCGCGTCATCGCCGAGGAATGCTTCGCGCTGGTGCGCGAATACAAGGGCAGCCATTCCGGCGAGCATGGCGACGGCATCGTCCGGTCCGAATTCCACGAGCCGATGTTCGGCAGCCGCATCGTGCGCGCCTTCGAGGATGTGAAGGACGCCTTCGATCCCGCCGCGCTGCTGAATCCGGGACGGGTGGTGCGGCCGCCGCGCATGGATGACCGCACGCTGTTCCGCTACGGCCCGGACTATGCCGCCGATCCCCGCGTGACGCCGGCGCTCGACTGGTCAGAGCATCCCACCGGCCTGCTCGGCGCGGTCGAGATGTGCAACAACAACGGCACCTGCCGGAAGTTCGACGCGGGCACCATGTGCCCATCCTTCCGTGCCACCCGCGACGAACAGCATGTGACGCGCGGCCGGGCCAATACGCTGCGCCTGGCCCTCACCGGCCAGCTCGGCGCGGATGGCCTGGCCGGCGATGCGGTGCAGGCGGCGCTGCAACTCTGCGTCTCCTGCAAGGGCTGCCGGCGCGAATGCCCGACCGGCGTCGACATGGCGCGCCTCAAGATCGAAGCGCTGCATGCACGGCGGAAGACGCACGGCTCGCCGCTCAAGGACCGGCTGATCGCAGCCATGCCGCGCTGGGCGCCCTTCGCCGCGATGCTGCCGCCGCTGGCCAATGCGCGGGAA
>DASYDR010000301.1:0-10765 GCA_036499545.1 Roseomonas sp. | reverse complement strand
CTTGGCAATCAGGGCTCTGAAACTGATCGGGGTGCAGGGGCCCCAGGCTCCTGCCGGGCGGGTCCGGGAGGGCAGCGCCCTCCCGGCTTCCAACCTCAGGCCGCCTGGCCGCTGTCCAGGCCACCCTTCTTCAGCAGCTCGTCCACCACCGACCAATCGACCAGCTTCGCCAGGAAGTTGTCGAGGTAGTTCGGGCGGACGTTGCGGAAGTCGAGGTAGTAGGCGTGCTCCCACACATCGGCGCCGAGGATCGGCTTGCCTTCGCCGGTCGAGATCGGGTTGGCGCCATTTGCGGTCTTGGTCACCTTCAGCTTGCCGTCCGGCGCGATGATCAGCCAGGCCCAGCCGGAGCCGAACTGGGTCACGCCGGCCTGCTTGAAGGCATCCTTGAAGGCGGCGAAGCCACCGAGGTCGCTGTCGATCTTGGCGGCGAGCGCGGCCGGCAGGCTGTCCCCGCCGCCCTTCGGCGACATCACCTGCCAGAACAGCACGTGGTTGTAGTGCTGGCCGGCCTGGTTCAGCACCGGGAGCCCGTCGGCGCCGGCGCGGCCGGCCTCGGCGACGATGGTCTCGAGGCTCTTGCCGGCGAGACCCTTGCTCTCGATCAGACCGTTCAGCGCCGTGACATAAGCGTTGTGGTGCTTGCCGTGGTGAAGCTCCAGCGTCTCCTGGCACATGCCCTGGGCGGCGAGGGCCGAGGTCGAATAGGGAAGCGAGGGCAGGGTGAAGGGCATGGGTCTCTCCCGTGTGTCGGTGGCCCAGACCTTGGGGTCGGGCCCTGCCAGCGTCAACGGGCCTTGCCGTCGGCGCACGCGGGGTTCATGCGGACGCCATGGCTGACCCGCTCTCACCGATCGCCACCCTCGTCCGTGCCGAGGATCCGGACCGTTTCCTGGCCCTGCTCTTCGCACCGCCAGCGCAGCGGGAGGCGCTGTTCGCGCTGACCGGTTTCAACCACGAGCTGGCGCGCGCGCGCGAAGCCGCGAGCAATCCGATGGCCGCGCTGATCCGGCTGCAATGGTGGCGTGACGCGGTGGAGGAGGCGCGGGATGGCCGCCCGCCGCGCCGGCACGAGGTGGCGGAGCCGCTGCACGCCGCGATCCGTGCCGGCGCGCTGGATCCCGCCGACCTGCTGGCGATGGCCGATGCGCGGGAGGCGGAGACCGCGGAGGAAGGCATTCCGACTGCCGGCGCCTTCACCGCCTACCTGCGCGGCACCGCCGGCGGCTGGGCGGTGGCGGCCGGGCGCATGCTGGGCGCGCGGGGCGAAGCGCTGGCGCTGCTGCAGCGGCTCGGCGCCGCTTATGGGCTGGCGGGCGTGCTGCGCGGGGCCGGCCGGTTGGCGGCGCATGGCCGCTGCCTGCTGCCGGCGGATGCGCTGGCCGAGGCGGGGCTGTCGATGGAGGCGGTGATCGCCGATCCCCGCGTCGCGGCACCGCTTCTGCGGGCGATGGCGGAGGAAGGGGCGGCGCGCCTGGCGGAGGCGCGGGCGGAAGCGCGGCGTCTGTTGCCGCGCGCGACCGTCGCGGCGGCGCTGCCCGCGGTGCTGGCGGCGCATGATCTGCGGCATGCCGGCGACCCCTTGGTGACGCCGGCGCCACGTGGTCTGGCGGCTCGCGTTTCCGTCATGTGGGCGGGATTGCGCGGCCGTGTATGAGCGGCTCCCATTGCGCCTCCGGGTGGATGTTTCTGCGAAAGGAGTTCCGATGATGTCTGCGATGATGACCGCCATGGTCGCCCGGCCATGATCGAGCAGGTTCGTGCCGCGCTGCCGCGGCGGCCCTTGCACCTCAAGCCCTATGTCGCTGCCTGGCGCGGCTGGCTGCTGATGCTGTTGGGCCTGGCGGCCGCCGGGGGCATTTTCGCCTGGATCGGGATCGCGCTGCTGCCCGGCATCGTCAGCGACTACGGCATCCGCGACACTGCGCGGCCGCTGGTGAGCGCGCGCGTGGAGCCAGGCGGACGCTGCCGCTCCCATTACGGGCTTCTGCATGACTGCACCGTGACCCTGTCCGGCCGCGTCGATGCCAAGAGCCCGCCGGTGCGACTGGAGAACAGCATCCTCTTCTTCGACTTCCACGTCGGCGACTGGTCGGTGCAGGCGATGGGCGATCCGGCGCAGCCGAAATGGCTGACCACCGACATCGCCTTGGATCATATCTGGAACCGGGTCGTGACCCTGGTGCTGTTCGCGGGGCTCGGCCTGCTGATTCCCTTCGGCCTGGTACGCTTCACGATAAGGCAGAACCGGGAGCGGGCACGGGTGGCGGCGATTTCCGGCCAGGTGCTGGAACCGGTGGCGCTGCGGGTGGCGGGGCGCGACAACACCTCGACGACGGTGACCGATGCGGAAGGGCACAGCTATCGCTGGCAACTGCCGGGGCGCACCCGGCTGCTGGTCGATCCGCGCCAGGCCGGCACGGTGCTGGGCGTGCGGCCCGCGGCGGGTGGGGAGGCCTACCCGATCGATGAAAAGCTCCGCGTCATCGACCTGACCGCGCAGGAACGGGCGGCACTGAAGGCGGCCATGCAGGGCTGATTGCGGCGAAAACCCGGCGCGGCTGCCATCACGTTGCCGCGCGGCGGCCGGACGGCGGCCACGTCGACAGCGTTATCTTCCCGTCATGCCGGTGCGGGAACGCGCCGGCGCCAGACGAGGAGATCGCCAACATGCGGAACACCCTGATCCGCCTAGCCGTGATCGCCACTGCCGCGATCAGCCTGTCCGCCTGCGTCTATCCGGGCGGCTATCGCCATCACGGCTATTATGGCGGCGGCGGCTATCACCGGGACTACGGTGGCGGGCCGCGGAACTACGTGTACCGCGGCGGCGGCTACTACCGCTGATTCGCGGCGAATGATTCAGGCGCGACGGCGGCGCTTCGGCGCCGCCGCCTCGACCTCCGGCAGCAGCGGCTTGAGGAAGCGGCCGGTATGGCTTTCGGGCGCGTCGGCGATGGTGTCCGGCGTGCCCTCGGCCAGGATGCGGCCGCCGCCTTCGCCCCCTTCGGGCCCGAGGTCGAGCAGCCAGTCGGCGGTCTTGATGACCTCCAGATTATGCTCGATCACCACCACGGTGTTGCCCTGGTCGACCAGGGCATGCAGCACCTCCAGCAGCTTGCGCACATCCTCGAAATGCAGGCCGGTGGTCGGCTCGTCGAGGATGTAGAGGGTGCGGCCGGTGGCCCGGCGCGACAATTCCTTCGACAGCTTGATGCGCTGCGCCTCGCCGCCCGACAGGGTGGTCGCCTGCTGGCCGAGATGGATGTAGCCGAGGCCGACATCGCGCAGCGTGACCAGCTTGTCGCGGATCGATGGCACCGCGGAGAAGAACTCCACGCCTTCATCGACCGTCATGTCGAGCACGTCGGCGATCGACTTCTCGCGGAACTTCACCTCCAGCGTCTCGCGATTGTAGCGCTTGCCCTTGCAGGTGTCGCAGGTGACGTAGACATCGGGCAGGAAGTGCATCTCGATCTTCAGCACGCCGTCGCCCTGGCACGCCTCGCAGCGGCCACCCTTGACGTTGAAGCTGAAACGGCCGGGCTTGTAGCCGCGGGCACGGCTGTCCGGCAGCTCCGCGAACCAGTCGCGGATCGGGGCGAAGAGGCCGGTATAGGTGGCGGGGTTGGAGCGCGGCGTGCGACCGATCGGCGACTGGTCGATGTCGATGATCTTGTCGAGCTGATCCAGCCCTTCGATCCGCTCATGCGGCGCCGGCACCTCGGCACTGCCCATCAGGCGGCGGGAAGCGGCCTTGTACAGCGTCTCGATCACCAGGGTCGACTTGCCGCCACCGGACACGCCGGTGACGCAGGTGAAGGTGCCGAGCGGGAAGCCAGCGGTGACGTTGCGCAGGTTGTTGCCGCTGGCGCCGATGACGCGGAGCATCCGCTTCGGATCCGCCTTGCGGCGCTTCTCCGGCACGGGAATGCGGCGCGCGCCGGACAGGTACTGCCCGGTGATGCTGTCGGGGTTGGCGGCGACCTCGGCCGGCGTGCCCTGCGCGATGACGCGGCCGCCACCCTTGCCGGCCGCCGGGCCGATATCGATCAGATGGTCGGCGGCGCGGATCGCATCCTCGTCATGTTCCACCACCAGCACCGTGTTGCCGATGTCGCGCAGCCGGCGCAGCGTCGCCAGCAGCCGTTCATTGTCGCGCTGGTGCAGGCCGATCGAGGGTTCGTCCAGCACATAGAGCACGCCCGTCAGCCCGCTGCCGATCTGTGACGCCAGGCGGATGCGCTGCGATTCGCCGCCGGACAATGTGGCGGAGCCGCGGCCGAGCGAGAGGTAGTCGAGCCCGACATCGACCAGGAACTGCAGCCGGTCGTTGATCTCGCGCAGGATACGGCGCGCGATTTCCTTGCGCTGCGGGGTCAGCGTGTCCTCGACCGCGGCGAACCAGTCCCGCGCCCGGCGGATGGAGAGCGCGGACGCCTCGCCGATATGGCAGCCCGCGATCTTCACCGCGAGGGATTGCGGCTTCAGGCGATGGCCGCCGCAGGCATGGCAGGGCTTGTCCGCCTGGTAGCGCGACAGGTCTTCGCGCACCCAGGGATTGTCGGTCTCGCGATAGCGGCGCTCCAGGTTCGGGATCACGCCCTCGAAGGGCTTCTTCACCTCATAGGCGCGCAGCCCGTCCTTGTATTTGAGTGTGATGACCTCGCTGCCGGTGCCGTGCAGGATGGCATGGCGCACCGCCTCCGGGATCTCGCCCCAGGGCGTTGTCATCGCCAGCTTGTAGTGCCGCGCCAGGCTCTCGAGCGTCTGGTCGTAGTAGGGGGAGGACGCGCCGGTCCAGGGCAGGATGGCGCCGTCCTTCAGCGCGCGCTGCTCATCCGGCGCCACGAGCTGCGCGTCGAAGAAGCTCTCGGTACCCAGCCCGTCGCAGGTCGGGCAGGCGCCCTGCGGTGAGTTGAAGGAGAACAGCCGCGGCTCGATCTCCTCGATGGTGAAGCCGGAGACCGGGCAGGCGAACTTGGCGCTGAAGACGATCCGCTCATCCGCCTTGTCGGCATTCTCCGCATAGGCGATGCCGTCGGCGAGGCCGAGCGCGGTCTCGAAGCTGTCGGCCAGGCGCGACTGGATGCCCTCGCGGACCACGATGCGGTCGACCACGATCTCGATGTCGTGCTTCAGCTTCTTGTCGAGCTTCGGGGCATCCGCGATCTGGTGCAGGGTGCCGTTGATCTTCACCCGCTCGAAGCCGCGGCGCTGCCACTCGGCGAGTTCCTTGCGGAATTCGCCCTTCTTGCCGCGCGCGACCGGGGCCAGCAGCAGCAGGCGGGTGCCTTCCGGCATCGCCAGCACGCGGTCGACCATCTGGGAGACGGTCTGCGCCTCGATCGGCAGCCCGGTCGCCGGCGAATAGGGCACGCCGGCGCGCGCCCAGAGCAGGCGCATGTAGTCGTGGATCTCGGTCACCGTGCCGACGGTGGAGCGCGGATTGTGGCTGGTGGTCTTCTGCTCGATCGAGATCGCCGGGCTCAGCCCCTCGATGCTGTCGACATCCGGCTTCTGCATGAGTTGCAGGAATTGCCGGGCATAGGCCGAGAGCGATTCGACATAGCGGCGCTGCCCCTCGGCATAGATCGTGTCGAAGGCGAGGGAAGACTTGCCGGAGCCGGAAAGGCCGGTGATGACCGTCAGCGTGTCGCGCGGGATATCGAGGTCGACATCCTTGAGGTTGTGCTGGCGCGCGCCGCGGATGCGGATCAGGCCGGATGGCGTCGTCATGCGGTGGCTCCGCAGCGCGGGGAGGGGGCGCTGGTGTTCCAGGGATGTTCTCCCCATATATGCGGCGCAGCAGGCGCTTGGGAAGACCCCGGCGGTCCGCTCCCGCTGGCGTGAGGCGGACGGGCCCAGGTGCTGTCCCCGGGGTGGTTCCGGGACGCGTGACAGGGTAATGTCAGCGCTGATTGACGAGGATTCGCACGACCATGGCTGGCATCAACAAGGTGATCGTTCTGGGGCGGCTCGGGAAGGATCCGGAGGCCCGCAATTTCCAGAATGGCGGCAAGGTCGTGAACCTGCGGATCGCGACCTCCGAGCGCTACAAGGACCGTGAGGGCAATCAGCAGGAACGGACCGAATGGCATTCGATCGCGATCTTCAATGAACGCCTGGGCGAAGTGGCCGAGAAATACCTGCGCAAGGGCAGCGAGGTCTATATCGAAGGCCAGCTGGAGACCCGGAAGTGGCAGGGGACCGATGGCCAGGACCGCTACACGACCGAGATCGTGCTGCGCCAGTTCCGGGGCGAACTGCAGCTCATCGGCGGCCGTGGCGGTGCCGGGGGCGATGCGGGTGAGGGCGGCGGCTATACCGACCGGCCCGAGCGCTCTTCCGGCGGCGGCGGCGGGGGCGGCCGTTCCGGCGGCGGCGGTGGCGGCGGCTGGGACAGCGGCAGCGGTGGCGGCGGTAGCGGCCGTTCCGGTGGCGGCGCCAAGCCGGCCCGGGGCGCCGACCTGGACGACGAGATTCCCTTCTGATACGGGCGGCCCAGGCCGGCCTGGGCGATGGTTGCGGTCTGCCGGCGATCCGGCGCCGCCGCCGGGGCCTGAGTGGGGCACCGATCGCGCCGCGATCGGCGCCATGGAAGATGATGCGGCTTAAGGACACAGCGTGAGCGATACCGACAAGGGCGGCGACCGCCCCGACGAGACGATGCCCGTCGCGCTCGAGGAGGAGATGCGTCGCTCCTACCTCGATTATGCGATGAGCGTCATCGTCGCGCGCGCCCTGCCGGATGCGCGCGACGGGCTGAAGCCGGTCCATCGCCGCATCCTGTTCTCGATGAACGAGAACGGCTTCACCCCGGACAAGCCGCACCGCAAATCGGCGCGCGTGACCGGCGACGTCATGGGTAAGTACCACCCGCATGGCGACGCCTCGATCTACGACGCCTTGGTGCGCATGGCGCAGCCCTTCTCGATGCGGGTGCCGCTGATCGACGGCCAGGGCAATTTCGGCAGCGTCGACGGCGATCCGCCGGCCGCCATGCGGTACACCGAGGCACGGCTGGCCAAGGCCGCCGCCGCGTTGCTGGAGGGGATCGACGAGGATACCGTCGACTTCCTGCCGAACTACGACGAGACGGCGGAGGAGCCGCGCGTCCTGCCGGCCGCCTTCCCGAACCTGCTGGTGAATGGCGCCGGCGGCATCGCCGTCGGCATGGCGACGAATATCCCGCCGCATAATCCGACCGAGGTGATCGACGCGACCCTGGCGATGGTGAGGGACCCGGCGACATCGCTGGCCGACCTGATGCAGATCATGCCCGGTCCGGATTTTCCGACCGGCGGCCTGATCCTCGGCCGGTCCGGCATCCGCTCCGCCTTCGAGACCGGACGCGGCTCGGTCCCGCTGCGCGCCCGCTGCGCCATCGAGGAGATGCGCGGCGGCCGGCAGATGATCGTCGTCACCGAAATCCCCTACCAGGTGAACAAGTCGAACCTGCTGGAGCGCATCGCCGAACTCGTGCGTTCCAAGCAGATCGAAGGCATCTCCGACCTGCGCGACGAAAGCGATCGCGAAGGCATGCGCATCGTGATCGAGCTGAAGCGGGATGCGACGGCGGAGGTGGTGCTGAACCAGCTCTATCGCTCGACCCAGCTGCAGACCTCCTTCGCGGTGAATTTCCTGGCGCTCGACGAAGGCCAGCCGCGCCAGATGGGGCTGCGCGACGCCATTCTCGCCTTCATCCGTTTCCGGGAGGAGGTGATCCTCCGCCGCTCCCGCTTCCGGCTGAACAAGGCGCGCGAGCGCGGGCACCTGCTGATCGGCCTGGCCATCGCTGTCGCCAATATCGACGAGGTGATCCGCGTCATCCGCGAAAGCCCGGATGCCGCGACCGCGCGCGGCGCGCTGATGGCGCGCGACTGGCCGGCCGGCGATGTCGGCGTGCTGCTGGCGCTGGTCGATGACAGCCGCAACACGGTGACCGATGCGGGCACCGTGCGCCTGACCGAGGAACAGGCGCGCGGCATCCTGGAATTGCGGCTGCAGCGCCTCACCGGCCTCGAGCGCGACAAGATCGCCGGCGAACTCGGCGAGGTGGGCGAGAAGATCCGGGAGCTGCTCGAGATCCTCGGCAGCCACACGCGCCGCATGGAGGTGATGACCGAGGAACTGCTCGCGGTCCGCGCGCAGATCGCCTCGCCGCGCATGAGCGAGATCGTCGACGGCGTCGCCGATGTCGATGACGAGAGCCTGATCGAGCCGGGCACCATGGTGGTGACCCTGACCCGCGACGGCTATGTGAAGCGCACCCCGCTCGAGACCTTCCGCGCCCAGAACCGGGGCGGCAAGGGCCGCACCGGCGCCGGCACGCGCGAGGATGACGTGGTGGTGCGCAGCTTCATCGCGCATACCCATCAATGGGTGCTGTTCTTCACCGATCGCGGCCTCGCCTTCCGCGAGAAGGTCTGGCAGCTGCCGGAAGCGGGCGCGGTCGGGCGCGGGCGATCGCTGCGCCAGGTGCTGGCGCTGGCGGATGGCGAGAGCGTGACGGCGGTGCTGCCGCTGCCGCAGGACGAAACCCTGTGGGAGAACCTGCATCTGGTCTTCGCGACGGCGCGCGGCAATGTGCGGCGGAACAAGCTCTCCGACTTCCGCAATGTGATGGCGCGCGGCCTCATCGCGATGAAGCTCGATGAGGGCGACACGCTGATCGGCGTCGCGACCTGCCGGGAAGGCGATGACGTGTTGCTGGCGACCAGGTCCGGCCGCGCCATCCGGTTCCAGGCGGAGAGCGACACGCTGCGCGTCTTCGCCGGCCGCGACAGCACCGGCGTGCGCGGCATCCGGCTGGCCAATGGCGACAGTGTCATCGCGCTCGCGGTGCTGCGCCATATCGGGGCGACGCCGGATGAGCGCGCCGCCTATCTCGCGCAGCGCCGCCGCAGCGAAGCGACCGAGGAGGAGGCAGCACCGGCCGCCGCCGAGGATGGCGAGGAGGGCGTGGCCGAGATCGCGCTGTCCGAGGCCCGCATCGCGGAGATGGCGGAAGCCGAGGAAGTGCTGCTGGTCGTCACCGATGCCGGCTTCGGCAAGCGCGTCTCGGCCTATGAATACCGGGTGACCGGGCGCGGCGGCCAGGGCATCGGCAGCATCCCGCTGGGCGGCCGCAAGGGCACCCGCGTGGTCGCGACCTTCGTGGTGCGCCCGGGCGACCACCTGATGCTGGTGACCGATGGCGGCCAGCTGATCCGCATGGCGGCCGACAGCGTCAGCCGCTATTCGCGTGCGGCCGGCGGGCTGACCCTGATGCGGGTCGCCGCCGACGAGCATGTCACCGCCTGCTTCCCCGTCGCCTACGAGGAAGACGAGGCCGACGAGAACACCGAGGAATCCGACGCGCATGACTGAGTTCGTGGGCCTCTATCCGGGCACTTTCGACCCGGTGACCAATGGGCATCTCGATGTCATCACCCGGGCGGCGCGCATCTGTTCGCGCCTGGTGATCGGGGTCGCCATCAACAGCGGCAAGGGGCCGCTGTTCCCGCTGGAAGAGCGCGTCGAGCTGGTGAAGGCCGAGACCGCCGCGATCGGCGAACGCGCCCATTGCGCCATCGAGGTGCGGCCCTTCGAAGGGCTGCTGGTCGCCTTCGCGCGGGAGGTCGGCGCCGGCATGATCGTGCGCGGCCTGCGCGCGGTGACCGATTTCGACTACGAGTTCCAGATGACCGGCATGAACCGCCGCCTGGATCCGGAGATCGAGACCGTGTTCCTGATGGCCTCCGAGACGCACCAGTTCATCTCCTCGCGATTCGTGAAGGAGATCGCGCGGCTCGGCGGTGACATCACCAGCTTCGTTCCCAAGCTGACGCACGAGCGCACGCTGGCCCGCGTGCGTCTCTCATCCGCGGAGTGAGACCGATGCAGCGCCGCAGCTTTCTTGCCACCACCACCCTCCTTGCAACCGGAGCCGTCATGTCCGAAACCGAGAATGCTGAAGCGCAGGGCGCTCCGGACCTCGAGAATACCCTGTACATCGAGCTGAAGGACGGTCGCGTGACCATCCAGCTCCTGCCCGAGCTGGCGCCGCACCATGTCGAGCGGATCAAGCTCCTGGCGCGCCGTGGCTTCTACGACAACACGCCCTTCCACCGCGTGATCGAAGGCTTCATGGCCCAGGGCGGCGACCCGACCGGCACCGGTACCGGCGGCTCCGACCTGCCGGACCTGGCGGCGGAATTCTCCGCGCCGTCGCGCGCCCGCTTCGTCCGCGGCACCTGCGGCATGGCGCGCACCCAGAATCCGAACAGCGCGAACAGCCAGTTCTTCATCATGTTCGCCCCGGCTTCCTCCCTCGATGGCCAGTACACCATCTGGGGGCGGGTCACGGCCGGCATGGATGCCGTGGACAAGATCAAGCGCGGCGCCGGCCAGAGCGGCATGGTGCGTGAGCCGGACCGCATCCGCAGCATGAAGGTCGCCGCGGACGTCCGCTGAGGCGCGACCGCTTCAGGTTGAAGCCGCCACGCTTGCGACTCTGAGGCTTTGAAACGCGGCGCGGGGATGACATAAGCCCCCGCGCGCGTGCCCGTAGCTCAGTCGGTAGAGCACGAGACTTTTAATCTTGGGGTCGTGGGTTCGAGTCCCACCGGGCTCACCAATCGAAATGCGGCTGTCATTTGTTCAGACGTCCCGTAAACGTACTCTTACCTACTGCCTGCGCCTCCGGGGGCGTCTGGATCGAGTCCAGGACGCCGTGGCGCGCCGTGGCTTCTACGACAACACGCCCTTCCACCGCGTGATC
>DASYDR010000300.1:0-17546 GCA_036499545.1 Roseomonas sp. | reverse complement strand
GCGCTCGGCGGCCCGGGCATCCCGCGCGCGCGCGATCTCGACCTGCTGGGCGAGGCGCTCCTGCACGACGGGATCATCCGGGCGCGGCATGGCGCGGAAGCGATCGGCGAGGGCAGTCTTGGCAGCGGCGGCGGCGGCCTGGCGATTCTGGAAGGTGTCTTGCTTGCTGAACTTCATGCGCGCGCCATATCCAAAAACGTTGCGCTCGCCAAGCCTCGGCGCCGTCAAAGCAGGGCAGCGTTCAGCGAGGGGCGCGCGCTTGCGCCTGTCATGCGGCTTTTTTGATCAGGCGCTCGCGACGCGGCGCAGCATGGCCAGGAACCGCACCCGCTCATCCTCGTTCAGGCAGGCGAGCAGACTCTCATTCGCCGATTGCGCGCGCGGGCTGGCCAGCGCCGCCATGTCCCGCCCCGCCTGGGTCGGCGACAGCACCATGGTGCGGCGATCCATCGGGTCACGGGTGGCGACCAGCAGGTCGCGGGCCAGCAATCGGCGCACCACGCCCTGGATGGTCGCGGGATCCATCGCGACCAGCCGGCCGAGCCGGTTCTGGGTCACCTGCCCCAGTTCGACCAGCCGCAGCAGGGCGGCGAATTGGGGCGGCGTCAGGCCATGTTCGGTGGCGCGGGCAGCGAATTGCTGGACATGGCGCTGATGCGCGCGTCGCAACAGATGCCCGACGGATTCGTCCAGGTGATAGGCGGTCTCGATCGGCAACGCGAAGATTTCGGCCAGACGGCTCGACATGCGTGCACCCGGTTCCCTGCCTTGGCTTGATCGCGCAGCGCGACGCGTCCGTCAACATTGCGCCGCACACGTCAACGCCAGCCAAGGAACGATATCGCCCAGGACCAAGCTGGGTTTCCGGCGTCTCCGCGCCGTGGCCGCCCTGTCCCTGGCATCGCGTCGCGCCAGAAGATGGATACAGTGTAAGTCATAATGTGGACATTGCGTAAGGAAGCCAAACCTCGTTATCTGCGAATAGCGGCCCGAGTGACCTCACACGGCGCCGAGTCTGCCGTGGAGGAAACAAGTGACCGAGACGACGCAATCAATGCGCCCGGCCGCGCGCCGGAACTTCCTGAAGGGCGCGGCGGCGGCTGCTGCCGGTACCGCCGTACTGGCCACGCCCGGCGTCAGCCGGGCCCAGACGACGACGCTCCGCTTCCAGTCCACCTGGCCGCAGCGCGACATCTTCCATGAATTCGCGGGCGATTTCGTCAGCCGCGTCAACGCCATCGCCGGCGGCCGCCTGCGGCTGGAACTGCTGGCCGCCGGCGCCGTGGTGCCCGCCTTCCAGCTGCTGGACGCGGTCAGCGCCGGCACCCTCGATGGCGGCCACGGCGTCGCCGCCTATTGGTTCGGCAAGAACAAGGCCTTCAGCCTGTTCGGCACCTCGCCGCCCTGGTTCGGCGATGCCAACCAGCTGCTCGGCTGGTATCACTACGGCGGCGGCGAGGCCCTGTACCGCGAGTTGCTGAACGACATCGTCAGGGTCAATGTCGTCTCCTTCATGTCCGGCCCGATGCCGACCCAGCCGCTCGGCTGGTTCAAGAATCCGATCGAGCGGCCGGAGCAGATCCGCGGCCTGAAGTACCGCACCGTGGGCCTGGCCGCCGACCTGTTCACCGAAATGGGCGCCGCCGTCGTCTCCCTGCCGGGTGGCGAGATCGTGCCGGCGCTGGAGCGCGGCGTGATCGACGGGGCGGAGTTCAACAACCCCTCCTCCGACCGCGTCCTCGGTTTCCCGGACGTCGCCAAGTCCTTCATGATCCAGAGCTACCACCAGCGCACCGAATGCTTCGAGCTGCTGTTCAACAAGCCCCGCTTCGACGCCCTGCCGGATGAGCTGAAGTCGGTCATCAAATGCGCCTCCGAAGCCGCTTCCGCCGACATGTCCTGGAAGCAGCAGGACCGCTATTCGCGTGACCTGCTGGCGATGGCCCAGCAGCAGGGCGTGCAGGTGCGCCCGACGCCGCGCCCGGTGCTGGACGCGCAGCTGCAGGCCTGGAACCGCGTGGTCGAGCGGCTGGAAGCCGACGCCTCCGCGCCCGGCAACGGCCCCTTCTTCAAGAAGGTCTGCGACAGCCAGCGCGAATGGTGCCGCCGGGTGACCAGCTTCTACTTGCGCTACGAAGCGAGCTCCGTCGTCTCCTTCAACCACTTCTTCGCGCAGCGCTGATCGCGCGGGCCGCGCCGCCGCCATGCCCGGGCGGCGGCGCGCGCCTGGCGTCCGATGGCCGCGGGGCCGCATGGCCCGGGGAAAGGGACACGCATGCAGGGGCTGCTTCTCGGAATCGACCGCATCTCGACCGCGATCGGCAAGATCTTCGCCTGGTCGATCGCGCTGCTGACCGTCCAGATCACCTATGAGGTGACGGTGCGCTACGCCTTCGCCATGCCGACGAGCTGGGGCTACGACGCGTCCTACATCCTCTACGGCATCCTGTTCATGATGTCGGGCGCCTATGCGCTGGCGCGAAACGGCCATGTCCGCGGCGACTTCCTGTACCGGAAGTGGCCGGTGCGCTGGCAGGCCATGGTCGACCTGATCCTCTACGGCCTGTTCTTCTTTCCCGGCATCATCGCGATGATCTTCGCGGGCTACCATTTCTTCGAGGAAAGCCTGCGCCAGAACGAGCATTCGCCCTTCTCGCCGGACGGGCTGCTGGTCTGGCCCTTCAAGGCGCTGATCCCGATCGCCGGCGCCATGCTGCTGCTGCAGGGCCTGGCGGAGGTCGCGCGCTGCCTGCAATGCCTGCGCGGCGGCGCCTGGCCGGAACGGCTTTCCGACGTCGAGGAACTGGAGATCGTGATCCTCGAAAAGGCGGCCGCCGAGCGCGGCGAAGCGCCCCCCGTGCTGCCGACCGGCCCGCGCGCCTGACGCCACCCGATCCGAAAGATCCCTCATCATGCTGACCGACCCGCAGATCGGCGTGGCCATGCTGATCCTGTTCGTGGGCTTCATCCTGCTCGGCTTTCCGATCGCCTTCACCCTGATGGCGATGGGCGTGATCTTCGGCTGGGCCGGCTCGCTGGGGCCGCGGGTGCTCGACCTGCTGGTGCAGCGCACCTATTCGGTGATGTCGAACGACGTGCTGATCAGCGTGCCGCTCTTCGTCTTCATGGGCTACATCATCGAACGCGCGAACATCCTGGACCGGCTGTTCAAGTCGCTGATGCTCGCCTCCGGCTTCCTGCCGGCCTCGCTCGCGGTCGCGACCATGGTCACCTGCTCGCTGTTCGGCATCGCCTCCGGCGTCGTCGGCGCGGTGGTGACGCTGATGGGGCTGCTGGCGCTGCCGCCGATGCTGCGCGCCGGCTACGACGTCAGGCTGGCGACCGGTGCCATCGCCGCCGGCGGCACGCTCGGCATCCTGATCCCGCCCTCGATCATGCTGATCCTCTATGGCGCGACCGCGGGCGTTTCGGTGGTGAAGCTCTATGCCGCCGCCTTCATCCCGGGCTTCGTGCTGACCGGCGCCTACCTGATCTACATCATCGGCTGCGGCATCCTGAAGCCGCACTGGGCGCCGCGCCTGCCGCCCGAGGAACGCAACGTCCCGATCGGGAAGATCCTGTGGGAGCTGCTGATCGGCTTCGTGCCGTTGACGCTGCTGACCCTGCTGGTGCTGGCGGTGATCCTGCTCGGCATCGCGACGCCCACGGAATCGGCGGCGATGGGCGTGGTCGGCGCCGTCCTGCTGGCGATCGGTTACCGTTCCTTCACCTGGACCGGCCTCAAGGAGAGCGTCTACCTGACCGCCCGCACCTCGGCGATGGTCTGCTGGCTCTTCGTCGGCTCGGCGCTGTTCTCCGCCGTCTTCGGCTATCTCGGCGGGCAGGCGGTGGTGGAGGAATTCGTGAAGGGCCTCGGCCTCAACGCCGTCACCTTCATGATCCTGGCGCAGGCGATCATCTTCGTGCTCGGCTGGCCGCTGGAATGGACCGAGATCATCGTGATCTTCGTGCCGATCTTCCTGCCGATGCTCGATGATTTCGGCGTGGACCCGATCTTCTTCGGCGTGATGATCGCGCTCAACCTGCAGACCAGCTTCCTGTCGCCGCCGGTCGCCATGGCCCCGTTCTACCTGAAGGGCGTCGCGCCGAGCTGGGTAAAGCTCGAGGACATCTTCCGCGGCGTGATGCCCTATATCTACATCGTCGTGGTCACGATGGTGCTGATGTACGTCTTCCCCGGCATGGCGACCTGGCTGCCGGATTATCTCTACGGCACCATCGACACCTCCCAGCCGCTGCAGCTCGACCGCCCGCCCGAAGGCGGCTTCCAGGAAGATGAAGTGGTGCAGCCCGGTGCCGACTGACATGCGGCAGGACGAGGCGGCGCGGCGGGTGGCCGCCGCCGCGCTCTGGCTGGCCGAAGCCGTCGAGACCGGCAATCCGCTGGCCCCCTTCCCGCCCGGGCTGATGCCGCGCGACGATGCGGAGGGCGAGGCGATCGCCGCCGCCATCCTGGATCACATGGGCATGCCGACGGCCGGGCTGCGCATCGGGCCGGAGGGTGTCGCCGGCCCGGTGCTGGCGCCGCGCCTGCTGGCGGACGGCGCCATGCTGGCGCTCTCGGCGCTGCGCCACGCCCGGGCGACGCCGGCCCTGGTCGCGGTGCTCGGCGCCGATCTGGGCGAGACCGGCCCGCCGGTCTTCGCCGGGCTGCACCCCGCGATCGACATCGCCGCCAGCCGCTTCCGGGACGGGCCGGCCGATGCCGCCTGCCTCGCGGCCGATCTCGCCGGCCTCGGCCTGATCGTCGCCGGGCGGCGCCGGCCGATGCCGGCGGGGCCGCTGCGCCTGACCATCGACGGGCGGCGCCAGGGCGTCGTGGATGCCATGGCGGCGCTGGCCCCGGCCGTCGCCGCGGCGCAGCGACTCGGCGGGCTGCCGGCGGGCGCCGTGCTGATCGTGGCCGGCCTCACGCCCGCGCGGATCCCGGAAGCGGGCGCATGGCTCGGCATCGGCTTCGGTGCGGCGCTCGGGCGGGTGAAGGCCGGCTTCGCCTGAAGAAGGTAGTACTCACGCGGCGATGACTTGGCCGCGCCGGTAACCGACTCGTTCGCAATCCTTCCATCGCGCCGGATTTCTGCGCTATGCCGAGTAACTTGTTCCAGCTTCGTGCCGTGACGGCATGGACGGGGAATGGGGGTCGCGGCCAAGCGCGACCACAAGAACGGGCAACCGGCGGGCGCAAGCCCCAGCGAGGGAGGATCTGCGTGAGCACGTCTGTGGCAGCGGCGAAGGCCGCGCGACCGATGACCCGCGAGGAGAAGAAGGTCATCGTCGCCTCCTCCCTCGGCACGGTCTTCGAGTGGTATGACTTCTATCTCTACGGTTCGCTGGCGGCGATCATCGGCGCCAAGTTCTTCGGGCAATTCGACCCGACCACCCGCAATATCTTCGCACTCCTCGCCTTCGCCGCCGGCTTCCTGGTGCGGCCCTTCGGCGCCCTGGTGTTCGGCCGGCTCGGCGATCTCGTCGGCCGCAAATACACCTTCCTGGTCACCATCGTGATCATGGGCACCTCCACCTTCCTGGTCGGCGTGCTGCCGACCTCCGACCAGATCGGCCTGTCCGCCGCGGTCATCCTGATCGTGCTGCGCCTGCTGCAGGGCCTGGCGCTCGGTGGCGAATATGGCGGTGCCGCGACCTATGTGGCGGAACATGCGCCGCAGGGCCGGCGCGGCTTCTACACCAGCTGGATCCAGACCACGGCAACCATGGGGCTGTTCCTGTCGCTGCTGGTGATCCTGTTCACCCGCACCATCCTGGGCGAAGCGGCCTTCGCCGACTGGGGCTGGCGCATCCCCTTCCTGATCTCGGTGCTGCTGCTCGGCATCTCGGTCTGGATCCGGCTGCAACTGCAGGAAAGCCCGGCCTTCCAGAAGATGAAGGCGGAAGGCACCGCATCCAAGGCGCCGCTCTCGGAAGCCTTTGGGCAGTGGAAATACGCGAAGATCGCGCTGATCGCGCTGCTCGGCCTGACCGCCGGCCAGGGCGTGGTCTGGTATACGGGCCAGTTCTACGCGCTGTTCTTCCTGCAGAGCATCCTGAAGGTCGATGGCTATACCGCGAACCTGCTGATCGCCTGGTCGCTGATCCTCGGCACCGGCGGCTTCATCCTGTTCGGCTGGCTGTCGGACAAGATCGGCCGCAAGCCGATCATCCTGGCCGGCTGCGCCCTGGCGGCGGCGACCTATTTCCCGCTGTTCCAGATGATGACGCGGGAAGCCAACCCGGCGCTCTACCAGGCGCAGCAGACCATCCCGGTGACGGTGGTGTCGCCGCCCGGCGACTGCCACTTCCAGTTCAACCCGACCGGGACGGCGGTCTTCACCAGCGCCTGCGACATCGCCAAGGCGGCGCTGGCCAACCTCTCCGTGCCCTATGGGCATCAGGATGCGCCGGCGGGCACCGTCGCCTCGGTGCGCATCGGCGGCGCCTCCGGCACTTCGGTCGCGTCCTTCGATGCGATCCAGGCGGGGCCGCAGGCGGCGGCGCAGCGCGCGGCCTTCACGCGCGACCTGACCGCGGCCCTGACCGCGGGCGGCTATCCGCCGGCGGCCAATCCTTCGGTCGTGCGGATGGCGCATCCCTTCGACATCTTCCGCGAACAGCCGGCGGTGATCATCGGGGTGCTGTTCATCCTCGTGATCTACGTGACCATGGTCTACGGGCCGATCGCGGCCGCGCTGGTCGAGCTGTTCCCGACCCGCATCCGCTATTCCGGCATGTCGCTGCCCTACCATATCGGGAATGGCTGGTTCGGCGGCCTGTTGCCGGCGACTGCCTTCGCGCTGATCGCGGCCACCGGCGATATCTATTACGGCCTCTGGTACCCGATCGTCTTCGCGGTCATGACCCTGATCATCGGCATCATCTTCGTGCCCGAGACCAAGGACCGCGACCTTGGCGCGGACGACATGCGCTGATCCGCGGACCGGGATGAACCGCTGACGGAAGGGCGCCGGGGCAACCCGACGCCCTTCGCCTTTCCGGGCCCGATTGCGGTAGCATCGGCCCAAAACAGGAGGAGCGGCGCATGGACGAAAAGCGCGGCAGCGACGGCCATGATGCCGGCTATGCGGCCTGGCGGCGCGACCCGGACGGGTTCTGGGCGGCGGCGGCAGGCGGCATCGACTGGATCACTCCGCCCAGGGCGATCTTCGACGGCACCCAGGGCATCTATGGCCGCTGGTTCCCGGGCGGGGTGCTGAACACCTGCCACAACGCGGTCGACCGCCACGTCGCCGCCGGACGGGGTGGGCAGGTGGCCTTCATCTGGGACAGCCCGGTCACCGGGCGGATCGAGCGCATCACCTATGCCGCGCTGCTCGCGCGGGTGGAGAAACTCGCCGGCGCCATGGCCGCGCGCGGGGTCGCGAAAGGCGACCGGGTGGTGATCTACATGCCGATGGTGCCGGAAGCCGCGATCGGCATGCTGGCCTGTGCCCGGCTCGGCGCCGTGCATTCGGTGGTGTTCGGCGGCTTCGCGGCGGCGGAACTGGCAGCGCGCATCGCCGATGCGCGGCCGAAGCTCATCCTCTCCGCCTCCTGCGGCATCGAGCCGGGGCGGGTCGTCGCCTACAAGCCGCTGCTCGACGCGGCGATCGCGCTGTCGCCGCACAAGCCCGATGCCTGCCTGGTGCTGCAGCGGGACAGGCTGCCTGCGACGCTGGTCCCAGGCCGCGACACCGACTGGCTGGAGGCGGAGGCCGCGGGCGCCCCGCATCCCTGCGTGCCGGTGGCGGCGACGGATCCGCTCTATATTCTCTACACCTCGGGCACGACCGGGAAGCCGAAGGGCATCCTGCGCGACAATGGCGGACATGCGGTCGCGCTGCACAATTCCATCTTCATGCTCTACGGGCTGCGGACCGGCGACGTGATGTGGACCGCATCCGATGTCGGCTGGGTGGTCGGGCATTCCTATATCGTCTACGCGCCGCTGTTCGCCGGCCTCACCAGCGTGATCTATGAGGGCAAGCCGGTCGGCACGCCCGATGCCGGCGCCTTCTGGCGCGTCGCCGCGCAGCACGGGGTGAAGGCGCTGTTCACGGCACCGACGGCGATCCGCGCCATCAAGAAGGAAGACCCCGAAGGCGTGCTGCTGCGGCGCCACGACCTGTCGAAGCTCGAAGCGCTGTTCCTGGCCGGCGAGCGCTGCGACGCGCCGACCGCGCTCTGGATCGAAGCCCTGTTGGACAGGCCGGTGATCGACCATTGGTGGCAGACCGAGACCGGCTGGTCGATCACCGGCAATTTCCGCGGCCTCGGCCTGTTCCCGATGCGCCCGGGCTCCGGCGGCAAGGCGGCGCCGGGCTATCACGTGGCGGCGCTGGATGAGGCGGGGCAGCCGGTGGCGCGCGGCCAGATCGGCACGCTGGCCATCCGCCTGCCGATGCCGCCGGCCGCGCTGCCGACGCTGTTCAACGCCGATGACCGCTTCCGCCAGGCCTATCTGGAGCGTTTCCCCGGCTGGTACGACACCGCCGACGCCGGCATGGTCGATGACGAGGGCTATGTCTGGGTGATGTCGCGCACCGACGACATCATCAACGTCGCCGGCCATCGCCTGTCGACCGGCGCGATGGAGGAGGTGCTGGCGGCGCATCCGGACGTCGCGGAATGCGCGGTGGTCGGCGTGCGGGATGCGCTGAAGGGCCAGGCGCCGCTCGGCCTCGTCGTGCTGAAGGCCGGCGTCGCGCGGCCGGACGCCGAGATCGCGCGGGAGCTGGTGGCCATGGTGCGCGACCGCATCGGGCCGGTCGCGGCCTTCAAGGAAGCCCGCGTGGTGCAGCGCCTGCCGAAGACGCGATCCGGCAAGATCCTGCGCGGCACCATGCGCAGCATCGCCGATGGCGAGGACTACGTGATGCCGCCGACCATCGACGACCCGGCGATCCTCGCCGAACTGGAAGGCCTGCTGCGGCGCGCGGATTGAAGCACGATAACGTGGGCGACCCGCGGCCGCAGGCCGCCATCGGTCTCTGCGGAGCGAGGCGAAGCCGATGCTCCGGGGCCGCGCATGCGGCCCCGCGCGCGACCACCCGTTGCCGCCAGTGCGCCTTGACCGCGCGGAAGCCAAGCCGGCGGATGCCGGCGCCGGCGATTGAGGACGGAACTACTCCGCGCTGGCGCTCGCTTCGCTGCGCGTCGCGCCGACGCGGCTGGCGAGGGCCGCGGCCATGAAGGGATCGAGGTCGCCATCCAGCACCGCGGCCGGATTGCCCCTTTCGATCCCCGTCCGCAGGTCCTTCACCATCTGGTAGGGCTGCAGCACATAGCTGCGGATCTGGTGGCCCCAGCCGATATCGGTCTTGCCGGCCTCCACCGCGTCGTTCACCGCTT
Source organism: Roseomonas sp. (assembly GCA_036499545.1). Lineage (GTDB taxonomy): Bacteria > Pseudomonadota > Alphaproteobacteria > Acetobacterales > Acetobacteraceae > Plastoroseomonas. The sequence continues at coordinate 8,183 of DASYDR010000300.1, read as the reverse complement.
CCCGCTTGCGCAGTTCCAGCTCGTAGAGTCGCGCCTTCAGCATTTCCATGGCGATGGCGCGGTTGCGGTGCTGGCTGCGGTCCTGGGTGGACGCGGCGACGACGCCGGTCGGGATATGGGTGAATCGCACGCCCGATTCGGTCTTGTTGACGTGCTGCCCGCCGGCGCCCGAGGCGCGGAAGGTATCGGTCTTCAGGTCGGCCGGGTTGATCTCGATCTCGATGCGATCGTCGATCACCGGATAGACATAGATGCTGGCGAAGCTGGTCTGGCGCCGCGCCGCGGCATCGAAGGGGCTGATGCGCACCAGCCGGTGCACCCCGGTCTCCGTCTTCAGCCAGCCATAGGCGTTGGGGCCGGTGACCTGCAGCGTCGCCGACTTGATGCCAGCCTGCTCACCCTCGCTCTCCTCGGTCATGATGACCTTGTAGCCGCGGCGTTCGGCCCAGCGCTGGTACATGCGCAACAGCATCTGCGCCCAGTCCTGCGCCTCGGTGCCGCCGGCGCCGGCATTCACCTCGAGATAGGCGTCGTTCGCGTCGGCTTCGCCCGAGAGCAGGCTCTCGATCTCGCGGCGCTTCGCGTCCTCGGCCAGCCGCTCGAGGTCGGCGACCGCGGCATCGGCGGTGCCGGCGTCACCCTCGGCTTCGGCGAGTTCGATCAGTTCCAGCGCGTCGGCGACCTCACGTTCCAGCGCCTGAACGCCCTGGGTCTGGTCGGCCAGCCGGTTGCGCTCGCGCATCAGCGCCTGCGCCTCGGCGGGCTTGTTCCAGAGGTCGGGGTCTTCCGACTTCGCGTTCAGTTCGTCGAGACGGCGGAGTGCGGCATCCCAGTCAAAGATGCCTCCTCAGCAGGGTCACCGATGCGGTGATCTGCTCGTGCAGGTTGGTTGCGTCTGCTCTCATGATGCCGCGCCTAGTACAGACCGCCCAGCCCGCTGTCGAGGCCGGCGGCGCTTTCACGCTGGCTTTCGCCGAGCCGGGCGGTGCCGGAGGTGTCGGTGCCGGGGCGGAAAGCCTCCAGGATCGTGCCATTGCCGACGGGGATGCGCACCAGCGCGACGCCGGGCGGCGCGCGGAACGGCACCGCGGGGCTGCCGTTCAGCGCGGCGGCCAGCACGTCATGGAAGATGATCGCCGGGACATTGCCGCCGGTTTCGCCGCTGCCGAGGCTGCGCGGCTCGTCGAAGCCGACCCAGACGGCGATGACGATATCCGGCGTGAAGCCCACGAACCAGTTGTCGCGGTAGTCGTCGGTGGTGCCGGTCTTGCCGGCGATCGGGCGGTTCAGCCCGGCGGCGGCGCGGGTGCCGGTGCCGCGCGTCACCACGCCCTGCAGCAGGCTGACGATCTGGTAGGCGGCGATCGGATCGGCGATCTGGCGGCGCTCGCCGGCCAGGGCCGGCGGCCCGGCCTCCGGCCCCTGGTCGCAGCCCGGGTCGCAACGCCGCGGATCGGCGCGCCAGATCACCCGGCCGCGCCGGTCCTGCACGCTGTCGATCAGCGTCGGCGCCACCTGGCGGCCGCCATTGACGAAGCCGGCATAGCCGGCCGCCATGCGCATCACCGTCGTCTCGCCGCTGCCGAGCGCCATCGCGAGGTAACGCGGCATATTGGGGATGACGCCGAAATCGGCCGCGGTCTGGGCGATCCGCTCCATGCCGATATTCTGCGCCAGGCGCACCGTGACCATGTTCAGGCTGCCCTCGAGCGCCTGGCGCATCGTCACCCAGCCATGGCTGCCGCCCGAATAGTTGTTCGGCCGCCAGAGGCCCTGCGGCGTCTGGACCTCGATCGGCTCGTCCAGCAGCTGCTGGTTAGGCGGGATGCCCATGGACAGCGCGGTCAGATAGACGAAAGGCTTGAAGGAGGAGCCGGGCTGGCGCATCGCCTGGGTGGCGCGATTGAACCAGCTCCGCTCGAAGCTGAAGCCGCCGACCATCGCCAGCACGCGCCCGGTGGCGGGGTCGAGTGCCACGATGCCGCCTTCGGCCACCGGCATCTGCCGCAGCGCCAGGCGTTCCGGCCGTGCCGCGGTGCGCCCCTGGGCGGCGGCGGCGGGCAGCATTTCCACCATCACCACATCGCCCGGGCTCAGCACGTCCTGCATGCGGCGCGGCGCGGCGCCGAGGCGCACGCCCTGGCTCGCGAGCTGGGCCGCGCCGGCGGAGCCGGCCGCCGGCGGGATCACCGGGCGGGCCCAGGCGACATCCTCGAAGGCCAGGGTGCCGGTGCGCGGCTGGGCGGGGTTGCGCGGATCCGGGTGGTCGGCCCAGGCCAGACGCGCCTCGCGGTCGCGCACCTCGAGCGCCACCGCCAGGCGCCATTCCGGCTGCATGCCGGGCGGGCGCTGCACCGCCTCCAGCGCCGGCATCCATTCGGTGGCCGCCGCGGAGATGCGGGTCACCGGGCCGCGCCAGCCGCCGCGGCGGCGGTCATAGCCCATCAGCCCGTCGCGCAGCGCGCGTTCGGCGGCCGCCTGCAGCGGCGGCTCCAGGCTGGTGCGGACGACGAGGCCGCCCATAGTGGTCTGTTCGGCGCCGAAGCGGGTGATCAGGTCGCGCCGCACTTCCTCGGTGAAGTACTGGCCGACGCCGACCATGTCCGGCCGGCGGGAGGGGCGGGCCACGATCGGCTCCGCCTTCGCGGCCGCCCCTTCGGCCGGCGTCGCCGCGCCGTCTTCGACCATGCGGTCGATCACCCAGTCGCGGCGGGCACGGGCGGCGTCGGGGAAGCGGAAAGGGTTGTAGTTGCTGGGCGCCTTGGGAAGGATCGCGAGGAAGGCCATCTCGGCCAGGGTCAGGTCGTCGAGCGACTTGTTGAAGTAGTTCTGCGCCGCCGCGGCCACGCCGAAGGCCTGCTGGCCCAGGAAGATCTCGTTCAGGTAGATCTCGAGGATGCGTTCCTTCGGCAGCGTCTGTTCCAGCCGCACCGCCAGGATCGCTTCCCGCAGCTTGCGCATCAGGGTGCGGTCGTTGCCGACCAGCATGTTCTTGGCGACCTGCTGGGTGATGGTCGAGGCACCGCCCATGCGCCGGCCGGAGCCGAGCTGTTCCACCGCGGTCAGTCCGGCGCGGATGATGCCGATCGGGTCGACGCCGTGATGTTCCCAGAAGCGCTGGTCCTCGGCCGAGACGAAGGCCTGCTGCAGGCGGCGCGGGATCGCCTCGATCGGGACGAAGACGCGGCGCTCGCTCGCCAGCTCCGCCATCAGGCGGGAATCGGCGGCGTAGATGCGGCTCAGCTGCGGCGGTTCGTAATCCGCCAGCCAGCGGTTGTCGGGCAGGTCGGCGGCGATGACGCGATAGGCGCCATAGGCGCCGACGCCGCCGGCGACCGCCAGCCCGGCGCCCAGGATGAACACCAGCTTCAGGAAGCCGAAGCCGCGCCGGCGCTTGCGGGCCGGCTTTTCTTTCTTCTGTCGCCGGGACGGGGGCGCGGGCTCCGCCTCGGGCGGCGCGGCTTTGCCGCGCTGCCCTGTCCGGCGTGGATCGAGCGGCCCGTCCGGGCGGAGATCACCGAGACTCATGGACCTATTCTACACCTTTCCCGACGCGACCGCGATGATCGCTGGGTTGCGGCCTGTTGCTGGCTGCGTCCGCCGTTACACGCCCCCGGCCGCTTCCCTCGGTCAAGCGGATCAGCGCCGGGCCGCCCGGGCTTCGGCGACGAGCTGCGCCAGGGTCTCGAGCGAGGTCACGCCGGGGACCAGCCGGTCGCCGATGATGATCGCCGGCGTCCCTTCGATGCCGAGGCGCCGGGCGAGCGCGACATTGCCGTCCAGCCGCGCCTGGATCGCCGGATCCGCCATGTCCCGCTGCATCCGCGCCCAGTCGAGGCCGAGGCGCTGCGCCTCCTGCCGGATCTGGGCTTCCGCGACATCGCCGCGCAGCGCCATCAGCGCGTCATAGAGTTCGCCATACTTGCCCTGGCGCTGGGCGGCGAGCAGCGCGCGGGAGGCCACCATCGAATTCGGCCCGAGGATCGGCAGGTCCTTCATCACCAGCCGCAGATTGCCGTCGCGCCGCACCAGCTCGCTCATCACGGAGGTGAGCTGCCGGCAATAGGGGCAGCGCACGTCGAAGAACTCGACCACGGTGACGTCGCCCCGGGCATTGCCGCGCACCGGATCGGCGGCGTCGGCGACCAGCTGCTCCCGTGCCTCGCCGAGCGCGCGGCTGTTGGCGACGCGGCGTTCCTCCGCTTCCTGCGCCTCGATCGCGGCGAAGGCGTCACGCAGGATCGAGGGATCCTCGCGCAGCGCCTGGCGCAGGATCTCGACCACCTCGGCGCGCTGGGCCGGGGTGAAGGCCCCTTCCGCGCGGGCGGGCGCGGCAAGGGCGAGACAGAGCCCGACGGCGAGGAACAGACGACGCATGCGGTTTGAGTCCTTCGGGAATGGCGCAGCTTTTGCCCTGCGGCGGGCCCCCCGGCCAAGGCTTAGGGCGGGTCTGCGCCCGGGCCTGCCCCGCAATTCGGCCTTTCTCACGCGAATGGGAAGGGGGGTGGGCCGATTCACGCGCCGCATCCGGCTTCTCAATTTCATGTCCGATCGATTCGGGACGGGAATGCCGGATCGATACCGGCCGGCCCGTATCGCGGCCGGCCTGAATGCCCCCGGCCAGGGGGAATGGCCCTGAACATCCGGTTGCCGGGCGCGGCGAAGGCGTCTATGGCCCAGGCTTGGGCCGATGCCCACGGTACGGCACAGGGGGTTCGCGAGGCTGCGGATGAGGCTTTCCGTTTCGGCATCGCGCAGGATCACCAGGGGCGCGCCCAGCCGGGCGCGCGCGCCGGAAGACGCTCCGGGCAGATCAGGGACGCCAGAATGACGATGACGCCGCAGGTGATCGGGGCGAAGGCCTTCCGCATGCCCCCGACCGCCGCCCGTTTCCCCCGGCCATTGCACCGCGCCTCCGCGGTGCTGCTGGCCGCTCTCGCGGTCTCGGGCTGCTCCTGGTTCGGCGGCTCCTCGCCCCAGCGCGGCGAGGCCGGCTATGTCACCGGCTTCCTGGGCGGCGCGACGGCGGAAGAACCGCGCGCGGCGCTGGTGGCGCGCGACGTGCTCTCGGCCGGCGGCAGCGCGGTCGATGCGGCGGTGGCCGGCGCCTTCGCGCTGACCGCGACCCTGCCATCCCGCGCCGGGCTCGGCGGCGGCGGCGCCTGCCTGGTCTATGAGCGCCAGCCGGGCACCACCCAGGCGGTGCTCTTCGAAGCCGGGCCGCGCGCCGCCCTGCCCGCGAACACCGACCGGCCGGCCGCCATCCCGATGATGGCGCGCGGCCTGTTCGCCTTGCACACCCGCGGCGGCCGCCTCCGCTTCGAGGAACTGCTGCGCCCGGCCGAAGACCTGGCGCGCGGCAATGCCGTGTCGCGCAGCCTGGCCAGCGACCTGGCCGCGGTCGCGGCGCCGCTGCTGGCGGACCCGCAGGCGCGGGCGATCTTCGGTGCCCCGGGCGGCGGGCCGCTCGGGGAAGGCGCGCAGCTCGTGCAGCGCGACCTGGCGGTCACGCTGACCACGCTCCGCACCACCGGCCCGGGCGACCTCTACCAGGGCGCCCTGGCCCGGCGGATGGAAGAGGCGAGCCGTGCCGCCGGCGGCGGGCTGACGGTCGAGGAGATGCGCGGCAGCACGCCGCGGCTGGTGGCCGCCGACGCGCTCAGGATCGGCAACGACACCGTGAATTTCCTGCCCGGCGGCATCGATGGCGGCGTCCAGCGCGCCCTGCAGGCGATGCAGGCCGGGCAGCCGGCCGAAGCCGGCTTCGGCGGCGCCGGCGCGTCCACCGGCCTCGTCACCTTCGACCGCGACGGCAATGCGGTGAGCTGCGCCTTCTCGATGAACAACCTGTTCGGCACCGGGCGGGTGGCGCCGGGCACCGGCGTGGTACTGGCGGCGGCGCCGGGCCAGGGCTCGGTGCGGCCGGCGCCGCTTTCGGTGGTGCTGGTGCAGAACACCAACCTGCGCGCCTTCCGCATGGCCGCCGCGGCGTCCGGCCAGCAATCGGCACCGGTCGCGGCCGCCGCCACGGCGCTCGGCGTGCTGCGCGGCCAACCGCCGCAGGCGGTCATCCCGACCCTGCCGGAACCCGGGCGCGCCGTCGCCGCGTCCTGCCCGCGCTACCTGCCGGGTGCGGCCAGCGAATGCACCGCGGCGGCGGATCCGCGCGGCACCGGTCTCGCGGTCGGCGCGGCGGTCCGCTAGCGGTGTTGAAGGTCGGGCGCGGCGCCGAGGCGCCGCCCTTCCTGGTGATGGATGTGATCGCGGCCGCCAATGCGCGCGCCGCCACGCTGCCGCCGGGCGCGCCGGGGATCCTGCGCATGGAGGTCGGCCAGCCCGGCACCGGCGCGCCCCGGGGCGCCGCCGAAGCGGCGATCCGCGCCCTGCAGGCCGGCCTGCCGATGGGCTATACGGAAGCCTTCGGTCTGCCTTCGCTCCGTGCCCGCATCGCCCGGCATTATGCGGAGCATTACGGCGTCACCGTCGCCCCTGGCCGCATCGCAGTGACGGTCGGCGCTTCCGGCGCCTTTCCGCTGGCTTTCCTGGCCGGCTTCGACACCGGCGACGCGATCGCCATGGCGGCGCCCTTCTACCCGCCCTACGCCAATATCCTGACCGCGCTCGGCATGCGGCCGCAGATCCTGCCCTGCGACGCCTCGACCCGCTTCCAGCCGACCCTCGCCATGCTGGAGGCGCTGGATCCGCGCCCGGCCGGGCTGATCATCGCCTCCCCCTGCAACCCGGCCGGCACCATGCTGCCGCCGGCCGAGATCGCCGCCATCGCACGCTGGTGCGAGGCGAACGGGGTGCGGCTGATCTCGGACGAGATCTATCACGGCCTGACCTGGGGCACGGTCGCGGAGAGCACGGCGGCCGCCGTCTCCGGCTCCGCCATCGTGGTGAATTCCTTCTCCAAATACTGGTCGATGACCGGCTGGCGCATCGGCTGGCTGGTGCTGCCGGAGGATCTGGTCCGCCCGGTCGAGCGGCTGGCGCAGAACATGTTCATCTCGGCGCCGCACGTCGCCCAGGTCGCGGCCGAGGCGGCGATGGACTGCACCCTGGAGCTGGAGGCGAACAAGGCCGGCTATGCCCGCAGCCGCGCCCGGCTGCTGGACGGCCTGCCGCGCGCCGGAATCGACCGGATCGCGGCGGCCGACGGCGCCTTCTACCTCTGGTGCGATATCGGCGCGCTGTCGAATGACAGCGTCGACTTTTCCGCCCGGCTGCTGGCTGAGGCCGGCATCGCCGCGACCACCGGCCTCGACTTCGACCCCGGCCGCGGCGCGCATTTCCTGCGCTTCTCCTATTGCGGCGAAGAAGCCGCGATGGCCGAGGCGCCCGCCCGGATCGCCCGCTTCCTGGGGCGCTGACAGCAAGGTTGCGCCACTTCGCCGAGGGGTGAAGCATCAGGCGGCGAAACCCGGCAGTGTCGGGCAGATCGCCGAAGGGCGGCTCGCCCGAAGGCGCCACTCTGCTGACCGAACAATGCCCGAGCCGGGAGAGGAGCACGCCATGAGCAGCCCCGCCGACCTTGCCCGCCTTGCCGACCTGCTGGGGGAACCCGCCCGCGCCGTCATGCTGCAGGCGCTTCTGGCCGGCGAAGCACTCACCGCCGGCGAGCTGGCCCGCACCGCCGGCATCGGCGCCCCGGCCGCCAGCGCGCATCTGTCCAGGCTCGTCGAAGGCGGGCTGGTGGTGGTGCATCCGCAGGGGCGGCATCGCTACCATCGCCTGGCGTCGGAGGAAGTGGCCGCGGCGATCGAGACGCTGGGCGGCCTCGCCGCCGCCACCGCGCCGCCGCGCCGCTGGCCGCATGGCGACGCCTTCCGGGTGGCGCGCCTCTGCTACGACCATCTGGCCGGGCGGCTCGCCGTCGCGCTGCACGGGGCGCTGGTCGGGCGCGGCTGGATCCAGCCGGCCGCCGGCGGCTGGACGGCGACGGCGGCCGGTGAAACCGGCCTCGCCGCCATGGGCGTCGATCTCGCGGCCGCGCGCGGCGCCCGCCGCTTCGCCTGCGACTGCATGGATTGGTCCGAGCGGCGCCCGCATCTGGCCGGCGGGCTGGCGCGGGAGATCGCCAGCTGTTGCCTGCGCCGCCACTGGCTGACCCGCGCCGCCGTCGCATGCGAGGGCGACGCGCTGGCCCGCCGCCGCCTGGCGCTGACGCCCGAGGGCGGGCG
>DASYDR010000299.1:0-17587 GCA_036499545.1 Roseomonas sp. | reverse complement strand
GCTTCGGCGTGCCGCGCGCGGCGGAACTGCCGCGTTCATAGCGCTGCGCGATCTGGCGGAGGGTCAGCTTCTCCTCCCGGATCATGCGCGCGATCTCATTGAAGTAGGCGGTGTGCAGATTGGCCGATTTCGGGATGCGGTCCACCGGGATCGGCTCGTCATACGGCAGGTCGGAGAGGTCGGTCTCCAGATCCATGCCGAGGCGCATGCGCGCGACCGCGGGGTGCATCAGCGCCTTCAGGGTCTCGACCTTGTCGAGCGCTTCCTGCTCGCTCTCGCCCACGGTGACGGAAATGCCGGCCAGGATCTTCAGCTCTTCCGGCGATCGCCCGTATCGCGCCATGCGGCCCTTCAGGTCGCGGTAATAGGCGATGCCCTTCTCGAGGCTGGTGGCGGAGCCGAAGACGACTTCCGCGGTTTCCGCCGCCAGTTCCTTGCCGGCATCGGAGGCGCCGGCCTGGATGACGACCGGCTGTCCCTGCGGCGTACGGCCGATGTTCAGCCCACCATCCAGCTTGAAATGCGCGCCTTCATGGTGGATCGGATGCAGCCTGGCCGGGTCGTAGAAGCGCGCATCCGTCCGGTCATGGACGAAGGCATCGTCATCCCAGGTGTTCCACAGCTTCAGCACGACCTGCACGAATTCCCGCGCCCGCGCATAGCGTTCCGCATGCGGCGGCAGCACGGCATGGCCGAAATTGCGCGCGGCATAATTGTTGGCGCTGGTCACCACGTTCCAGGCCGCGCGTCCGCCGCTGATATGATCGAGCGAGGCGAAGAGCCGCGCGACATTGTAGGGCTCGTAGAAGCTGGTCGTCGCGGTACCGCCGAGGCCGATATGCTCGGTGGCGCCGGCCAGCGCGGACAGGCAGGTCAGCGGCTCCAGCACGTTGGTGAAGAGCGGGTAGCGCGACCAGACATCCAGGTTCTCGACCCGCAGCGCCGGGGTATCGGCGATGAAGAACAGGTCGAACAGCCCCTGCTCCGCCACGCGCGCCATGCGCTTGTAGGCGCCGATATCGACATCGGCATCGACCTGGGTGCTGGGATGCAGCCAGCCGGCCGGATGCGCCCCGGTCAGGTGGCACGAAAAGGACAAATGGATCTGCCGGTCGCCGCCGTTCATCACACCCCCAGGCATTCCTGCGATCGGGCAGGATGTATATACAGCCTGCGCCGCTCCGCCGGTCCTGCCTAGCCTGGATATCGCGCCCGGCGGATCCGGCCCCCACCTTCCTGCCGGGCCGTCGCCCGGCGGCAGATTCCGGTTGCCGGGGCCGCCGCCGCACCCTGTATAGACAGGACAGGCGCCGCCATGCCGGCGAGTCCCGCGAGGAAAGCCCGGTGCCGCATCACCGCCCCCTGCCATGAGCATCCGCAAGGCCCCGGCCGCGAATGGCGCGGTGACGGCCCGGCCGGCCTACCAGCAGATCAAGGACTATGTGCTGGACCGTATCCAAAGCGGAGGCTGGCGCGAAGGGGCCATGATCTCCTCGGAGGAGGAGATGACGCGGCAGTTCTCCGTCTCCCGCATGACCGTGAACCGGGCGCTGCGGGAGCTGACGGCGGAGCAGGTGCTGCACCGCGTCCAGGGCCTCGGCACCTTCGTCGCGCAGCGCAAATATCAATCGACCGTCGTCGAGATCCGCAACATCGCGGCGGAGATCACGGCGCGCGGCAATGCGCATTCCGCGACGGTGCTGCGCATGCAGCCGGTGCAGGCCGATGCCGCGACCGCCGGCGAATTCGATATCGCGCGGCGCACGCGCCTGTTCCATTCGGTCATCCTGCACCGCGAGAACGGCGCGCCGGTGCAGATCGAGGACCGCCACGTCAACCCGAAGCTGTTCCCCGACTACATGACGCAGGATTTCACCCGCACCACGCCGAACGAGTACCTGACCGCGACGGCGCCGATCCAGAAGGTGGAATTCCGGGTCGAAGCGCTGATGCCGGACGCCACGCTGCGCGGGCAGCTCGCCATGGAAGCCGGCACGCCCTGCCTGGTGCTGCATCGCCGCACCTGGTCCTTCGGCCAGGTGGCGACCGTGGCCAATCTCTGGCACCCAGGGTCGCGGTATAGCTTCACGGGAAGTTTCTAGGCGATTGGCCCCGGGGGACGCGACATCCCCCCGGGGCGGGCGCCCTTGTGGCCGCGGGTCTATTGCTCCCGGAAGGCCCGGTGGAAGCTGTCCAGGATCGGCTGGATCATGTAGCGCAGGAAGGAACGCGACCCGGTCTGGACCATGGTCTCGACCGGCATGCCCGGCACCAGGGTGACATTCTCCAGCCGATCGAGCTGCGCGCGATCGATACTGATCTGGGCGCGGTAATAGGAGGTGCGGCTCCGCTCGTCATAGGTCACGTCGTTGGCCACGAAGATCACATGGCCATGCAGATAGGGCACCAGCCGCTGCTTGAAGGCCGGCAGCCGCACCTCCGCCAGCAGGCCGACATGCACCACGTCGATGTCGCTTGGCGCGACGTTCACCTCGGCCACCAGCCGGTCCTGGGCCGGCACCAGTTCCATCACCGGGTCGCCGGCGCGGACGACGGCACCGATGGTGAAGAAGCGGGACCCCATGATGGTGCCGTCTTCCGGCGCCAGGATCTCCCGCCGGCTCGAGACGTCCTCGGCCGCCCGCATCCGCTCCTCGACATCGGCCAGGCGCGGCGCCAGGTCCCGCATCTCGGTCCCGGCATCCTGCAGCCGGGTGTCCTCGATCTGGCGCATCGTGTTGCGCGCCTCGGCGATGCCGGCCCGCGCCCGCTCGATCTGGCCACGCAGATCGATGCCGGTGCCTTCCAGCGCCGCCGCGTTACGCTGCAGCGCCAGCAGCTGCGGCAGGCGCTGCAGCCCCTGCTGCACCAGGCCGCGCGTGATCTCCTCCTCCCGCCGGATCAGGCCGAGCTGGATGGTGGAGGCACGGATCTGGCCTTCTGCCCCGTTGATCACCGCCTGCTGCTGGTCGATCCGCGCCTGCTGCACCTGGATCTGGGCGACCAGCGCCGCCCGCCGTGCCTCGAACAGCGTCTGCTGGTTGGTCATCGCTTCCGCCGCGCGCGCGCCTTCGGCGGTGCGCAGCACCTCGGGGTAGGCGATCGTCTCGGCCCGCCCCAGCTCCGCGTTCAGCCGCGCCACCTGGGCCAGATAGGCCCAGTACTGGCCGCGCAGCGATTCGAGGGTGGAGCCCGATTGCACGTCATCCAGCCGCAGGAGCGGCTGGCCCCGGTGCACCACATCGCCATCGCGGGCCAGGATTTCCCGCACGATGCCGCCTTCCAGATGCTGGATGGTGCGGCGCTGGCCTTCCACCTTGATCTGTCCAGGCGCGATCGCCGCTTCCGACAGCGGCGCCATCACCGACCAGGCGACGAAGCCGCCGACGAAGATCGTGATGGCCGTCAGCCCGAACAGGACCAGGCCCCGGGTGCGCGGCCGCGGGCCAAGCCCGCCCGCCACCACCGCGCCGGGCATCCCGGCCGGCACCAGCGCGCCGCTCACGACACGCTCCGCTGCGCGGCCACCGAGGGCAGCGCCATGGGCGTCGGCGCATCCGCCGGCCGCGGCTGCATCAGCTTCTTCAACACCTCGGCCCGCGGCCCGAACATCTCGACCGCGCCGTCCTTCAACACCAGCACCTTGTCCACCCCCTGCACCAGCGACGGGCGGTGCGAAACCAGCACCACCGTGCAGCCCTGCGCTTTCAGCTCACCCAGGCCGCGGATCAGCGCGGCTTCCGAATCGCCGTCGAGGTTCGAGTTCGGCTCGTCCAGGACCACCAGCTTCGGGTTGCCATAGACCGCCCGCGCCAGGCCCAGCAGCTGGCGCTGGCCGCCCGACAGGTGCTGGCCGCCTTCGCCGATATCCGTGTCGTAACCGTGCGGCAATCTGAGAATCATCTCATGGCAGCCGGCGATCCGCGCGGCGGCGAAGACCGCCTCCGGATCGGCATCGGTCATGCGCGCGATATTGCGCAGCACCGTGCCGTCGAACAGTTCCACATCCTGCGGCAGGTAGCCGACGTGGCGGCCGAAATCCTCCCGCATCCAGGTGAAGACATCGGCGCCGTCCAGCCGCACATTGCCGACCGACGGCTGCAGGGAGCCGATCAGCAGCCGGATCAGCGTCGTCTTGCCGGCGGCGGAGGGCCCGATCATCGCCAGGCTCTCCCCTGGCTCCAGCCCGAAGGCCACGCCCTTGATCATCGCCGCCTGCTGGCCGGGGAAAGCGTAGGAAACCCGTTCGACCGCGAGCCGGCCGGTGGGTGCCGGCAGCGCCATGCCCTGCGGGCGGATGCGCGGCAGCGCCAGGAAGCCGAGCAGACGCTTCCAGCTCTGCCGCGCCTGCACCAGCTGCTTCCAGCCACCGATCAGTTGCTCCACCGGTGCCAGGGCGCGGCCCATGATGATCGACCCGGCGATCGAGGCGCCGGAGGTCAGCTCCTGCTGCAGCACCAGATAGGCGCCGGCCCCGAGGATGCCGACCTGCACGGCCAGGCGGGAGAATTTCGTCGCCGCCATCAGCATGGCGGCGCGATCGGCCGCCTTGGCGGTCGCCGGGATCTGTTCCGCCTGGCTTTCCTGCCAGCGCGTCATCACCGCCGGCAGCATGCCCATGCTGTCGATGACCTCGGCGTTGCGCATCATCGCCTCGGCCCGCCGCTGGCTGAGCATCGCGGCGGTGCCGGCTTTCCTGAGCAGCGCGGAGGTCATCACCTCGGACAGCAGGGTCAGGGAGAACAGGATCACGGCACCGCCGAGCGCGATGCACCCCAGGATCGGATGCAGCATGAAGATGACCGCGAGGAAGACCGGCACCCAGGGCACGTCATAGAGCGCGAGCGCGCCCGGGGAGCCGAGATAGCCCCGCACCCCCGCCAGGTCGCGCAGCGCTTCCATCCGGTAGGGCCGGCCCCTGAGCTGCGCTTCCAGCGCCCGGGTGAAGCCTTCCGGCGCCACCCGCCTTTCGATCCATTGCCCCAGGCGCTGCATGACCAGGTTGCGCACCGCCTCCAGCAGCGCCAGCAGCGCGATCGCCAGGATGGTGATCAAGGTCAGGAACACCAGCGTGTTCACGTTCCGCGTCGCCAGGACCCGGTCGAACACCTGCATCATGTAGACCGACACCGTGAGCTGCAGCAGGTTCACGACCCCGCTGAACAGGCCCACGGCGATGAATTCGGAACGGCACGCGGCGACCGCGGTCTCCAGCAGCGTCAGCGGCCGGGAAGCGGACAAGGGCTGGGACAAGGACGACATCGGACCTCGGGCGGCTTGGGCTGCATCGCGCTGAACCCAGCCTTTTGGCCGACAAGCATTGCCAAAAGCTTATCCCTCGCAGGACATTGATATGAAATTCCGGATGGGTACGGAAGTCGGGGCGTTGCCCTGACCGTTCGCGATCTTGTGATTGCGGGAACTCCGGCCCTGCCTTGGCAGCACCGAATCGCGGCAAGGCCGCCCGTATCGCCGTGATGGCCCGCGCCGGCCCGCGGTGCCGTGGCGATCTGCGCGCAATCGACACGAAGATGTAAAACATGCGCGGGCGTAACGGATTACGATTGGCCTGCCGGCCATTCGCCACTGCCGTTCATGCCGGGATGGAGCCTGTTTGATGAGCACCTACGACCAGTCGGAACGGCTGCTGCGTATCGATACCCCGCTCGGCGCCGACAAGGCGCTGCTCATCGAGCTGCAGGGCGAGGATGCCATCTCCCGTCCCTTTCTCTTTCACATCGATTTCGCGACGGAGGTGAAGGAGGACAAGGTCCGCAAGCTGCTGGGCAAGAAGATCACGCTCTGGATCGGTGCCAGCACCGAGAACGGGCATCGGCCGATCAACGGCCATATCCGGCGCCTGACCCGTCGCCATTCCGGCAAGCTCGACACCTATCTCTGGCATGCCGAAGTGGTGCCCGAGCTCTGTTTCCTCACCCAGAAGGCCGATTGCCGCATCTTCCAGTCGATGACGGTGCTCCAGGTGCTGACCAAGGTCTTCCAGACCCACAAGCTTTCCTTCGTCGAGCAGCGCGGCCTGACCGGCACCTATCCGACGATGGACTATTGCGTGCAGTACCGGGAAAGCGCCTTCGACTTCGTCTCCCGCCTGATGGAGGAGTTCGGCCTCTTCTACTGGCATGAGCATCGCGACGGGCAGCACACGCTGGTCATCGCCGATCGCAACGGCGTGGGACCGAAGCTCGACCCCGACACCATCACCTATGGCGGGCTCTCCGATGAGGAGAAGCTCACCTGGTACGAGCAGGACCTGGAATTCCACACCGGCACCTGGGCCATGCGCGACTTCAACTTCGAGTCGCCGACCGCGAATATGGGCGCGAACAAGCCGACGAATATCGACGTGCCCAGGATGAAGGAGCACGAGGTCTTCGATTACCCCGGCCGCTACACCAATGCCGGCGATGGCGACACGGTCGCGCGGTTGCGCATCGAGCATGAGGAGGCGCGGTACCTGGTCCTGCGCGGCGGCGGCAACACCAAGACGCTGAACGCCGGCTACCGGCAGACCGTCGACGACCAGGACGCGGATTCGCAGGACAAGTGCCTGATCACGGAAGTGCGGCACCACGCCCGCGACACCTCCTTCTGGACGAGTGCGGAGGATGCCGAGGGCAGCCGCTACAACAACGAATTCGCCGCCATCCCGGTGAACACGCCCTATCGCCCGGCCCGGGTCACGCCGCGCCCGCAGGTGCGCGGCACCCAGACCGCGGTCGTGACCGGTCCCGCGGGCCAGGAGATCTTCACCGACAAATATGGCCGGGTGAAAGTGCGCTTCCCCTGGGACCGCAACCCGGACGGCAATTCCGACGACCAGTCCTCCTGCTGGGTGCGGGTGTCGCAGGTCTGGGCCGGTGCCGGCTGGGGCGCGATGCACATCCCGCGCATCGGGCATGAGGTGGTGGTCGACTTCCTGGAAGGCGATCCCGACCGGCCGCTGATCACCGGCCGCGTCTACAACGGCGACAACGCGGTGCCCTGGACCCTGCCCGACAACAAGACCCAGTCCGGCATCAAGAGCAATTCCTCGCTCGGCGGCGGTGGCTCCAACGAGTTCCGCTTCGAGGACAAGAAGGGCTCGGAGCAGATCTACCTGCACGCCCAGAAGGACCTCGACAGCGTCATCGAGAACAACGAGACGCGGAAGGTCAAGAACAACCGCGAGACCACGATCACCCACAACGAGACGACCACGATCGGCAGTGGCGGCGACCTGAAGAAGACGACCGTCAACGGCAATTTCGACGAGACCGTGACCGGCACCGAGAAGCGCACCATCACGGGCCCGATCACCGAGAACATCACCAACAACTACAACATGAACGTCACCTCCGGGTCGCTCGATATCTGGACGGCGAAGGGCGTCAACATCACCTCCCCGCTCACGATCAACATCACGAGCGGCGTTGCCGTGAACATCATCGCGCCGGCCAAGACCACCGTGGCCCCCTCCTGGTTCAAGAGCGGCGCGGCATCCGGCGATGCCTACGGCTTCAAGATGGGCATCGCGGCACTGAAGCTCGACATGGTCGGCGTCGCCATCGGCCTGACGGTGGCCAAGATCGACTTCGCGGTCCTCAAGATGGACACCTTCGGCATCACCATCAAAACCGGCGGCCTGGAGATCAAGAACAAGTCGATCAGCGCGAAGAACTATGCCTTCAACCTGAAGAAGGGCTTCCACATTGTCGCCTGACCCGTGCTGCCGGGGGCCGCGCCCATGAAGGAAGTCGCGATCATCTTCGTCGCCATGCTGGTGCTGATGGCCGGCGGCGCGGCGGCCGTCTGGGGCCCTGGCTACCTCCGGCACCGGGAGGCGACGCGCCTGCGTGCCGAAGGTACGCCGGCGACGGCGGTCATCCAGTCGCTCGATGACACGGGCAACCGCTTCAACGACCTGTCCGAGATCGAGGTCCGCTTGCAGGTCACCGCCGAAGGCCGGACGCCCTGGCCTGCATCCATCCGCGTGATCATGGGTGTGCCGGAGACGTTGTACTTCACCCCAGGCCGCCAGATCCCGGTGCGCTTCGACCCGGCGAAGCCCGACCGCGTCGCCTACGCGCCATGAGGGTCGTCAAGCCTTTCGCGCTCGGCATTCTCACGCGGCCGATCGAGTTCCAGCGCCGGTTCTTCCTCGGTGTCGCCGCGACCAGCTTCTGCCCGATGGGCGAGGCGCCCGGCATCCTCGGCGATGTCGCGATGTGGAAGTTCCTGACCGGCGAGCTGCCGCCGACGCAGCCGCTGGACCTCGCCCTGCCGAAGATGACGACGGAATTCCTGGTCACCGGCAGTGCCTTCGCCCCCGGCGGCATGCCGGCGCGCGCGGTGCCGGTCGCGGTCCGCCTCGGCACCGTCACCAAGCGGCTGATGGCGGTCGGCGACCGTCATATCGAGGATGGCCGCGCCACCGAACCCACCCCCTTCACCGAAATGCCGATGGGCTGGGAACGCGCCTATGGCGGCCCCAAGGTGGCGGAGAACCCGCTCGGCCGCGGCACCGAGGAGATGCCGCTGCAAGGCATCGGCTACCGGATCCCGTTGCCGAACGTGGTCGAAGCCGACCGCGGCGCCCGCCCGCAGGATCCGCATCCGCTCGGCTTCGGCCCCATCGACATCGCCTGGCCGCAGCGCAGCAAGCTCGCCGGCAATCATGACGCGCGCTGGCTGGAGGAGGATTTCCCCGGCTTCGCCCGCGACATCGACTGGCGCATGTTCATGGCCGGCGCCCCCGACCAGCGCTTCCCGGGCTTCCTCGCTGGCGACGAGGACTACGCGATCGAGAACATGCATCCGGAGCAGCCGCTGCTGACCGGCCGCCTGCCCGGCTTCGCACCCCGCATCTTCATCGGGCGGAAGGACGCCGAGGGGTTGGAGGAAGTCCCGTTGACGCTGACCACGGTGTGGTTCTTCCCGCACCGCCAGCGGCTGGTGATGGTCCATCATGGCCGCGTCCGCGTCGCCGAGGAGGATGCGCGCGACATCACGAAGCTGGTGCTCGGCGCCGACCGCCTCGGCGCGCCACGCCCCGCCAGTGCCTTCGCCGAGGTCCTGGCCCAGCGCGAGCATCCCGAATACGGCCTGCTGGAAAGCCTGCGCGACAGCGCGCTGGTGCCGGGCGAATTGCTGCTGCCTGATCCCGACATGGAGGCGGCCAAGGCCAATTCGGCGGATGAAGGCCTGGTCCGCAAGCGCCTGCGCCGCCGCCAGGAGCTGGAGGTGGAGCGCGACCGCGAGCGTGTCCGCGCCCTCGGCCTCGACCCCGACAAGCATGGCATGCCGCCGCTGCCGCCGGAGGAGCCGGAACCGACCCTGGAAACGCTGCCGGCGGATATGGAACGCCTGAAGGCGATGATCGAGCGCGAGCGCGCGAAGGGCGAAGCCGAGGCGGCGCAACAGGAGGAGAAGGCCCAGGCGCTGGCCGCCGCGCATGGCCTGACGATGGCCCCGGCATCGCAGAAGCTGCGCGGGCCGCCGAGCTTCTCGGCCGCGGCCAAGCGCCACGAGCTGGAACAGACTGCCGCGGCGATGGAGGCACAGGGCCAGGATGCGTCCGTGATCCGTGCGATACTCGCCGATCCCGGCACCATGGCGAGCTGGGACCAGGCCGAAGCCGGGACGCGGGACGCCTATCGCCTCGGCGCGAATGAGCAGGATCCGGCACCGCGGCTGTCACCGGAAGCCAATGCCGCCCTCCTTGCCCGGCTCTTCGACGGGCGGCGCAGCGCCGTGCGGGCCGATCTCTGCGGTGCCGACCTGGCGGGCGCCAACCTGGCGGGCTTCGACCTCAGCGACGCCTGGCTGGACGGCGCCGACCTCACCGGCGCCGACCTCACCCGCGCGAAACTCGGCCGCACCGTGCTGGCGCATGCCAGGCTCGACAACGCACGCCTGGCCGGCGCCGAGCTGGCGGAGGCCAATATCGGCCGCGCCTCGCTGCAGGGGGCCGATCTGTCCGGCGCCAACCTGCGCGCCGCGGTGCTGCGTGGCACCGACCTGCGCGGCTGCAACCTGCGGCGGGCCAATCTCGACGGCGCCCAGATGGGGGATACGCCACTCTCGGGTGCGGATTTCTCCGACGTTAATGCGCCGAACCTCCTGGTCATCGACGCATCCATCGCCGGCATGCAGGCCGCCGGTGCCCTGCTCGATGGCGCCACCTTCATCCGGGCCGATCTGACCGGTGCGGATTTCAGCGGCGCCTCGCTGCGCAACGCCTCCTTCATCGCGGTGCGCGCCGGCGGCCTCATCGCGGCGAAGGCCGATTTCAGCCGGGCGGTCTTCGTGGAGACCTGCGACCTCTCCGGTGCCACGCTGACCGGCGCACGGTGCGAAGGGGCCAATTTCCGCGGCACCCGGATGCCGGGCGTGATGCTCGGCGGCGCATTGCTCGACGACTCCGATTTCTCGGATTGCGATCTGACCGGCGCGTCCCTCGACCTTGTCTGTGCCCGCCGCGCACGCTTCACCGTGGCGGTGCTGCGCGGATCGGTGATGACGCGGGCCGATTTCATGGGCGCCAGCCTGGCACGGGCCGACCTTCGCGGCGCCGACCTGTCCGACAGCAGCCTCTACGAGGCTGACCTGGCGCGCATCGAGGCGGATGCGGCGACCCGCTACGACCGGGTGCAGCGCACCCGAACCAAGCTGCTGCCGAGGCGCGTCCCCGCATGAGCCGCGAATTGCTGGAAGCCCTGGTCCGCGATGGCGAGGTGATCGGGCCGCAATACAGCTTCGTCGGCGCGAAGCTGGCCGGCGCCGATCTGTCCGGTGCGATCTTCGAGGAAGCAAATCTCAGCGGTGCCGATCTGTCCGGCGCCAATTTCCGCGAATCGCTCATCACGAAGACCCGCCTCGAAGGCGCCGACATGGCCGGGGCGGATTTCACCCACACCACCTTCAACCAATGCCTGATGGCACGGTCCCGGCTGTCCGGTGCCCGGATGATCGGCGCCAACCTGACCAACAGCGACCTGACGCGCGCCCTGGTCGAAGGCTGCGACATCTCGACCGGCAATATCGTCGAATGCGCGCTGGCGGGCGCATCCTTCGCCGCATGCGTGCTCAATCAGACGGCGCTGATGAAGTGCGACACCTCGAGCATCGACCTCAGCCGCGCCGATTGCGAGCGCACGGTGCTGATCGCCGCCGATCTCCGCCGCGCCCAGCTCACCGGCACGCGCTTCTTCCGCGCGGTGCTGCTGCAATCCAACTTCTCCGGGCGTGATCTTTCCGGCGCGGCCTTTCCAGCCTGCCAGCTCATGGAATGCGACTTCTCGGGCAGCGATCTCAGCCGCGCCAATCTCTCCCAGGCGGGGCTCGGCAAGGCGGTGCTGCCGGGCGCGCGCCTCGACGGGGCCAACCTCGCCCAGGCGGTGCTGATGGAGGCGACGCTGACCAATGCCGCGTTGCGCGGCGCCGATCTCAGCAACGCCATCCTCTCCGGCGCCGACCTGACCGAGGCCGACCTGACCGGAGCCCGTCTCTACCAGGCGATCTGCGTCGGCATGGTCGCGATCCGCGCCCGTTTCGCGCAATGCGACATGACCTATGCCGATCTCAGCCACGCCCGGCTGGACAATGCGGATCTCAGCGGCGCGACGCTCACCCGCGCCACCCTGCATGCCATGCGGGATGCCAACGCCTTCGTGCCGAATCGCGGCCAGGCGCTGCCGCCCGACCCGACCCGGGTCGAGGCGGAGCGCTGGCAGGACCGCTGGCGCGGCGCCTGAGGCGCCGCCCCGGCATTCCCTTTTCACCGAGGATCACCAATGAACGCCCTGTCCCCCGCGTTGATGACGCCCACCATGACCACCGAAGCCGAGGTGATCCGGCGCGACGACGCCATCCTGACCGTCCTGCGCGACGGCATGCACATCCCGGCACGCCGCGCGCTGTCCTGCCTGGTGCAGCCCGAGCCCGGCGACCTGGTGCTGCTCGGCGGCCCGGCCACGCGCCCTTATGTGCTGGCCGTGCTGGAGCGCCCGGGGACCGCGCCGCTGCGCCTGGCCGTCGGCGGCGACATGGAGATCGCGGCCGAAGGCGGTCGGCTGACGCTCGGTGCCGAGACGCTGGTGATGCAGGCGAAGGTCGGGCAGGTCGCGGTGCAGGACCTGGCCCTGTCCGGACAGAAGGCCAGCGCGCGCTTCGGGCGCATCGCGCTGGTCGCCGAGGCGATCGAGAGCCTGGCCACCCGCCTGCTGACCCGCGCCCGCCGCAGCTACCGCTTCATCGAGGAGACCGAGCAGCTCCGCGCCCAGGATATCGATCACCGCGCGAGCGGCCATCTGCACCTGCGCGGGGAAAGCGCCGCCCTGCATGCCGGGGTGCTGGTGAAGGTCAACGCGTCGCAGATCCACATGGGCTGAGGGAGACGCCGATGTTCGCCAATACCCAGATGATGGGGATGGACCTGGCCTTCCCCGACGTGTGCCTGACGCCGCCGGTGCCGCTGCCGATCCCCTATCCGAATATCGCCATGGGCCCGACCGCCATACCAAGCCAGGTCACCTGCCTGATCATGGCGATGCCGCAGCACAACATGGCGACCGTGACGCCGCTGACCAACGGTGACAATGCCGGCGTGGCCACGGGTGTCGCCTCCGGCACCGTCATGGGTCCGTCGCGCCATCTGACGGCGGCCTTCACCGTCCTGATCTGCGGCATGCCGGCCACGCGGCTGACGTCGATGAGCATGCAGAACAACACGAACATGGTCGGCGCCCGCATCGTGCCGAGCCAGCCGGTGGTCCTGCTGCTGGCCCCCTGACGGTCATTCGTCGCCGGCCGGCTCCCGGCCGGGCCTGGGACCGGCATGGGCGTGGCCGCCACCCTTGCGGCCCGCCTTGGCCGCGAGCGCGGGATCCTGCGAAAAGCTGCGCTTCTCGGGAGGCACGCTGCGGCCACCCTTCGCGGCAAGATCGCGGCGCTGGGCGGCGTCCATCGCGGCGAAGCCGCGCTTCCCGGTGCCGCCGGTCCTGCTGGTCATCCTGGACGCCCCGGATCCTGATCGCGCCATCGATGCGCAAGGCGGCGGAGCAGGCCAGTGGCCCGCCCCGCGCGATCCTGCAGCCTAGTGCTGACCACCCTTGCGGCCAGCCTCCGCGGCCCGCTGCGGATCCCCGGCGAAGTTGCTCGAGCCGCTCCGCGGCGCGCCGCCGCCCTGGGATTGCTGGCCGCCCTTGCGACCCGCTTCCGCGGCGAGGTCGCGGTCCTGCGAGAAACTGCGCTTTTCGTCCGGAACGCTCTGGCCACCTTTGCGGCCGGCTTCGGCCGCCAGTTCATGGTCCCGCGAGAAGCTGCGCTTCTCATCCGGTACGCTCTGGCCGCCCTTGGAGGCGATGTTGCGCTGCTTTTCCTCATCCATCGAGGCGAAGCCGCGGCCGTTCTGATTGGTCTGCTGTCCAGGCTGGGCCATGATTGGTCCTTCCGTGTCTGTGTCCGTTCTTGCGTCCTTGGTGGACGACTGTTCAACGGGGCGCGGCACGGGTGGTTCCGCCCGTTCCACAGCGGCATCCAGCACGCTGGTGTGCGTGACTTGGCCGTTGCGACGGGCACGACGATATCAGCCGTCCACCATGGTGCCGCCATTCGGGTGCAGCACCTGGCCGTTGAAGTAGCTGCTGTCCCGGGGCGAGGCCAGGAAGATGAAGCTCGGCGCCACCTCATCCGGCTCTCCCGCCCGCTGCATGGGCGCGGCGGCGCCGTGCCGCGCGACCTGCTCCGCGTCGAAGCTCGCCGGGATCAGCGGCGTCCAGATCGGCCCCGGCGCCACGGCGTTGACGCGGATGTCCTGCTCCTTCAGCGCCGCCGCCAGGCTGCGGGTCAGCGCGACGATGGCGCCCTTGGTGGCCGCGTAGTCGATCAGCGTCTCATGCCCGCGATAGGCGGTGACGGAGGTCGTGTTCACGATGGCGGCGCCGCGCGGCATGTAGGGCAGGGCGGCTTTCGTCATCCAGATCGTGCCGAGGATATTGGTCCGGAAGGTGCGCTCGACCTGCTGCTCGTCGATCCGCGCGAAATCCTCGGTGACGTGCTGCTCGCCGGCATTGTTCACCAGGACGTCGATATGCCCGCCAAGCAGGGCGGAGGCTTCGGCGGCCGCCGCGCGGCAGAAGGCCGGGTCGCCGACATCGCCCGCGATCAGATGGCAGCTGCGCCCGGTGGTGCGCACCAGCGCCCGGGTGACGCCGGCATCCTCGTGCTCGTCGAGATAGATGATGGCGACATCGGCGCCTTCCTTGGCGAAGCCGATGGCAACCGCGCGCCCGATGCCGGAATCACCGCCGGTCACCAGGGCCGTCCGGCCTTCCAGCCGGCCGCTGCCGACATAGCCCGACATGGAGGAACGCGACGCGGGCCGCATTTCCCTCTCCAGGCCCGGCTGCCGGTCCTGATGCTGGCGGGGTCGCTGTTGCTGGGACATGGTCGGACCTCCCTGTTCTTGTAAGCGGAGCACCCGATTCAGACCTGCGGGCCATGCGGCCCTTCGGCCATCGGGCACATGTAAGCGGAGCCCCCGATTCAGACCTGCGGGCCGTGCGGCCCTTCGATCATCGGGCGCATGTAAGCAGAGCACCCGATTCAGACCTGCGGGCCGTGCGGCCCTTCGGTCATCGGGCGCATGTAAGCAGAGCACCCGATTCAGACCTGCGGGCCGTGCGGCCCTTCGATCATCGGGTGCTCAGGCGCGGATGGTGGCGAGGCCGAGCCGGGGATCGAAGCGGCGGCGCAGATGCGTCGGCGCCTCGTCCACCATGACCTCGAGCGTCGGGCGCACCTGGCCGGTCATGAAATGGCCGCCGAGCGTGCTGCCGTCACGACGGCCAAGCACCGCATGCAGATGCAGTGCGGGTACCCCCTGCTCATCCTCGACGATGTCGCCGAGCAGGCTGACCACCTCGGTCTGCTCCGTCACCGGGTGGCGGAGATAGGTCTTCCGGTCGATGTCCCAGAAGGCGAGCTCGGCCTCGGCGAAAGCGCCGATCGCGGTCACCCGCGCGGCGCCCACCCGCTCCGCCCTGGCGAAAGCCTGGAGGGAGGCCATCGCCTCCTCCCCCTCGTCGAGAATGATGACGAAGCTGCGCCGCCCCTCGGCGGCGTGGATCTGTCTGCTGTGCATGCCCGGCCTCCTGCCATGGCAAGAACGGCAGCGCAGGCTGGACGTTGCGCGGCCGGGCCGCGCCTCACACCGGCTTGCACCCTTGCCTGGCCGCAAGGGTGCGAAGCAGGGCGGGTCAGACGCGCTCGATCGCGACCGCGGTCGCCTCGCCGCCGCCGATGCAAAGGGCGGCGATGCCGCGTGTCTCGCCACGCCGGGCCAGCGCGTGCAGCAGGGTCACCAGCAACCGCGCGCCGGTGGCGCCGATCGGATGGCCCAGCGCGCAGGCGCCGCCATGGATGTTCACCTTGGCATGCGGCAGCTCCAGCTCCCGCATCGCGGCCATGGTGACCACCGCGAAGGCTTCATTGATCTCGAAGAGATCCACATCCTGGGCCGACCAGCCGACGCGCCCGAGCAGCTTGCGGATCGCCGGCGCCGGTGCCGTGGTGAACCATTCCGGCGCCTGGCTGTGCGTGGCGTGGCCGCGGATCACCGCCAGCACCGGCAGGCCGCGGCTCGCCGCGACCGATTGCCGGGTCAGCACCAGCGCCGCCGCACCATCGGCATTCGCGCTGCTGCTGGCGGCGGTGATGGTGCCGTCCTTGGCGAAGGCCGGCTTCAGCCCGGGGATGCGCTCCGGCGACAGGCGCAGCGGGATCTCGTCCTGCGCCACCTCGCCGATCGCGACCACCTCCGATGCGAATTCGCCCGCGGTAACGGCGGCCTTGGCGCGGCGCAGCGTCTCCATCGCATAGGCATCCTGCTCGGCACGGCCGAAGCCATAGCGCCCGGCCGTCGCCTCCCCGAAGCTGCCCATCGAGCGGCCCGCCTCATAGGCGTCCTCGAGCCCGTCCAGCACCATGTGGTCGAACCTCGTGGCATGGCCGAAGCGGTAGCCGGCCCGCGCCTTCTCCAGCAGGTAGGGGGCGCCGGACATGCTCTCCATGCCGCCGGCAACGACGATCTCGGCCGAGCCGGCGCGCAGCAGGTCATGCCCGAGCATCACCGCCTTCATGCCGGAGCCGCAGACCTTGTTCACCGTGGTGGCGCCGGTCGCATCCGGCAGCCCGGCCGCGCGGGCCGCCTGGCGGGCCGGCGCCTGCTTCAGCCCGGCCGGCAGCACGCAGCCCATCAGCACCTCGCCGACATCTTCCGGCGCCACGCCCGCGCCGGCGACCGCGGCACGGATGGCCGCCGCCCCGAGATCGGGCGCGCGCACCGCCGACAGCGCGCCCTGGAAGCGGCCGAGCGGGGTCCTGAAGGCGCTGGCAATGACGATGGGGTCTTCGGACATGGGGGTCTCCACGACAGGGGGCTTGCCGGTCAGGATGGCGGTCGCTATCTGCGGTTTAAAGATGGCGATCGTCATTAAAGTTTGCCGAAACCGGCCGGAGCACAGATCGTGAGGGTTACCAAGGAGAAGGCGGCAGAGAATCGGGCGCGCATCCTGACCGCCGCCGCCCGCCTGTTCCGCGAACAGGGGCTGGACGGCGTCGGCGTCGATGCGCTGGCGGAGGCTGCCGGCATGACCCATGGCAGCGTCTACAGCCAGTTCGGCTCCAAGGAGCGGCTGATGGCGGAAGCGCTCACCGAGGCGCTGGCGCGCAGCGACGCGCGCATCGTGCCGGAGGTGGCGCCCGGGGAGGATGCCGTGCGCGCGGCGGTCGCCCGCTACCTGGCGCCGCGGCATCGCGACCATCCGGGGGAGGGCTGCGCGCTGGCGGCCTTCGGGTCGGAAATCCATCGCCGCCCGCCTTCCGTGCGCCGGGCCTTCACCGACGGGGTCCGCACCCTCTCGGCGCGGCTCGCCGCCATACTGCCCGGCCGTGAGCGCCAAAGGCCGGAGGATGCGGGCCTGGCCATGCTCTCCGCCCTGGTCGGCACCATCATCCTGGCGCGCGCGGTCGATGATGCCGGCCTGTCGGATCGCATTCTGGCTGCCGGCGCCCATCATCTGACCGAGGCCGCCTGATGGCCCCCGTCCATCCCGTCAATGGCCGCCATGGCCCCCGCCAAGGATCGCCTGCATGTTGTCATCCCTGATAGCGCCGGCCCTGGCGCGGCGCGGCATCCACTACGGCTGGGTGATGGTGGCGCTGACCTTCCTCGTGGCACTCTCCTCCGCCGGCGCGCTCGGCGTGCTCGGCGCCTTGCTGCTGCCGCTGCAGGCCGAGACCGGCTGGGACATCTCCTCCATTTCCGGCGCCCTGGCGCTGCGTTTGCTGCTGTTCGGGCTGATGGCGCCCTTCGCGGCGGCCCTGATGCTGCGCTACGGCCTGCGGCGCGTGGTGGGTGTCGCGCTGACCCTGGTGATCCTTGGCTGCGTCGCCTCGATGGGCATGACCCAGATCTGGCAGCTCTGGCTCTGCTGGGGCGTGATGACGGGCATCGGCACCGGCATGACCGCGCTGGTGCTCGGGGCGACCGTCGCGGGCCGCTGGTTCACGCAGCGGCGCGGCCTGG
>DASYDR010000298.1:0-1752 GCA_036499545.1 Roseomonas sp. | reverse complement strand
ATGCTGCGCCGGCGCCGGCGCCGGCCGGCCTGCTCCAGCTCCCGCAGCTCCGCCGGGACCGCGCAGTCCAGCAGCGCGGCCAGGGGCGCCACATGCTCGGTCGATGCCAGCCCACGGCCCGCGAGCCAGGCGAGCAGGCCGGCGCGCCTCCCGGCCTCCGGCCCGGCCAGGCCGGCGGCGGCCGTCAGCCAGTTGATCAGCGGGCGGAAGGCGCTGCCGCCGTCATCGGCGCCGCAACCGATGAACACCGCCCCGTCGCCGGCGCCGCCGATCCGGGCACGGAATTCCGTGATCAGCCGGCTCTTGCCCATGCCCGGCTCGGCTTCGATCAGCAGCACATTGCCGGCCCCGGCCTCGGCGTCGCGCCAGGCGGAGAACAGGCTGCGCAGCTCCCGCAGGCGGTTCACCAGCGGCAGCATGGCCGCGGCGCCGGCGGTGGCGAGTTCATCTTCCAGCCGATGGGCCAGCACCGGCCGCGGCAGGCCGCGCAGCTCGATCTCGCCGCAGGCCGAGAAGACGAAGCGCGGCCCGGCCAGCCGGCGTGCCGCTTCGCTGACCCAGACCTCCCCGGGCGCCGCCGCCTGCTGCAGCCGTGCGGCGATCGTCGTGGTCTCGCCGACCATGGCACCAGGTTCGCCCGCGACACCGTCGCCAAGCGTCGCGACCACCACGATGCCGCTATGCACCGCCACGCGCACCTGCAGCGCGACGCCGAGCGGCTGCCCCATCACCGCGACGCTCGCCGCGATCTCCCTGGCTGCCCGCAAGGCCTGCTGCGCGTCGTCTTCCCGGGCGCGCGGGAAGCCGAACCGGGCCAGCAGCCCGTCGCCCTGGTGCTGCGCCAGGCTGCCGTGATGCCGGACGACGATCTCGGCCGCGGCGTTGCGGAAGGCCAGCAGCACGCGCCGCAGATCCTCGGGATCGAGCCCGGCCGCCAGGGCGCTGGAGCCCACGATATCCGCGAAGAGCACCGTCACCGGCCGCCGCTCCCCCGCTTCGACCGTCGCGCGGTCGGCGGCACGGCGCAGCAGCACGCCGCAGGCGCCGCAGAAGCGCATGACGGGCGGATTCGTAAAGCCGCAGGCGTGACAGACGGGGCCGGATTCCGTGGTCAGCAGACACATCCTTCGATCGCACGCGATACTGGCAAGGCGGCGGGCACCTGTCAGGTTCGGAGGCACTGTCCGTAACGGAAGTCACTAACAGGTTGCAGGGCGCCCTGTTAGCCTCCTTGCCGGGCCAGGAAGTGACAGGGGCATGGCACTTTTCGATTTCGCCGGAGATTCAGGCGGCCGCACGCGCCTGACCCTCGACCCCCTGCTGCGGGCTGCCGCGCTCGCGGTTGTGATGCAGGGCAATCAGACTGAATTCGGAATGATGGCCCGGATCGAGGATCCCGGCAGCCTGCGGCCGCGTCCTGGCATACGCTTCGGCCACGCGGTGCGGGAAGCGGATGGAGCGATCCTGCCGCCAGGCGGTGTCCAGGCCTGCGGCGGCGGGCCGATCTTCACCACGCTGCGCATCGGCTTGCAGCCCGGCCTCCGCCGCGACGTCTGGGAAGCGATGCGGGCGCTGTCGGCGACGCTCGACGATCTCGCCGCCGATGGCTGCGCGCTGGAAGTCAAGGCGCTGCGCGGCATCGCGTCCCAGGCCTCGCTCACCGCGATGAACGCCAGGCCGCAGGATCTACCGGCGATCCCCGGCCTGCCGGCCGGCGCCGACGGCGCGGGCGTGCTGCTGGGCGCCGTCGAT
>DASYDR010000297.1:0-3443 GCA_036499545.1 Roseomonas sp. | reverse complement strand
ACCGACGAGCGGGCCGGGTCAAGGCCCCAGCCGCCGCAGGCGGGGGCGCGCAGCGACCGCCTTGAGCTGCACCGATCGCCCGTAGACCATCTCTCGTCGCATCGGCCCTTGACACTCAACACAGTCGCTCAGGCGCCGGCGCGGCCTCCGGCCGGTCAATCAACCGGCCCGTTACATGGGATCACCCCCCGAGCTTCGCCTTCACCAGCGGTCCGGCCTTGCCGAGGTCCATTTCCGCCGCGTGTTTCGCGCGGAGCACGGCCATGACCTTGCCCATCTCCTTGATCGAGGTGGCGCCGGCCTCCGCGATCGCGGCGTCGATCGCGGCGGCGGCCGCGGCATCGTCCATCTGCGCCGGCAGGAAGCTTTCGATCACCGCGATCTCGGCCTCCTCCTTCTCCGCCAGCTCCGGGCGGTTGCCCTGGCGGTAGAGCTCGACCGCCTCGCGGCGGGACTTCGCCATGCCGCGCAGCATGGTGGCGATCGCCTCGTCCGGGACGCCGGGGTCGGTCGGCGTCTTGCGGGCGGCGATGTCGGTGTCCTTCAGCTTGGCCATGACCATGCGGATGGTGGACGTCCGCGCGCTGTCCTTCGCGATCATGGACGCCTTCAGGGCCTCGGTGAAACGGGGGCGCAGATCCATGATGCTCTCCTTATCCGGTCAGATATAGCCGATTGGGAAATGGGAAATCAATTCCCAGGCCGCGCGGCGGGTTTCGCTGGACCTGGGAAGTAATTTCCCAGATAGTGCCCGCATGCGCAGCGTGGAAGACATCATCGCCCTGCTGGGCGGGCCCGAAGCCGCGGCGGCACGCTGCGGCGTCGGCACCGAGGCCATCCGGAAATGGCGCCAGGCCAGGGCCATTCCGGCCCGCCACTGGCCCGCCATCCTGGCCGCCACCGGCCTCGCCTTGTCCGACCTTCCCGGCAATGCCCCTCTTCCGGAGACCCCCATGCCCGAAACCCCGTCCGCCGCCACCCCGCCCGAGGGCGCGACCGCGGTGCTCGTCCTCGCCGATGGCAGCGTCTTCTGGGGGGAAGGCTTCGGCGCGCATGCGACCACGGTCGCCGAGATCTGCTTCAACACCGGCCTGACGGGCTACCAGGAAACGCTGACCGACCCGTCCTATGCCGGGCAGACCATCACCTTCACCTTCCCCCATATCGGCAATGTCGGTGCCAATGCCAGGATATGGAAGCCACGACCCCGGTCGCCCGCGGCCTGGTGGTGAAGCAATCCATCACCGACCCCGCCAATTGGCGCGCGCTGCGGCACCTGGATGACTGGCTGAAGTCGCATGGCGTCGCCGGCCTCGCCGGCGTCGATACCCGCGCCCTGACCATCCGCATCCGCGACGGCGGCGCGCCGAACGGCGTGCTGAGCTTCCCGACCGATGGCCGCTTCGACATCCCGGCCCTGGTCGCCGAGGCCCAGGCCTGGCCGGGGCTGGAGGGGATGGACCTGGCCAAGGACGTCACCACCCGCCAGTCCTACCATTGGGACGAGATGGAATGGGCCTGGACGCCGGAGCTTGCCCGCTCCGCGGGAGCCGGCTTCGCCCGGCAGGACGCGCCGAAGCACAAGGTGGTGGCCGTCGACTATGGCGCCAAGCGCAACATCCTGCGCTGCCTGGCCTCGGCCGGGCTCGACGTCACCGTGGTGCCGGCGACCGCGACCGCGGAGGAGATCCTGCGGCACGGGCCGGATGGCGTCTTCCTGTCCAACGGCCCGGGCGACCCGGCCGCGACCGGCGCATACGCGGTGCCGGTGATCCAGGACCTGCTGGAGAAGCGGGTGCCGATCTTCGGCATCTGCCTCGGCCACCAGCTGCTCGGCATCGCGCTGGGCGGCAAGACCTACAAGCTGGATCGCGGCCATCGCGGCGCCAATCAGCCGGTGAAGGACCTGGCCACCGGCAAGGTCGAGATCACCTCCCAGAATCACGGCTTCGCGGTGGATCCCGATACGCTGCCGCCGACCGCGCATGTGACGCATGTCTCGCTGTTCGACGGCTCGAACGAAGGCATCGCCAGCGACGCCTATCCGGCGTTCTCGGTGCAGTACCATCCGGAGGCCTCGCCGGGACCGACCGACAGCCACTACCTTTTCCACCGCTTCGTGGATCTCATCGAGACGCATAAAAGTGGGAAGAACGGGGGGAGGTAGGGCGATGTTCGATCTCAGCGGGCGCGTGGCGCTCGTCACCGGCGGCAATGGCGGCATCGGGCTCGGCATGGCGCGCGGCCTCGCCAAGGCCGGCGCCGCGGTCATGATCGCCGGCCGCGACGCGGCCAAGAACGCGGCCGCCCTGGCGGAACTCCGTGCCCTCGGCGCCGAGGCCGAGGCGGTGATCGCGGACCTGACCGATCCGGACGCGGTGACGGCGATGGTGGCCGAGACCGTCCGGATGCTCGGCGGCCTTGATATCCTGGTGAACAATGCCGGCACCAATATCCGCCGCCGGCCGGAGGAATACCGGCTGGAGGACTGGCACACCGTGCTGGCCACCAACCTGACCAGCGCCATGCTCGCCTCCCAGGCGGCCTGGCCGCATCTGAAGGCCAGCGGGCATGGGCGGGTGATCAACAACGGCTCCATGCTGTCGATCTTCGGCCTGCCCTTCCACGCCGCCTATGGCGCCTCCAAGGGCGGGGTCGTGCAGATGACGAAGTCGCTCGCGGTCGCCTGGGCGCCGGACGGCATCACCGTCAACGTGCTGCTGCCGGGCTGGATCGATACCGCGCTGACCCAGAAGGCGCGCACCGACATGCCGACCCTGCATGACGACGTGCTGCGCCGGACGCCCAGCAAGCGCTGGGGCGACCCCGCGGATTTCGAAGGCATCGCCGCCTTCCTCGGCAGCGACGCCAGCGCCTTCATCACGGGCGTCGCCATTCCGGTCGATGGCGGCTTTTCGGTGCACGGATGAAGACACTCCTTCTTGGCATCGTGGCGGCCGGCCTTTTCGTGGGGGCCGCCGCCGGCACCGCGCCGCCGGTCGATTGCGGCCCGTCCGGCCTCAGCATCCCGAGCCCGGACGGGCGGCATCGGCTGGATATCTGCCGCGCGACCCTGCAGACGGCGCTGCCGGGGCAGTCCGGCGGCGCGTCCGGCCTGCTGGTGCTGCGCGACACCAATGACCGCATCGAAGGCGTGGTCGGGCTCAGCGCCGTCAATATCCTGGACAACGAGCAGCATCGCTGGGACGCGGATGCGGTGGAACTGCCGCAGGTCGCGCGCATCCCCTATGCGCATGGCGGCGCGACCATGCTGGGCGACGCCTTCTGGCGGCTGCGCGTCTGGCTGCGGGCGATCCCGCGGGACGAGGATTTCCGCTGATGCCGGCGGCCGAAACCCTGCTGGTCTTCGCGGCGCTGTCCTTCGGCCTGGCGGCGACGCCGGGGCCGAACATGCTCTACCTCGTCTCGCGCTCGCTGGCGCA